>JAHYJM010000004.1 GCA_019428945.1 Bacillota bacterium | reverse complement strand
TAAATAGAGGACTTCAGCCGATATTCCCTGTTTACCAAGATCTGTTGCCGCGGCTAGTGAACGGTGCACATCAATACCCAGGCTTACGATGGTGATATCAGTACCTTCCCGCAAAACATTAAGCTGCCCTAAAGGGATAGGCTGCCAGGTATTGGGAACTGCTCCTTCTATGCCATTCGGAGGAAGATCAAAGGATATATTAGAACGACCGCCAATACCCAAATAGTCAAGCCAATAATCAGCCAGCATTTTATGTTCCAGGTAGATGACCGGGTGGTTATGGTATATTGAAGCAAGCATCAGCCCTCCCGCATCGGCAGGGTTGCTCGGAACCACGATAGAAAGTCCGGGTATATGGGCTAACCAGCCCCACAGAGATTGTTCGTGTTGACCGCCATCCCCATAACCTCCTCCGCAGGAAGCCCGGATGACCAGGGGAACATTCCATTTTTCCCCTGAAAAAAAGAAGTTTTTTGCCGTCGCATTTAGTACAGCATCCATAGCAACACCGATGAAATCAATAAGCATGATTTCCACTACTGGCCGAAGCCCGGCCATCGCGGCTGTTACCCCGGCTCCCAGGAAACCACTTTCAGAGATCGGAGTGCTTCGCACCCGATCTTTGCCAAAACGAGCATACAAATTAATCCGTAGCATATGCACATCTTCGCCCATGATAAAAACATTTTTATCTTCAGCCATTGCCTGAAAAAGGGCACTTTCGATTGCCTGAGCAAATTTCATGCTTTTCATTATTTTACCCCTTTCCGGTTGATTTCTAATGCCTTTTGCACGGCTTCCTGAATATCACTGGCTATAATATTTTTAATCTCTTCCAAGTTGTACTCTTCCGAACTCAATTCAAATGAACATAGCTGAAGCGGTTCTTTTTTAGTCTTCCTCTGCTTCTTTGCATTAAGGATAAGGCTAAAAACTTCTGAAAGACCCTTCGCTCTGTTCACTACATTTTTACCTTTTGGGTATGTAAATGATTTTATTAAAGGCCCAGTGGCCTTAGAAAATTCTTTTACCGGATGGTCATGAAATCGAAGTAATGGGTCGCCTAAAAAATGTCCATCTTTATGAACGCATTGTGCCTGTAAAAAATATGGACCCCCACCGCTGCGCATTCGCCTGATTACTTCAGAGGAGACTTGCCAGACTTTTTTTACATCATAGCCATCTACCCTCTGCCCCGGAACCCCGAAACCCTTAGCACGATCGACCAGATTTCCCCCAGTTACATGAGATGAAGTAGTTGATATTGCCAGGTCATTATCTTTACAAACGAACAATACCGGCAAGCCCCATGCGGATGCCAGGTTAATACTTTCCATCATCATACCCTGATTCATAGCGCCATCTCCAAAAAATGCAACTGCAATATTATCGGTATTTTGATATTGCGCAGAAAGCGCAAAACCCGCTGCAGCAGGTCCTGAAGAACCTACTATACCGGATGACGCCATTAAATGATCCTTGGAAAATAAGTGCATATGACCACCAAGACCACCGCATAAACCTTCCGGGTGTCCGAATAACTCCAGCAGTAATGAAACCGGATCTACACCCCTGAGAAGCATGGCAGATGTGCCCCTGTGGTCGAGGGCAACTGCATCCCCGTCTTTCAGCTCACAAAGAACACCGGCAATGATTGCTTCCTCTCCCGTGCCTAAATGCATTTCACCAGAAATTAAACCGTTTTCCCATTGTTTTTTTACCGCTTCTTCGAAAAGACGGCTTCGAAACATCATCTGGTAAAGTAGCCATAAATCGAATTCTAACATGACAATACCCCCTTCATTCAAAGGTAGCTAACCGGTCTAAATTATCATGCTTATAACTTTATGGAAAGATAGAAAAAGAAAAGAACAGCCACAAGTGTTAGTAGGTTAACTGTTAGGTAAGTGGAGATTTATACTAATATAAATGAATTTTAACAATATTCTATCATACAGTCAAGCTCCTGAACATCAACATAATAAACAGAAAGATTTGTTGTGTTGACCTCTAAAGAATATCGTTCCAATTTTAATGAAATTTAATGCCTATGATGGGGATAGAAATGGCATGACCATACCTGAAGCAATAAAAATCGCAAAGTTATTTGAAGAAACAGGAGGTGACGCTATTGAGGTTTCCAGCGGTGGAATTGTCTTGGGATTTCAATCAGTGAGGATGACTGAACCCCCCATCGAAGCTGTCATGAACATGCATCATCGCTATCGGAATAAGTCGTCATTGAGTAAAAAAATACTATCTGCTGTATTACCCTTTGCTCATAAAATGTTAAAACCTATCCATAAGTATAATGTGGTCGCAGCATCTGAAATAAAATAACATGTAAACATTCCTGTTATTGTTACCGGTGGCATTCGCAACTTTGATGTGATGGAAAGCATCCTGGAAAATGAACAGGCTGATTACCTTTCTCTTTGCAGGCCTCTAATCATAGAACCAAACCTGGTCAATAAATTTAAGGAAGGCAAGCAAGACCGTTCAAAATGTATAGATTGTGGTTACTGCCTGATCGGTGTTACTGACAATCCTTTACATTGTTATCGTGGAAAGCTGACATCACGAAATTATACACTGAAATAGGAAGTATGTTCCTTACTGCCGATTGTATCCTGAGTAAACCCTTTAAAACATGGAGCCGGCAAGAGGACTTGAACCCCCAACATGCTGATTACGATTCAGCTGCTCTACCATTTGAGCTATGCCGGCATATTCATTTAGCAGTAATTATTATAGCGCAGTTTGTCAAGCTCTTCAACCGGTACTGTTATAACTCCGGGCAAGCTTAATATAACTTTTGTACATGGCATCGACAATAGGAATCTGATCATCATCAAGATCACGGATAACCTTGCCCGGTGAACCCATGACCAGGGAACGGGGTGGAATTATTGTTCCCGGAGTAATCAGGCTGCCGGCAGCTATAAGACTGTCGCTTCCGATAACAACGCCGTTTAATAATACCGAACCCATACCGATTAATACTCCGTCTTCAACAGTGCAGCCGTGCAGAACCACATGATGGCCTATTGTAACCCTGCTGCCGATAATCGTAGGAACATTTTTGTCAACATGAACAGTAGCATTATCCTGAAGGTTAGTTTCCTCCCCGATTTTGATCCCGTCCATGTCGCCGCGCAATACCGCATTGAACCAGACACTCGATCGGGAACCGATTGATACATTACCAATAACATATGCACCAGGCGCAATAAAGACCTCTTCACCAAGCACGGGACACTTTTCTTTATATGGTAAGATAGGCATCTGGCGACCTCCTCTCTGGGGCATGATTAAAAGCAGCGGGAATAACTTTTTTTACCCCAACCCCAGCTATCACTAAATTTTATGTAGTTCAATATCACCCCAGGCAGCGATTTTATCGTTGCATATTAACAGGGCGCCGGTAATACCATTAATTTTTTGGGCAAAATGAAGCGCTTTCTCAAGGTCATCTTTAGTTTTTACCAGGTTGCCCATAGCTGTTGCCACAGCATCGGCAAGGGCGGTTGAAGGCGAAACAGCAACTGCTGCATCAGCATATCCATAGCTGAAAGAGGGGCCTACTGTTCCCGAGGATGTGCATACTCCAAGAGGTGAATATTTATCGCTGATAAGCAGGGAAAATTTTCCGCTTAACGGCGAACTACCGGCATAAATGCCGATTTGAACTGGTTCGTCAACTTTTAAAAATATATCGCCACCGTTTTCAACAATAACTTCCCGGGAAAGATCAAGAAGCTGCCGCCCTACCGCTTCTGCAACGGCTCCGGCTACAGCCGCCATGGGGCCCACGCCAGCCTGGTTAGCGGCGGCAACCATCCTACGCAATATATCAGGAGCATCTGCACCGACAAGGCAGGGTTCGAGGCTCTCCAGCAGGTGAGGATACTTTTTAAGGTAAGCTTCCATTTCATGTCTGAGTCGCCAGGTAAAAGTCTCCGTTTTAAGAGCAAGCTCTTCTCTGTTAAGCTCGCTGTCAACGGCAATCCAAAGATCAGTTTCTTTAACGATCACCGTAAAAGAAGCAAGCCGGGAACCTTTAAGCTCCCGGCGGTATATACTCCGGCTGCTCATCTGAAATTCGAGTTGTCAACCAGGGTTTCCATCGCCCTGGCCGGACATGCACGCAGGCAAAGTTCACAGACTATGCATTTATCTTCTTCGAAACGGACAACCATATCAGGTCGTTCAAAGTTAAGAGCAGCGGTTGGACAGATAACCGTGCAGGCGCCGCAGTGAGTGCAGCGATCTGAGCGCCAGATAATCTGCTGCTCCAGGTTCATCACGGAGAGCCCCTGCTTTTTTAGCCAGGTCATTGCTTTTTGGTAATTGGCCTCTTCCCCGCTGATCTCCATCATCAGGCGGCCCTCTTTACGGGGATTAATATCGGCTCGCAGTATATTTACCATTAGATCAAAATCTTTGATCAACATATAAATTGTTGGTTGCTCAACAATATTTGGCGGGAAGCGCAGAACTACTTTCTGTTTGACCATGGCTATTCCTCCCCTTCTTCGGGATCCCGCTGGGGCATCGTATTAAGTTTAATTCCTGCATCAACTGACGGCAGTCCTGCAGCCGGTACGGTAAGGGTAAACTCACCGCTTTCGATCCATGATTTCAGGGTGGCTGCAATCTCACGGGCGCCGGCATAACTTGAAAGCGAAGCAGTGGGTACTTTTTTACCATCTATATTAATCATACCGCTTTTTAGTTCAGCATAGTTTATCAAACCAAGATTTCCTGCTTCCCGCTGGGGATAACCCCGGTTATAGTCTACAATCGGTGCGAAAATATCTTCATCGCGAACCGCACAGAATTCCATTATCTCTTCATTAAGAATGGGAATGGGAATTCCCACCCCTACTTGTAGAGTGGCTCCGTAACCCAGGAAATTTAAACCTCTAAGCCATTTCGGTTTCATCTGTTTTAAATCGCCAATCAGAGCAAGGGTAGCGGCAGGATATTTTGGAGTGCCGTTTTCTGCTCTTTCAGCAGAGGGATTGTGCTGCGTACCATGCCAGGCCACGTAACCGGTTCCCCCTCCAAGGAAAATTCTCGTGCCAATACCGATAGTTTTTAAGAGGGGATCATTAAAAAGCGGACTTAACTGTCCTGCTGAACTGTAATTGGCATTGCCCATATTCGGTTTAAGTATGCCCATGTAGGTATAGATCGTTTTATCTCCCAGGTTAACGGCAACATTATAATTCTGGTATGCATTCCGTGGATTGTATAGGGTTGCTTCGTTTATTTCGGAAAGGTAGAAACTGGTATCAATTTTTTTACGTGGATAACAATCTGTGCCATATGAGGTTGCTTCAAGCCGTATTTCCTTACCGTCAACAAGATCCTCGATAACGTGACCACCGCCGTAAAGAAAGTCTCCGGGGTAATTACGGTTAGCCGGATCAGCAGGGGGGAGGCTTGTCGCTCCGAGGTAGAGATCTACTGCAGCGATACCAGCATATGCAGGTACGCCATTGAGAAAAGCTTCATTAAGCTTAATCCGTGGCTGAGGATGCCCGACATTTAGAAATACGCCGGAAGAGCACATCGGTCCAAAGGTTCCTGTGGTTACAACATCAACTTGAGCAGCTGTCTCGGCTATCCCTTTTTCTTCAATAACATCAATGATTTCTTCAGCTGTAAATACAACTGCTTTTCCCGATCTGATTTTTTCATTAATATCTTCAATGCTTCTGTTTACTTTCATCAAGCCACCGCCTCCGGTATTTCTTAAATCAACTGTTTATTTTGACGCAATCAGCGCTGCAAGATCTATAACACGGCAGGAATATGCCCATTCATTATCATACCAGGCCAGAACCCTGGCCATATTACCGCCTATGACCATTGTGGACATTCCATCAACGGTGGCAGAATGGGGATCGCCTTTATAATCAACAGAAACTAAAGGCAGATCGCTGAAAGCAAAGTAATCGCTGCCGTCTGCTTCTTTCTTAAGAGCTGCATTAATTTCATCAACTGTAGCTTCTTTCTCCAACTCGGCAACAAAGTCAACCAGGGATACTGTGGGAGTCGGGACCCTTATAGCGAGGCCATCAATCCGTCCTTTAAGTTCAGGCATTACTTCACCTACTGTTTTTGCTGCTCCGGTTGAAGTGGGAATCACTGACAGGGCAGCTGCCCGGGCCCGCCTCAGATCTGAATGGGGGAAATCAAGCAGATTCTGATCATTTGTGTAGGCATGTGTTGTATTCATCAGACCTTTTTTAATGCCAAAATTTTCATGCAGTACTTTTGCAAGTGGGGCTAATGCATTAGTTGTACAGGAAGCGTTAGAAATAAGGTAATGTTTCTCGGGATCATAAAGATGATCATTTACCCCCAGCACCATAACGATATCAGCTTCGCCTGGGGCTGTAATTATTACTCGTTCAGCTCCGGCATTCAAATGAGCAGAAGCTGTCTGACGGGTCCGGAAGATACCGGTTGATTCTATAACAAGATCAACCTCATAATCTTTCCAGGGAATTTTAGCCGGCTCTCTCTCAGAAAAAACCGCAATTCTTTCGCCATTGATATCAAACCCCTGATCGTCTGCTTTAATATCAAGATCTAAAACACCATAAACTGAATCATACTTCAGTAAATGAGCCAATGTGGAGTTATCGGCAAGGTCATTTACAGCAACTACTTTAACCTTATTTTGATTCATGGATACACGCATAGCCATCCTGCCAATTCTGCCAAAACCATTGATGCCTACTTTTAACATGAAGATACCTCCTTGTATATTTGCACATTTGTATCAAGTTATATCTTTATAAATAATATATCATGAACAAGCACCATGCAACTATCGGGAATATTGAAAGGGAAGAATGTAAATCGGGTTGGAAAATATCCATGGCCGCGCTCTTCCGCAGTGTGGACGATAATACACTTCCACCCTGTACACCCCCGGCCTGTAAGCTTCATAAATTATTTCCGGTTGTTTTGTTTCAAGCAACAGCTCGCCACTACATATTAACCTGATTAAAGATCGTTTGCCCGGCGCCTTAATCTGCAGCTTAATCCTTCGTTCCATACGGATTTCACCACCCATTAAAATCAGCTGGTCACCCGCTAACGCGGTAAATGAAAATTCTTTTGCCTTGCCAAGTGTTTCAAAAGAAGTAAAACAGCACCCCCTGCTCAGGGCATCTATAACCTGAGCCTTTGCTTCCGTAAAATTGCCGCTCAGTTTTTCCTTCATCACTATGTATGTATTGATTGTTGTAAATGTATAACGATAGGTGAATATTATGATCGAACACAACGCCAACCTGTATCGATAAGCATGGGCGTCGCTGCTGCCTATGGCGACAATTCTGTGGCCGTTTGAGTTATAGCAATCCCACAATCTTAGAAGTCTGCGGGGCGGACCTTTCATTGCTCCCCTGCGATTGAAGAAAAACCAATACAAAGTTCTGAAAAGAGACGGATGCAGGCCTCGCCAGTGTGAGGAAAAATTCCAGATTTCAATTCCGTTAAAACCGAAAACCGGCCAGTTTTTCCAGGGGAAAGCTTTACCTTTTTCAATATAGAGGGAACCTCGATCAAAAGGATGAGCTATAAATCCAATTCCCCCGGCCTGGCAGACGCGATCAATTACATTCTGGGGATGTTCATCATCAAACTGAACCGGTTTATCAATACCAAGCGCCAGGTAATGATTCTTATCCTTGTTGATTTCAGCTCCAACCAATACAAGAACACCCTGACAGATAGCTTCTTCGGGAAGCCCCGCCAGGGTTTCATGATCACTGATAACAACAAAACTTAAACCGGCTGCAGCAGCCGCTGTCGCAATCTTCGCAATAGTTCCGCTGCCGTCAGAGTGTGTGCTGTGTATATGGATGTTGCCGGGATAAGTATACATTTAACCACCCCGGAATATATTATTCTCCTGCTGCTCTTTCCCACGTTAAATTAATATTAGTTTCCACTTTTAAATTGGCGCCGAGACTTCTGAGCCTATCTTCAAACCCGCTGTAACCGCGCCAAAGATGTTCAAGTCCGGTTATGCGTGAAGTTCCCCCGGCAGACAGCGCTGCCAGAACAAGCGCCGCAGCACCTCTCAGATCGGAAGCTTCAACGGGGGCGCCGCTAAGCTTTTTGACTCCCTGAACAACTGCCCTGCTTCCCTCCACCTGTATGTCTGCTCCCATGCGCAGCAAACCGCCAATGTGTCTGAAGCGGTTTTCAAATACAGTTTCAGTCACCAGTCCTGTTCCCCGGGAGGCTGCAAGCAAACTCATAAACTGGGGCTGAAGGTCGGTTGGAAAACCCGGGTAAGGCTGTGTTTTTAAGTCAACACACTTTTTGTCAAGGCTCCCTCTAACCCTGATCGCTGAAAGATCAGTCTCTTCTATTTCTACTCCCGTCTCTCTCATTTTAGCCAGCAGCGGTTTGAGGTGAGCGGCAAGAACATTGTTAACGATAATTTCACCACCGGTAACTGCTGCACTTAGCAGAAATGTTCCCGCCTCAATGCGATCCGGTATCACTGCATATTTGGTTCCACCAAGCTGCTTAACACCATTTATGCGAATTGTTTTGGTTCCAGCGCCGCTGATTTTGGCTCCGGCGCTGTTTAAAAAGCCGGCTAAGTCTACAATTTCAGGTTCTGAAGCGGCGTTCTCAATTGTAGTGGATCCCTTTGCCAGCACTGCCGCCATGATCAGATTTTCTGTTGCGCCTACGCTCGGATAATCAAGATAAACATCTGCACCCTTTAAGAAACCGGTTTTACCTTCAACCAAACCGCTGGTGTAGGAAAATTCAACACCCATTGCTTCAAAGCCTTTGAGGTGAAGATCTACGGGCCGCGTGCCAATCGCACAACCGCCGGGAAGGGAAAGTCGGGCATATCCGTAACGGGCCAGCAGGGGACCTAAAACCAGAAATGATGCACGCATTTTCTGCATGTGATCTACGGGTGGCTCAGCCGACTGAAGATTTTTCGGATTTATAGTAATTCTTTCTTCATTCGAATCGTAGTCAACTACAGCCCCGAGAGATTCTATAACAGACAGCATTGTACGAACATCGAGAAGATCTGGCACTTCTTCTATAACCACTGGTTCATCTATAAGCAAAGCGGCAGCGATTATGGGTAACCCTGCATTTTTTGAACCTTTTATTCTGACAGAGCCATGCAGGGGTATACCCCCCTGCACAATCAATTCCTGAGTCATAAAATATTCCTTCCACACACCTTAAAATGAATACCCTGGGTAGAGGCATAATAGCGTAAGCGCTACCCGTCCGCTTGTTTTAAACAGCATTAATTTAGTGACAAAATTGATAACTATAGGGGCTGACCAAAACACTTTTGCAGACAGCCTCAAATGATTAATCCGACCGATAGCAGAGCACTTCTGCAGAAATTACCCTGCTATGGTGTTGATCATCGTCATCAGAAACACCATAGCCAGCAGAGCAACGGATTCAATAACGCCAAGCACCAGAACATAGTTGGTAAACCCTTTGCCTGTCTCTGCAAAAGCATCGACTGCACCGGCACCGGCAACGCCCTGGAAATAGGCTGATGTGCCGATTGCAAGGCCACCAAAAATACCGATCCCCAGAATTACACCACTCTCTAAGAGATGTGCCGATGCTACGATGGTATTCATTAGAATTAAACCATAAAAAGTCTGGGAGAGCGGAAAGCCAGTAAAAGCCAACAACATAAACGAAGCAGGCTTATTCTGCATGAATGCTTTTTTCCACGCTCCAATAACAGCCTGCCCGGCCGCACCAATACCGAGTGAAGATCCAACAGCAGAGATAGCAAGCGCTGCAGCAATACCCATTAATCCATACTCAACCATTTTATCAGGCTCCTTTTCAATAATGCAGTTTATTTCGGTATATTATCCCGATACAATAAAAGATACTAGTCCTAACCGTCGAGATATTGTAGAGATGGTTACCGGTTAAATAAAATCTCTACGAAATCTGAATGGATTATATTCCTGGCCAGACCACTGTATACCCAGCCGACCCGAGAACTCCAGCATTTTCAAACGAATTCCGTGCACCAGCACTCCCAGGCTGCAGAGAACTAAGTTAAAGGCATGCCCGATTAACAGGATCAGCACCCCAAATATGAACGTATTGCCGGATAAAAGGTCTCCGGCCATGTTATTGAATGCTCTCGCTATTTCGGCTCCCGCCAGACCCATGGCAAAAAGCCGCACATAAGATATGATGTCACCGAAGGCCGATATAGATCCCAGAACTGTGCTCGGTAGATCTCCAAGACCGCCAAGCAGTCCTTTAAAAAAGTTACCCCTTGGTCTTTGTGAGCCAAAAAGAACGATCAACGCTAACCCAATAATAATAATATTTAAACTCATGTCTGTAACGAGACCTCCCGCACCAAGCGCCTGGTCGAGGTTGAATCTCGCCACCATATCGAGCACCAGGTAGAAAAGACCAAAGTTAATTAGCATCCATCCTACCTGACCCAGGGCCTGCAGAGAGCGGTGAGCCAGGGCACGTAAAAAATTCCAAACCTGCGCAATAGTAAGGTGAACTATCGCGATGGTGAAACACAACAGCATGATAACATCCTGGCCGCTCAAAACCTTATAAAATTCACCGGCGGGCGTATGGAAACTGAAACCCTCCGTTAGCTGGCGAATTACCAGTTTTTCCAATATAGTACCTTTGATCAGTTCAGGACTGCCAAACCAGGAACCGGTCATGCTCCCCCATATAACCGTGGCCAAACCAAGAATGGTAAAAAGCACCACAGCCAGTGGAGGTTTCTCTTTTTTAGATTTGCCATAGTAAATTACCAGACCGAGTCCTGCCAGGAAAAAAATGCTTCCGTAGGCGGCATCCCCGATAATCATGGCAAAAAATATAGTGAAAAAACAAAGAAATACCAGGCTTATATCCAGTTCTTTATAGCCGGGGACTGTACCCATAAATTTGAATACAGGTTCAACAATCTGCAACCACCTGGGATTACGGATTAGCGTTGGGACGGATTCTAATGTTTCCGGCTCCGTTATGGCTAAAGCGACAGAATTCTGTCGGGCCCAATTCTGGACGGCCTCTGCTTCGTCAGCAGGAAGATATCCGACTATAGCGGTGAGATTTCCTTCATCTACGGTATTTGCTTTGGCAATCCAATATTGCAGGTTAGAGTCCAGTTCTTCCAGGTGAGCATGTAGAGCAGGCCCAAGACCATGATATTGCTGTACTTTGCCTGTAAGCTCTGCAATCTTCGCTTCTAATTCATTTTTTTCTGCCCGCATAGCGCTGAGACTTTGCTGGGGGAGCTTAAACTCTTCATGATCGTCCAGTTTTACAGGTTCACGGGTAAGGTGAGCAAATATCAACTCTTTTTTGTTTTCCTCTAAAATTACTACGTAACCCTCGAGATCGTTGATATCGTCGCTTTTGCCACCAGGAAAGGTATATATTTTCAGGTAGTAACCCTTGTTCGCAAGAAAGTTGAAGTCTGCGGGATTAAAATCCCCCCATTTTTCCAAACCGGCAATCTGTTTTTCTAAAGCAGCTTCCTGTTCCATTGCAGCCTGAAGATCATCCTTTATCTTCAGTACTTCCTCTATGGCCTCTGAAACTTCTACAGAAGGGGAAGTCAGGTCATTCTTGTTTTTGAGTGAGATCAAAAAATTATAGGCAGCTTCTGCCCTGTTTTTCCTGGCAAGAGCATCATCAACTTCCGGTGAAGAATACTGAAAGTCTTCAAGGTGGACGAGGCCAAGTTCGGCCAGTGCATCCAGAGTTAACTCTTTATCTTTGGTCTGGACAACCATCGATACATTTTTCATCTCTGCGATCATCGCTTAAGCCTCCCTCACCAGTTTATTTTTCGATAACTTGCCCCGCACAACCGCCGCCGTCTGTTGATCGCCGAGGAAAATATTAATGCGCCTGATATTTTCCGTGGTGTCAGGAATCTTTACCTTTTCGAACAAGTTGACCCGCTGAGAAGTGATTCTTAATTCTTCACCCAGTAGTTCAGCCTGTTTTTTAAGAATAGTAAGTTCCATATCTGCAGAAAAAAGCTCTTTCAACTTTTGAACACCTGCATCCACCCATAAAGGATAGAACATTAAGTCATAGGGCATATTCTCATAAATGACCTTATTAAACACTGGAATATCAACACCGGCTATGTTAGTGGTTTCCAGATCCGTCTCTTTTACCTTAACCAGCTCGGCAATATTCAAATTTTCGCCAAAAACATGAACCCAGCTCATCAGTTCGGCATTTATTCTTTCCCGCTGCTGGTTCTTTTCGTTTATTTGCATCTCGACCTGTCTTATCTCCATCTGCAGCAGCTGCTTCTTCAGAATCAGCGTGGGTAAATAGCGCCTGAACCTTTTAAGCTGGTCCTTTTGCTTTTTTAATTCATTTTTCGTATACTTGATTTTTGCCATGATCTACACCTTAGTACGACAGTATTTTTCGATCAGCTCCGACTTTAATCCTGTTTCCTCCGGCGCAAAGCAGCCGCCTAAAATTTCCCATCCTTTATCCAGGGCGGCCTCCAGGGGAATGTTGACGGAAAGATCCATCATTTCCTTTTCAAACAACTGACCATAAGTCAAAAGCTTCTCATCCCAGTCTGACATTTTAAAACCCATTGATTTCTTTTCCAGGGACTCCTTATAGGCAGCATACAGTTTAATCATGCCGTCCATGATGGCACGGTGATCCTCACGGGTATCACCATTTACCAGCTGCTTTAACCTGGACAGAGATCCGAACGGCTCGATCCGGCCATTACGAAGATAGAACTGTCCTTCAGTGATGTATCCCGTGTTATCGGGCACAGGGTGGGTAACGTCATCCCCGGGCATGGTGGTTACGCCAAGGATAGTAATTGAGCCTGACCCTTCAAAATCAACCGCCTTTTCATACCGTGAGGCTAACTGGGTGTAAAGGTCTCCGGGATAGCCACGGTTGGAGGGAACCTGTTCCATCGTAATGGCGATTTCCTTCATGGCATCGGCGAAGTTGGTCATATCGGTCAGCAGAACCAGGACCCGTTTGTCCTGGATGGCAAAGTTTTCCGCCACCGCCAGGGCAATATCGGGAACCAGCAGGGATTCAACGACGGGGTCGGACGCGGTATGGACAAAAAAGACTGTCCTTGACATCACGCCACCCTTTTCCAGAGTATCCTTGAAGAAAAGATAATCATCGTATTTTAGACCCATCCCACCGAGGATAATAATATCAACCTCAGCCTGTAGGGCAATCCGCGCTAAAAGTTCATTATAAGGCTCTCCGGAAACTGAAAAAATAGGCAGTTTCTGCGACTCTACCAGCGAATTAAAAACATCAATCATGGGAATCCCTGTCCGGACCATGTTGCGGGGAATAATCCGCTTGGCGGGGTTAACGGAAGGGCCACCAATTTCAACCATTGTATCGGCAAGTTCAGGTCCTCCGTCCCGCGGCCGTCCTGATCCATCAAAAATACGCCCTAATAGGTTCGGGGAAAAAGAAACTTTCATCGGCTCACCCATGAACCGGACTTCATCCCCGGTGGATACTCCCCGTGCACCATTAAAAACCTGCAGGGCAACTTCATCGCCTTTAAGACGGATTACTTCCGCCATTGATGAGCCGTACCTGCTTCCCACAACGGCAAGCTCCTTGTAGCGCACACCCGTTGCCTTTACTGTAATAACGTTACCGGAGATCGATTCGATTTTACTGTATACTTTTTGCAATACTAGCCCCTCCTTGACTCGCCTGCCCAAAGACTTTCGGCATCTGCTTCGACCCCAATTTTCTTATCGTCCAACAGTTCGGAGATGGTTTTCTCCAAATTATTAAACTCGTCACTCTTCCATTTTTTACCATTATAGTCCAGGAAGTTCTGCCGCACCCGGTTAAACCAGGAGCGGGCTTCCTCTTTGCCGGCAAAATCTAACTTAGCCGTCAGAATACCGATTAGAATATCGTAGATATGTAGTTGGCGCTCAGGCTCAACAGCAGCATCTACAGGATCAAAGGAGTTCTGTTGAATATACACGTAATCCAGCAACTCCGATTTTAGGTAAATGATATAATCATCAAGGGACGTACCCTCTTCACCAACTACTTTCATCATTTGGCCAACCTCGTCACCTTTAAAGAGAATGGCCCGACCATATTCTGTTTTCTTTTGATCGATGATCCCCTTATATTTTGACCAGGATTCCAGGGGGTGGATAGCAGGATATTTACGGGCATCAGCCCGCTGCTGTGACAAACCGTGAAATGCGCCTACTACCTTCAAAGTGGCCTGGGTTACCGGCTCTTCAAAGTTACCACCGGCCGGAGAAACAGTGCCGCCGATAGTCACAGAGCCGATATCGCCACTTTTGAGGCGAACTATCCCGGCCCGCTCATAAAAGGCGGCAATCAGGGATTCCAGGTAGGCAGGAAATGCTTCCTCCCCTGGAATTTCTTCCAGACGACCGGACATTTCACGCATAGCCTGGGCCCACCTCGAGGTTGAATCAGCCAGCATCAGAACATTCAGGCCCATCTGCCGGTAATATTCGGCCATAGTTACCGCCGTATAAACTGAAGCTTCACGAGCAGCAACCGGCATGGAAGAGGTGTTGCAGATTATGATGGTTCTTTCCATTAAAGAACGGCCGGTTTTCGGGTCGATCAGCTCGGGAAACTCTTTCAGGGTCTCCACTACCTCGCCGGCACGCTCACCACAGGCAGCGATAATAATAATATCCGCATCAGCATACCTGGAAGTTATTTGCTGCAGAACCGTTTTACCGGCGCCAAAAGGACCGGGAATGCAGTAAGTACCGCCCTTGGCCACGGGGATGAAAGTGTCAATAATTCTTAGTTTTGTGATCAGAGTTTCTTCCGGCTTCAAGCGCTCTGCATAGTTTTTAATCGCTCTTTTTACGGGCCAGTTAAATACCATTGTTAATTGGTGAATGTCGCCTTTTTCATCTTTAACTTCCGCCAGCACATCATTAATGGTGTATGTTCCTGCCGCAGCAATGCTCTCGATTGTTAGAACACCATCAAGCTGAAAGGGGACCATGATCCAGTGATTAAAAAGACCCTCTTTGACAAAGCCGATCTGTTCGCCGGATTCCAACCTGGCACCGGCCTCCACCGTCGGGCTAAATTCCCACTCTTTTTTATCATCGAGAGCTGCCATATAGACACCGCGTTCTAAAAAGAAGCCACACTGCTGTGCCAGTTCAGGTAAGGGGTTCTGCAATCCATCATATATTTGCCCCAATAAACCCGGGCCTAACTGCACACTGAGTAATTCACCGCTGAATTCAACAGTTTCCCCCACACTTATACCTGAAGTCATTTCAAAAACCTGGAGGTCGGCCACATTGCCCTTAATACGGATGACCTCTGATTTTAATTTCTTATCACCGGTATTAATGTAGCAGACTTCGTTCATCGTGGCTTCGCCGGCATATTCCACAGATACCATATTTCCACTAACTCCAATTACTTTGTTAATCATCCTCACCCATTTCTATAAGGTAATCAGTATATTAACTGTCAGCTAAAGCAGCGTATTCTTTTTCAAAAGAATCTCTGCCAAGTTCCACTTTAAACTTTTCCTGACGCAAAGCAAGCTGAAGTTTTAAATAATATACGACCAAAGCCTCAAGGTCAAAATAGTGGTGAGCACCCGTCTCTTCTAAATAGCACCATCGCAATTGGTCCAAATATCGCTCCGCATCCAAAGGTGAATCTAAAGCCATGACAGCTCGCACCTGTTCAAGCAAGTTGTAGCTACCTTTTGATTCCTCTAGATCTGGAGAAGCGTCAAATGGCAGCTTCAAAGCACGTGCTTTAGCCAATTCCAAACGCAGTTCCTTTTCCCAGGAGAGAATCCGGTCAGCAAAAGAAAAGCCGGTTGGCTCCGTTAAGCCCCAGCGACTTTTTAACAAAACCTGATAGCTTTTCGCATCAATTGTATCTTCAGCAAACTGCAAAAAATATTCTTCAGTAACGGGTATTTTTTCTTCCAGCCTGATCGTTCCAAGGGCCGCTAACGTGTAATAATGGTTTTTCAAGACACTTTCCTCCAAGTCCTTAGATTGACTCTTTTAAAGCTGCTGCAAGGTCGGGGGAGAGAGCCTGAGACAGAACCTCCGCAATACTTTCCTTGGAAAAATCGTATAAAACCCCACTACTGCCACCGATACGAAAACCTTTATCAAACTTAGCAGAGGGGATTATTTCCACTCCATCCTTGAGGCTCTGCGACAATTTTCCCTTTAAAGACTCTTTCAACGTTTCGGCATCTTTTGAAGAGAGAACTACCCTGATGCCCTCTTCGCCCTTTTCAGCCCAGGCATGGACCATCTCTACAATAATTTTCTCTGTTAAAGAAGTTGTCAGTGCTGTATCTACTGATTCAATGATAACCGCGTCCATTCGTTTTATAAGCTGCTTGTCCAAACCGATTAAAACATCGCGGGCGGCCTGCTTAATAGCAGCAATACCGGCAGCTTTTTGCTGTTCCAACTCCTGTTCGACCTGGGCCTTATGCAATTCCGCTTTGGCCTGAGCATCCTTAATTAGTTGGGCTGCCTTTTCCTCAGCTTCGGAAATAATTTTTTCAGCCTCAGTCTCGGCCGCAAGGACACCCTCGTTTTTAATCTTGTCAATAAGTTCTTTTACCTGAATCGACATACCCCACCATCCTTTAAACTGATACTGATTTATGCTGCAACAATAAAATTAAGCAAGCTATATTCTAAGTCAAATAAATAACCTTCATCAAATAATGGCTTAAAAGGTCCTTTTGAATATGCCGGCGTAGTATTTAGGTAGTCATTAACATTATTAAGCTGATGCGGTTATTAATGTTCAGTTATATATTAGCGAAAATCAGAGTGCAGGCTAATCGTTGAAATATGCAAATATTTATACAAACTAAAAGCACGGCACGCGAAATATTATACTATAAACCTGACGTTAATTCCAGCTTCCGCAAAAATCTCTTTCGCCAAATCATCGGGATAATTGGCAGCAAGCACCAGTGATCTAATTCCGGCATTAACGAGCATCTTGGCACAGACAGCACAGGGATAGTGAGTACAGTAAAGAATAGCATTATCGATAGCTACACCGTGAACCGCAGCCTGGATTATTGCATTCTGCTCAGCATGGAGTCCCCTGCACAACTCATGTCGCTCTCCCGAAGGAACTTTCAACTGCTCCCTGATACAGCCAACCTGGGCACAGTGACTCAATCCACCGGGAGCGCCGTTGTAGCCTGTGGAAAGAATCCTCTTGTTTTGAACTAGAAGCGCGCCCACCTTCCTCCTAAGGCAGGTTGACCGCTTTGCAACAACTGTAGCAATTTCCATAAAATAATGATCCCAGTCAGGACGATCAATACCGGTTAAATCCTCATGCATTAAGCTGTACCAAAAAGACGGTCGCCGGCATCACCAAGACCCGGAACAATGTAGGCATTCTCATTTAATTTTTCATCCAACGAAGCGAGGTAGATTTTAATATCCGGATGTTCCGAAATGATTGTTTTAATGCCTTCCGGGGCCGCAATCAAGCTTAACAGCTTTATTTTTTTTGCGCCGGCTTTTTTCAATACAGATATAGCGTGTGTGGCAGAGCCACCCGTTGCGAGCATCGGTTCTAGCAAGAAGCAATCAAGTTCACTGATATTCGGAGGAAGGTTACAGTAATATTCAACTGGAACATGAGTATCATGATCACGGTATAATCCTATATGTCCCGCTCTTGCATAAGGAAACAGGCGTAACGCACCGGGCACCATACCTAAACCTGCCCTTAATACAGCAATAAAAACGGGCTCTGAATCTTTAATAAACTTTCCTTTGGCAGCTGTCACCGGAGTAACAATATCTTTTTCCTCGGTTTCAATATCTCTGACAGCTTCATAAAGCAGCATTGCCGTAATCTCTTCAACCAGCCCCCTGAACTGCCAGGTTTCTGTCTCTCTCCGACGGCATTGCGTCAACTTGTGAACCACAAGCGGATGATCGACAACATTTACTTGTTCCATGCGAACCATCTCCTATCTTTTTATTATTAATAGGCAGGAAATTCCCGGCAAAGCCTGCCAACGCTTTTCCGAATATCTGCCAGGGCTTCAGGATCATTGCGACTTTCAATCGCTTTATTAATAAGCATTGCTACTTCTGCCATCTGCTCCGGTTTCATACCGCGGGAAGTCAGGGTTGGAGTACCCAGCCTGATCCCGCTGGGATCATTTGCGCCTTTCGGATCAAAAGGTATCACATTTTTATTCACAGTTAACTGAACATCTTCCAGCAGTTTTTCCGCATCTCTGCCGGAGATACCTTTTCTCCGAAGATCAACCAGAATAAGGTGAGTGTCTGTACCACCGGTCACCAGATCGAAACTGCTCTCTACAAGGCTTTTTGCAAGGGCACGGGCATTGGCCAACACTGTTTTCTGGTAGCTGACAAACTCAGGAGTAAGCGCCTCTTTAAAAGCAACTGCCTTTGCCGCTATGATGTGCATGAGCGGACCACCCTGTAATCCGGGGAAGACTGCTTTGTCTATTGCTGACGCATATGCTGATTTACAGAAAATAATTCCACCCCTGGGACCGCGAAAAGTCTTATGGGTGGTTGCGGTAACTATATCTGCCACCTCAACGGGGTTAGGGTGAACCCCGGCGGCTATCAGGCCGGCAGTATGTGCCATATCTACCATGTAAAGCGCGCCTGCTTCATCAGCAATTGATCTGAATCCTTCATAATCTATCTGCCGTGGATAGGAGCTGGCGCCTGCTATTATTAATTTTGGTTTTACGCTGAGTGCCTTTTCTCTGACCTGATCAAGGTCAATGAAACTGGTTTTGCGATCAACTCCATAGCTGAATGCCTCATAATAACGGCCGGAAATATTTACTTTGCTTCCGTGGGTAAGATGCCCGCCATGACTGAGATCCATACCAAGAATGCGGTCACCGGGCTTTAGCATGGCAAGATAAACCGCCATATTTGCAGAAGTACCTGAATGCGGCTGAACATTGACATGTTCTGCTTTAAAAAGCTCAACAGCTCTTTTATACGCCAGTTCTTCAGCCTGATCGACAAAGTAGCAACCGCCATAATACCTTGCACCTGGGTAACCTTCAGCATACTTGTTGGTTAAAACTGAACCCTGGGCTTCTAATACAGCTCTGCTGACAAGATTCTCAGATGCAATCATGATCAGGTTTTCCTGCTGCCGTTTTCGCTCATTATCTAATGTGAAAGCTATTTCAGGATCTATTTCCTGAAGAGGTGCCGTCGAAAGGATTGCTTCTAGTCTTTCCATATTAATAAGTTCAACTCCATCTGCATTACTCCGGCAGGATAATTATTCATAGTTATTACTGCCATGCCAGGCCCTTCTTGTAGCCTTGATTCATTATTTTCTGTTCATCAGTTTTTCAGCCAGGCTTATCTTTTCAATTCGCCTGGAATGACGTCCCCCTTCAAATTCAGTACCAAGAAATGTGCATACGATATCAATCGCCAGACCTGGTCCAATGACTCGTGAACCCAGTGTAAGCACATTTGCATCATTATGTTGTCGTGCACAGCGGGCAGAATATGGCTCGGCACAGAGAGCTGCCCTGATCCCTTTGTATTTGTTAGCAGCAATAGACATGCCAATTCCTGTGCCACAAATCAAAATGCCGAAAGACAATTCCTCTCTTTGTACAAAACCGGCTACAGCCGATGCAAGATCGGGATAATCAGCACTTTCCTCGGAAAATACACCATAATCATTTAATTCATGATTGGAGGCCTTCAGATATTCGACTACCTGATCTTTTAACCGGTAACCGGCGTGATCACTGCCGATAGCTATCTTCATATTTATCCCCCTCTTAGCTCTAATTTAGAAATTAAATTCTTTAAACAGACTCGGATATCCTCTAACACTTTGCGATATATTTCTTCGTCCTGACCGATAGGATCATCAATGTCGGCCCCTCCGAAGCACTCAGCATAATCGGTTAATTTATAAGCTTTTCCCTTTGTAAAAGGAAACAGCGCAGTGAGCTTTCTGAGATGGTCACCGGTCATCACAAAGATCAGATCAGCTTCATCAACCATTAGTCGATCAAGCATTACAGAACGCCGATCCTGAATGTTTCCAACACCTTCATTCTGTAACAGTTTAATCACTTCGTGCGATACTTTCTCACCCGGAAATGATGAAAGCCCCGCAGATAAGACTTCAATTTCATATCGCAGTTTTTCTCCAGACAGCATGTTCTTTAACAAAGCTTCCGCCATCGGACTGCGACAGGTATTACCGGTGCACACAAAAAGTATTTTAAGCAATTTTGAATCTCCTTTTCAAACTTAACTGCAGCGTTTGATTCAGATTCCGGCTGACCATTACTAATCAAGAGAAATCCTTTGTACTGTCGTGTCAGACTTTGATGATCCGTGCAGCCGCCTTTCGAAGACGATTCATCACAGCCAGCCCAATTCCTCCGCTGCTGGTTGCCTGAACAATAATGATATCAACATTTTGTTGATCCAATATACGCAACTCACGGTAAAGTCGCGATGCTATTATCCTTAATCTGTTAAGATCGGGTCTGCCGCTCTCGCAAAAAGTATTTAAAATTCCAACCCTTTGTCCTTTTCTTCTGTAACAATCAGCGATTTTCTCTGCGAAATGCATACGCCTGGTTTCATCACCTGTAACAAGGATCAGGGGCGCTTTCGGAGAATAATGCCGGTATTTCATGCCCGGTGAACTTGGGATCCCTTCTCTGAAAAGGGGAGCGGACACTTTAACGTTGAGTTTTAGAACACTTTCCAGCTCTTCACGACTTACACCGCCGGGTCTGAGTATTACCGGAACTGGTCCGGAAAGATCAATTACCGTAGATTCAACGCCGATTGAACAATCATCATCTTTGATCACCGCATCTATGCGCCCGGCCAGATCCTCCAGTACATGACGATAACTGGTCGGGCTCGGCCTGCCCGATCGGTTTGCGCTCGGAGCAGCTATCGGAACTCCCGACATTCTTATCAGGTCAAGCGCAACCTTATGATCAGGCATTCTTACTGCAACAGTTCGCAACCCTGCACTTACCTCAGGAGGAATGATCTCTGACCTGGTGAGAACAATGCTCAGCGCTCCCGGCCAAAATTTTTCAGCAAGCAGGAAAGCTGTTTCAGGTATATCCCGGGCAATATTTGTCAACTGGTTAATAGATGAGATATGCACTATCAGTGGATTATCAGAAGGGCGTCCCTTTGCCAGAAATATATTATTTACTGCGTTGCTGTCAGTGGCTGAAGCGCCGAGTCCATATACAGTTTCTGTGGGAAACGCAACTAGGCCGCCACGGCGAATAATCGATACTGCCCTGGCTAAGGCAGGATAACTGTTGTCCAGTAATAGAGTACCGTTAACACGCTTAAATGTACTCGTCATAAAAGCTCCTCTGTTAATTCTTTTTCGTTTGGCTTTACTCTGTAAGAACCAGATCGGCGATATTGTTTGCATGATCCCCGACACGCTCTAGATTGCTCAGCAGATCAAGGTAAATCACGCCGGCAGCAGGGTAACATTTCTTGGTATTGATCCTATCTATGTGCATTTTGCGCAGTAATTTTTCCTGGTCATCAACATAATCATCTTCCAGAACAACCTGGTTCGCAAGCTCATGATCATTCGTCTCAAATGCTTTTACCGCTTTTTCCAGCATGGCTTCAACTTTGCCGTAAAATTCTGTTATTTCTTCAAGCGCTGCCTGTGAAAAAGGAAGCCTGTCTTCAGTTTTAGCTTCGCCAAGCTGCATAATATTTTCCGCATGATCGCCGATACGCTCAAGGTCGTTAGCCGCCGACATCAGGTTGGCTACCATTTTAGACTGTTCTTGAGACATGGAGTGCTGCGACAATTCTGCCAGATAAATATTGATCTCTTTCTCGAGGCCATCGACCAGCTCTTCCATCTGTTCAATATGTTTAACCTTCTTAAGATCATTTGTTAAAAATACCTGCACCGATTCATCTAACATTTCCCGGGCAATACCTGCCATCCTCAATACTTCTTTTTTTACCCCTCCTATTGCTGCAGGTGGAGTTTTTAAAATTCGGTGATCTAAGTATTTCGGCCCGAATTCAATTTTCTCATCTTCACCAGGGATAATCCGGCAGACAAGGCGGGAAAAGAATTTAAGAAAGACCAAAAATATTATGGTATTAAAAATATTGAAGATTGTATGTGTATTTGCAACCTGGCGGGGGACAGTACTTGCTGTTTCCATCATTATTTCCGTGAAAGGTCCAAGCAGGATCAGGGCTAGCGTTACTCCGATAACATTAAATAGCACGTGTGCAGTTGCCGCCCGTCGCGCCGCCACATTGGCGCCTATACTGGCCAGGATGGCCGTTATGCAGGTTCCTATGTTTGTACCCAATATTAGCGGAACTGCAGATTCAAAAGGGATCAAATCCTGCATCGTCAGGGCTATAATTACACCGGTTGAGGCACTGCTGCTTTGAACCAGAGCTGTAAATAAAGCTCCGCAGAGTATACCCAGCACCGGATATACACTGAATTGAGCCAGCAGGCGATGGAAAGCTTCGAATTCACGGAGCGGACTCATCCCTTCCGACATTGTTGTCATGCCAAGGAAGAGAAGCCCAAATCCCAAAATTGTCTGCCCAAGATACCGGTGGAATCTACGCTTGCCAAAAAAGTTTAAGAGTGAACCAATCCCTATTGTAGGCAGGGCAATAACGCCGATTTTAAAAGAGACAATCTGCGCTGTCACAGTCGTCCCAATATTTGCTCCGATTATAACGCTTATCGCCTGGGAAAGGTTCATCAGTCCTGCATTGGCGAAACCAACAACCATTACCGTGGAAGTGCTGCTGCTCTGTACCAGGATGGTAACAACAATTCCTGTGATAACACCAAGAATTGGATTATTAGTTAGCATTTCAAGAATTTTACGGAACCGGTCACCGGCTGCTTTTTGCATACCGGAAGCCATAATTTGAATTCCGAATAAAAAAAGGCCCATCCCGCCAAGGGTGGTAAAAACAATGGTCCAGAACAAATCCTACCCCTCCAAAACGGTCGGTAGATACTCGATAATCATGCAAGGATAATTATAAAACACTGGATCGCTTTTTTTAATTTATATATACATTACTTGATTTCAGCCTAAGAGTAAACCCTTCATGATTATATATTTACCTGTGCTATAATCTAAGGAACAACCGTTGGAGGTGCTCATAGATGCCCGGTTTAATCCGCTTCGGCATATCAATGGAAAAAGAACTACTTGCCAGGCTTGACCAGGAAATTGTTAAGCGCGGTTATCCTAATCGTTCTGAAGCTATCAGAGACTTGATCAGAAACCAACTGGTAGAGCTCGACTGGTCCCGGGACGAGGAAGAAGTCGCCGGAACTATAACAATTATTTATAACCACCATGTTAAAGGCCTAAGCGATCTATTGTTGGAACTTCAGCACGATCATCATGATATGATTATTTCGGTTATGCATGTTCACCTGGAACATGATCACTGTCTTGAAGTAATGGTTATCAAAGGTCCTGCAGTTGAAGCGAAAGAACTTGCCGGGAGACTTATTGGCGTCAAAGGGGTTAAACACGGCAAACTGACAATCACCTCAACCGGCAAAGGCTTAAACTAAACAACACCCTCGACAACTCTGGGAAGACCGGCAAGATCATTATGACAGGCAATAGATCTAAATATTCTCGCCTGACTACAAATTGTCTCAACTGCTTCCCACTGGTTTGATCCTATTTCCAGCAACAGCAAACCGGGTTTACTTATGTGGTCCGGCAGCCCGGCTATGATAGTGCGGTAACCATCAAGTCCTTCTTTCCCGCCACTTAAGGCAATTTCCGGCTCAAAGTTTTTTACATCAGCAGGCAAGTTGTTCATAGCTTTCTGATCAATATAGGGAGGGTTAGAGACGATAAGATCAAATTTCACATTTTTTTCTCCCTGCAAAGCATCGAAATAGTTGCTCTGCAGAAAACGAATTCTGTCGACTACATTTAATCTTCTTGCATTGCAGCGAGCGGTTTCAAGTGCTTCCTTTGAAATGTCGACCGCCCAAAACAATCCCTGGGGGAACTCGAGAGCCAGGGTAACAGCGAGAACTCCACTACCGGTGCCAAGATCAAGACATTTGAATTTTGAACTCTTTTTATACCCTTCAATCCGAAAGCGGCTAATAGTAATTTCAATAATCTTTTCAGTTTCCGGACGGGGAATTAATACATTCTTATTTACAGAAAAAGAACGGCCAAAAAAGTATTTTTCTCCGGTTATATAAGCTAGAGGTTCCCCGGTACACCTTCTGTTCACTATTTCTTCATAAAAGGTGAGCTTTTCATCATTCAGAGTCTTATCCTGCAGCAGCCTTAAACGAAGTCGATCTTTCCCAATGCAAAAAGAAAGCAACAATTCGGCCTCTAATCTCGGTTGATCCATACCGGCCTGACGTATATAAAAAGAAGCCCGTTTGAGAGCTTCTTCAATAGTTAATGTTTCCATTTAATCATTCTCCTGCGGCCTTAAGCAGCTCAGCTCTTTCATTGGCTGTTAATTCATCGACTATTTCATCGAGATCACCAGCTAGTACGAGATCAAGCTTGTGCAGGGTAAGGCCAATCCTGTGTTCTGTTACCCTATTCTGCGGAAAATTATAAGTCCGAATTCTTTCACTGCGATCACCGCTGCCAACCATTGTCTTTCGGGTCTGTGCCAGCTCTTCTGTCTGTTCGGAAATGTACTTGTCGAGCAACCGGCTGCGCAATATACGCATAGCTTTCTCTTTATTTTGAAGCTGTGATTTCTCATCCTGGCAGCTTATCACTACTCCGGTGGGAATATGGGTAATCCGTACTGCAGACTGGGTAGTATTGACACTCTGCCCTCCCGGGCCGGTTGCGCAAAAAGTATCAATCCTCAAATCCTGAGGATTAATCTCAACTTCAACATCTTCAACTTCAGGCAAAACTGCTACCGTAGCCGCAGATGTGTGGATACGGCCGCCAGATTCTGTTGATGGAATTCGCTGCACCCGGTGAACACCGCTTTCATATTTTAACCGGCTGTAAGCCCCTTTGCCTTCCACCCCCAGGATAACTTCCTTGAAACCGCCAATATCGGTTTGATGTGAGTCAACAATCTCCACTTTATAACCACTTTTCTCAGCAAAGCGAGAATACATCTTCAACAAGTCAGAAGCAAATAGAGCTGCCTCTTCACCACCAGTACCGGCTCTTATTTCTATAAATACGTTCTTTTCATCGTAAGGATCTTTCGGCAATAGCTGCTCCTTAAGACTGGTTTCAAGCTGTTCCTTTTCCAGTTCCAGCTCCTCAATTTCTTTCTTAAGATATTCTGTCATTTCAGCTTCTTCACTTTCAACCAGCAGTTCTTCCGCCTCGCCAATCTGAACGGTTACTTCTTTTAAGCGGCGGGCCATCGCTGCAACGGGTGTAATTGCAGAAATTTCCTTCGACATTTTAAGCCACTCATCACGATCATCCATAACATTAGGATCGCTAAGCAGTTGTTCAAGTTCTTCATATCGTTTTATGATCATATCAAGTTTTTCAAGCATAGTAGTCACCTCTGACATGACATTATACTGCCGCTCATCAATTTAAATAAGGAATTCTTTGCAGTTAATGGCAAGCCTGTTTTTCGATTAAATAAGCGGATGCAATCTGGTTGGAAATATTAGATGAGCCTAGAAAAAGAGCAGAGCTTCTGCTCTGCTCTGTCTATTACAGGTTGTACTTGCGTTTGAACCTTTCAACCCGTCCTCCGGTATCAACAAATTTTTGTTTGCCGGTAAAGAAGGGATGGCATTTGGAGCAAATCTCTACCTTGAGCGATTCGCTGGTAGATCCCGTTTCAAAGGTTTCGCCGCAGGCACATGTTACTGTGGCGCGGTAATATTTTGGGTGCAGATCAGTTTTCATCTATTTTCCTCCTTCTCTCTTCCCGAAACAATATGATAGCATAAAGCATTATATTCTGCAACATTCTGTTTCGGATCTAAAAAGATAACCTTTTTACATTGTATGCATATTACTTAGAAACTCTTCATTGGACTTGGTTTTTTTAAGTCTGTCGAGCAGAGCTTCAAGAAACTCAACACTAGTACTGCTGCCCATCGCCCTGCGCAAAGCCCACATAAGTTCAATTTTATGATCACTGAGTAAAAGTTCCTCACGGCGGGTTCCAGAGCGGGATATATCAATCGCCGGAAAGATTCTTCTTTCCGAAATACGGCGATCCAGATGCAGCTCCATATTACCGGTACCTTTAAATTCTTCATATACAACATCGTCCATTCTACTTCCTGTATCGACAATAGCCGTAGCCAAAACTGTCAGGCTGCCTCCACCATCTATATTTCTCGCTGCACCGAAGAACCTCTTCGGCTTGTAAAATGCGCCCGGATCTATACCCCCTGAAAGAGTGCGCCCGCTGGGTGGGATCACCAGGTTGTAAGCCCGGGTTAGTCTGGTAATGCTATCGAGAAGAACAGCAACATCCCGACCCTGTTCTACAAGGCGCTGCGAACGTTCCAAAACCAGTTCGGCAATCCGGATATGGTTTTCCGGTTTTTGATCAAAGGTTGAACTGACAACATCAGCATTAACGCTTCGCTCCATATCGGTAACTTCTTCAGGTCTTTCATCAATCAATAGAATAATCAACTCTATATCCGGATGGTTTACAGAAATACTATTAGCCAGCTGTTTCAACAGCATAGTCTTACCAGCCTTTGGAGGGGATACGATAAGGCCGCGCTGCCCTTTGCCGATAGGAATGAGGAGATCAATAATACGGGTGGAAAGAATATGTGATTTTGTTTCCATACGAATTTGATCAACCGGGTGAATTGGCACGAGGGAGGTATAGACAGGCCGTCCGGAGAGCTTTTCAGGGTCTTCACCATTAACTTCTTCAACCTGGAGTAGAGCGTAGTAACGTTCATTATCTTTCGGAGGTCTGATCCGGCCGGTGATAATGTCACCTGTACGCATGTTAAATCTTCTGATTTGTGAAGCAGATATATAGATATCATCTTCAGAGAAAAAATATTTCTTGCGACGCAGAAAACCAAAACCGTCAGACATTATCTCCAGCATGCCGGATGCGCTGAACTGTTCGCCATTTTCTGAAAATAGTCGGGTCAGGTTATCAACCAATTCTTGTTTTCGCATAGTCGACTGTCCTTTGACCTCGTGTTCCTTGGCCAGCCGATGCAATTCGTTTAATGTCATATTCTTTAACTTCTCAGTATCCAAAACGCCACCACCTTATGTTAATTGCCACCCAATATGTATAACATGTATACCGCCACCAGGTAGCCAAGCAGGACCAGCAAAGCATCTACACCGATCCGGGCAAACTTTCTTTCTGATCTGTAAGTAATACCGAAAATTACAAATGTACTCAACATGATCACCATTATCGCCGAAAAAAGATTATTGTCTGAAACTGCATAAAGCAGTGGACCTCCGCGGTAAAACAGATCTGCGATAAAAACAATAAACAGGTTCATAAAATTTGCACCAAATACATTGGCAACTGCCATATCAAGAAGCCCAATACGCACTGCAGTAATTGTTGTAACCGTCTCAGGCAGGGAAGTGCTTATTGCCAGAAATATAGATCCGACAAAGGTATGTCCAAGCCCCGTTGATACAGCGATCTTATCCGATGCATCGGTCAGAAAAACTCCTGCGCCAACAATAAATGCAGCGGCAATAAGAAACTGGAACAGAGCCATACCGGTAGACTGACCACTTCGTGATGACCGAAAACCAGCTTCTTCAAGATCAATCGAAACCTGTCTTTTTTCATAACGGTAAAGCAATCTGCTTCCCATAATATAAATAAGGGCAATAATTACTGTTTCAAAGCTCACTCGGCTAATTGTTAAATTTATCACTCCGAGCATAGCTACCACTGCAAAAGAGACGGTTATAATACTCATTGAAGCCATGATGATATGCCCACGATTAATCCGTGCTGTAAGTGGACCTCTGCCTTCAAGAAGATCTATAACTGCAATCAGGGTGAGGTTGTAAAGGCAGCTACCAAAGATGTTACCCAGAGCCAGATCAGGAGCATCAATTGTTACCGCACGCAACGTGGTTACCAGTTCAGGCAGCGAAGTAGCCAGCGGCAGCATTAAAGCGCCAATCCATGCTGTGCCGATTCCTGTGTTGTGTGCAACAATAGCTGCCATTCTTGTTAGCCGGCTGCCGGCAATTACTATTATTACTGCACATACTGCAAATTGTAACCAAGGATTGATCATATTATACTCTCTGTACCTGATTGATTTAATTACCGCCGGTATAACATAACCCAGGAGGCAATCAAATAAATTATCTTTATTATATATGGGGGAAAAATAAAGACCGGGAAATATATATCAGGGAAAGTTTAGCTGCATTATGGAGCAGATAAGCTTAGATAGAAATATAAATTATTAGCAATGCTGATTGTATTCTCTGTGCGTTAAAATATTCCTGCTAAATTATTATAAAAAATGACTAGAGGTAAGAAGCGGTAATAAAGGGATTAGATTCTGCTTCAGCACCTATGGTTGTCGCAGGACCATGACCGGGATAAACTATCGTATCATGCGGCAGCGTAATAAGTTTCTCATTTATACTCTTTATCAATACATCAAAAGATCCGCCGGCAAGATCGGTTCTGCCGACTGAGCCGGCAAACAGAGAATCTCCGCTAAAAAGCAATTTCCCGGAAAGAAAGCATACTCCACCTGGTGAATGGCCAGGTGTTTCCAAAACCCGTAACTCTTCACGACCAAATTTAATCGAATCACCCTCGGCAATAAAATGGTCAGGCATTGGTTGCTTTTTTAGTACCAGACCCAGGCCGTATCCAGGGTTGTTATAAATTTCCAGATCTTTTTCACTTATAAGGACAGGAGCATTAAATTCTGCCTTGATTTTACCATTAGCGCCGATGTGATCAATGTGACCATGCGTATTAAGGATATACTTAATTTCAAGCTGCAAATTCTTAATTTTATCAATTATGTTTTTTCCTTCAGCGCCGGGGTCAATCACTACTGCCTCTCTTGTTTTTATACAGAAGGCAATGTAGCAATTTGTGCCAAACATACTGACCGTTAACGATTCAATTTGCATCATTTTCACCCTTCCATTCAAGCGCTTTGTACACTGCAGGTAACAAATCTGTAAGGCACGATAATCCCGGTTGTAGCTCTTTGCGAAGCCAATAATCTCCTACAAGCAAAGCAGGAACCTTGTTCATAGTATGATTCCGAGTTGTCAAATCTTCAATGTTGCCGTGATCGCTGCTTACCAGCAGCAATTCTTCTTCTGGATTGAGATTTTTCGTAATAGTACCGATGAACCTGTCCAGGATCGATATAACCCTGACAGCTTCCTTTGCTTCCCCCATGTGACCTGCCAAATCACTAAGAAAATACTCAAAAAGGCAGAAATCAAAGTCTTTGCTTATTTCCAGCATTCTAAGTGCACCTTCTTCGGGGGTTATACCTGGAACATCACAGCCCATTCTCAGCAATATATCATTCGTTATATCCATGAACAAAGCTTTTCTTTCTTTGAGATCATCCAGCGAAAAGAACGGAAGTCCACCGTAATAAGCCACCAGTGTTGAACAGGAGTACCTTTCACCAGGGAGACCTCTACGCAGCAATTCAAAAAATGGAGGCCGGTATGCATTTGCAAAACATACTTTATAACCTTTTTTCTTTAATTGCCTGAACACTCCTCTGGCTGCCAACAATTTTCTTAATTTACTATTCGGAAATCCATTTACATGTTCTCCCAGGAAAGCCGGTGCGTTAAAACCGGTGAAAATCGAAGCCTGCCCTGTAGCGCTCTGTGGCAATCCGGAAATCCCAAGTGAAGCATCAAGCTCGAGAAGTGATGCTTCACTGCCAACAAAACCGGCAGAAGAAGAAGTTAATCTGCCCCCCTCCAAAATACGGGTAATATTAGGTGTCTCTGTAATTATGAAGGGATTGCCTGGCTCATCATAACCCAGGCCAACCCCATCAATAAAAATGAAGAGTAATCTCAAGTTGAGTCTCCAGCTTTCTTTTATTCACCATTGTTTTCCTGGTTTTCGTTCTCTGTGGGATCCCCGGGTTCTGCAAACGCTCCGGGCTCTTCAGCTTCAACTGGCTCTTCAACCTCCACCTGGGCAGGAAGATTCTCAGGGCGCTCTCCCAATACTACTGTTACCTCGCTTCTTACACCTTCACGATAATAGGTAACAGTGATGGTATCGCCCGGATAATAAGAAAAAAGGTTGTCGAAAAGAAGGGCAAGATAGTAAACATCTTCACCATTAATTGCTACGATAATATCGCCTGCCTGTAAACCAACATTGTCCGCGGCTGAACCAGGTGCAACTTCAACGATAATAACGCCTCTCTCCGGCTCAACTTCACCGTACTGCAACCAGTCATCGATTACGACTCCCAGGTGAGGCCGGATTACACGGCCATGTTCATATAGATCACTCATAACTCTCTTAACTGTGTTGCTCGGAATAGCCAGGCCAATTCCTTCAACTCCGACAAGAGCTATCTTAGCCGTGTTAATTCCTATCACTTCACCTTTTAAATTAACCAGAGGACCCCCACTGTTACCCGGATTCACCAGTGCATCTGTCTGGATAAAGGGATAAATATAATCGCTGCCGGGTACCCTGACTTGTCGCTGGAGAGCACTGATAATACCGGCAGTTACAGTTTGCTGGAAATAACCAAAGGGATTACCAATGGCAAGGACTTTCTCACCCACCCTTAATTGATCGGAATCACCAATCGGAAGCGCAACTAATCCGGTTTCTTCTATTTTAAGCAGAGCCAAATCTGTTAAGGAGTCAGACCCGATTAATTCGGCCTCATAACTTCCCTTACCTGGAATGACTACAGAAATGTGATCTGCTTCTTCGATTACATGCTGATTAGTAATAATATAACCTTCTTCGTCAATTATAACTCCCGAACCAGATTCCACTTCCTCAAGCCTCTGTTCACCAAAACGGGTTATATTGAGATGCTTATTAACACCAACAACAGCATCCAAAGTTTTTTCAGCCACATCGGCCAAACTGTTTTCTATGTCTATTTCCGGTAAAACCTGCTCTTCGGTTTCATCAATTATTTCTTCAGGAACTGCAAGATCTGCTGACGGCGAGAGAAAAAATATAAATAAACCGTACAACATTGCAGCTCCCAGCAGAATTCCTAAGACACCAAAGGAAAGGTAGCCTATGACTGCCCAGAAACCTCCCCTGCCTGAATTACTTTTATTATAGTGATTCTCCATGGAGTAACACCTCCTCATATCAAGTCTATCGCAAACAGCTTGTAACGTAAAGAACCTGTTAATTTATATAAATACTCCAGGTAGTTTATTCTGTATTACCAGTTGAACAATCAAGTTCAGTAACTTTTGCCCTTTTAATCGATGCCCCAAGTTTTATAAGTTTTTCTTCAAATCTGTCGTATCCGCGATCAACATGTTCAATCGCACAGATTTCACTGACCCCTTCAGCCATGATCGCTGCTATGATCAATGCTGCTCCTGACCTGAGATCAGGAGCTGAAACGGGAGCTCCAGATAAACTGTTCCCGCCTTCAATCAAAGCAGTTCGGCCTTCAACTTTTATGTGAGCGCCCATCCTTTTAAGATCATCAACATGATTATAGCGGCCGTCAAAAACATTTTCGGTTACTACACTCAAACCTTTAGCCGCGGTCAGTAAAACCATTCCCGGTGGCTGCAGATCAGTCGGAAAGCCGGGATAGGGAAAGGTTTTAAGATCTGAAGGTTTCAGATTTGCCACGCCTGTCACCTTTATAGTTTCCGGTTCTACTTCAACGATAGCGCCAACTTCTCTCAGCTTTGCAGTAATTGCTTCAAGGTGTTTTGGGATCACATCATCCACCACCACACTACCCCTTGTTGCCGCTGCAGCAAGCATAAACGTTCCGGCTTCTATCCTGTCCGGTATTACCGTGTGTCTTGCCCCGGAAAACTTATTGGTACCATCGATCCTAATTACATCTGTACCGGCGCCTCTGATAGATGCCCCCATTGCATTGAGAAAGTTTGCAAGATCCACAATTTCAGGTTCCTTGGCAACATTTTCCAGAACTGTCCTACCTTCTGCAGCAGCTGCAGCAAGCATTAGGTTAACAGTTGCGCCGATACTGACAACATCAAAGTAAATTCGCGCACCTACAAGTTTTTCTGAGATTAACTTAATCATTCCATGTTCAATACTGCTTTTTGCACCAAGCGCAGCGAAACCCTTAAGGTGTTGATCTATCGGTCTGGGACCAAGATCACAACCACCGGGTATAGGAACTTCTGCTTTGCCAAAGCGTGCAAGCAAGCTGCCCATAAAATAATATGAAGCTCTCATTTTCTTTACAAGATCATAAGAAGGGGCAATTTTAGACAAGCTTCCTGGCGTAAGTTCTACTGCATTCCGACCACGTCTTCTTATTTTCACACCAAGATCTTCAAGAATAGAAATCATGGTCCGCACATCGGTAATATCTGGCAGGTTTTCAATATGTACCGTACTATCAGTCAATACAGATGCAGGTAGTAATGCTACAGCAGAGTTTTTAGATCCGCTTATTCTGACACTGCCCTGCAGAGCTGTTTTCCCTTTGATGATAAATTTTTCCATGACAACCTCCTGCCAAGTACCGACACTTATTCTGTCGGTGTTTGCTTAATGATATTTAAGGCAACTGTTCAGGAATAACGCTTTCCTGTTCAATATTGCCTGTAAAAGCATTTATATAATATATTTGACCTTCTTGCAAAAGTATCCTCCAAACAGGTGGAATCTCCCATTTTTCAGCATCATATTCACCACTGAAATAACCGAGCGAAACATCGGTAATAAATTGAGGTTCTGTGCTTGGCCCCATATCTCTGACAAAATTAGCCAAAGCAGCAGCGGCCGTTATTACTTCCATTTCCCTGGAGGGCTCACTCTCGATAGGATTTAACCAGTATATTTCAACTGATTTAATGCTCGCTTCTTCGGTAGTGACTCTCAGGTGACCGGCAAAAACAGGACAGTCATCAACTGCCTGATAATACCGTAATATAACTTCTCCTGTTTCTGTAGCCTCCAGGTAATCAAATACGGCACCTTCAGGCATTAAATGTTGTTCTCGGAGAAAATGTTCAATATAGCTTCTCAGCTCACGCTGCTCTAATTCAGCAAGATTTTCATCCGTTTCAATCGGTGGAGTATAAATAACCGTGATTAACCCTGTTGATTGTATTATCGCCGTTTTATCATCTTTTCGGTAGTATGTTCCATCTTCTGTGTTGCTAAACTGGGCACCTTCCTGTAAAAATTTTAGCAGAACCTGTCTTCTAAATTCAAGGGATGTTGATACTGTCATAAATATCCCTGTCTGGACCGACCTGTCAATAGAGTTCTCTAGATAATAATTGTTCTGATTTAACAATAGATCCAATTGGCGTAAATCTTCTGCAGATACTGCCACCTGGGTTAATCTGCCAAAATCAGGCCAGAAAAGGTGATAACCAAGGAAAAGATTTAAGCAGGCGAAAGCAATAATGAGTATGAACTTAGCTCGTTCGAGGTTCACTGCAAAACCTCCTCACGTATCTGCGTCAGGGTATCTGCCTTAAGTAAATACCTTTCTCCGTTTAACTGAATATACCAGATTGGTTCTCCATAATAATCATTTCCGGTAAGAAGAACAGCATAAGCTAAATGCATCGCTTCCAAACGTATCGCCGCACCAGGACCGGACAACTCTGCTTCATAAAGCTTAACGGCTGCTTCCAGAGCGTCGCGCCACACTGCTGTTGTGTAAGCTTCATTACCGGCTAAGTATAATTCTTGTGCGGTATATAACGACCGTGAATAGTGAACCAATCCGCGATCGTTGAAAATTATTTTTGTCGGTATAGCCGTATAAAGACGGTAGCCGTTGTTATATATTCTCCACTGGGCCTTGAATGAAAGCGCGTCTCCCCAACCACTTTTTTCAAGTGACTCCAATCTTAACCCATCAGGCCAACCACCATGATAGCTGATCAGGTTATTGCTGTTATTAAGCGCATCGGCATAACTAAGTGTAGCGCTGCTGTCTTCCAGTCGGGGATTAGAATATTCCAGACTTACTGGTGTAAGCCGTAACCCTTTCTCACCGTCAGTGTAGATCAGCCCGCCATCTTTTTCTTCAATTACCCTGGCTAAATTGTAGTCTACAAAAAATGTTTTAAGCACAAGATCTCTGTCGATAACTTCATTTGCAAGCAGTATTCTATCCATAGAGACAGGGTCTATGGGCAGGAATACCGGCTTTGGAAGAATCAGTTCCCGATCGTTTGCACTTACAAACATATCTTCACTGAGAAGAAAATAAAGATCCCTCTCGCTTTCGTATATGCTTTGCAGGCTGGTGAATAGGCGTTCCATTTTTTCATCTCTGATGCTCTCTATATAAATCAAATCATCATCTATGTCCCCGGCAATTAACCACAAACCGTTATTTTTAGTAATGATTTTAATTTCTTGAACAATTTTCTCCGGATACTCTTTTAACCAGGGCATCTGAGGACCGGTTGGCAAACCAGGTTCGAAATATAACGTTAGCAGCCTGCCTTCCTCCCCTGTAATCATACTTGATTCAATCAATAATTCATCTGCAGGCATCTGCAGAGATTTGCTGATGAAAGCCCATACATCAATAAATTCCCGTTCATGATCATTCAGTACATAATAACCGTTTTCAACCGGAATAGTCATAAAAGCAGGATTAAACACTTCCTCAATTGGCTGGGGTCTTTCTACTACTATCCGTTCATAAACATCCTCAGCGACAAGCTCAGCAGGCTGTTGACCATACCAAAGCTGGTATGTCAGAAATAAGCTCAAGATGACAAGAATAATTAAAATCAAGCTTTTTATTTTTTCAATCATAAATCATTGCCCCCTGGATTTACTGCCGGAAGGGTGAACGAAACCCTCGTACCGGAACCAACAACACTATCGATGCTGATTGATCCTCCATGGCCTTCAACTACTTTTCTGGCTATCGACAATCCTAAACCTGTACCGCCATAGTCCCTGCTGCGGGTTTTTTCAACCCTGTAGAACCTTTCGAAAACACGTGGGAGTTCATCTGCAGGAATACCATGACCGGTATCGCTTATATACACCTTAACAAAATCATCTTCTTTTACAGCATTCACAGTGATTTCACCATCAGATTCAGTATATCGCACAGCATTATTAAGAAGATTGGAAAATACCCTTATTACCTTATCTCGATCAACATATACTCTAAGTTTCTGAGGAATATTTACTTCAACGCGTGGATACCTGACACCCAGCTTTTGCCTGAGTTGATCCGCTGCTTCAAGAACTAAGTCTCTTAAATTTACCTCGGAATTCTGCCAGTAAACCTGGCTGGCATCCATTTGGGATAAGACCAAAAGATCTTTAACCATACTAACCATACGATCTGTCTCCCTGGAAAGCACCTTTAAAAAGCGGTTCCTGGTATCCGGCTCCTCAGCTGCACCGTCAAGCAGCGTTTCTACGTAACTCTTCACGGTAGCCAATGGCGTTCTTAATTCATGTGACACATCAGCCACAAATTCTTCCTGACGCCGCTTCAACTCCCTTTCTCTTGTAATGTCATGGAGAACTATCAGGGTGCCATCCAGTTTTCCTTTGCCAACTTTAAAAGGCGCAATCTTAACCTGCATAGTGCAATCAGGAGAACTGCTTGATATTTCAGCTGTCAGGGGGTGCTGATGGCGCACAAACTGGCGCATAGTGTCGGCTCCGATCAAACTGCGAAGCAGGTTAAAACCTGACCGTCCAAGCGTAGGCACCTTCAGTCCGAGATTTTTGATCAGACCTCTCGCTGAAGGGTTAATCTGAATTATCCGGCCTTTACCATCAAGAGCAACTATACCGTCACTCATATTATTGATAATAGCTTCTACCTTACTTTTTTCAGAAGACATTTCATTAATTGTATAGCTTAGCTGTTCCGCAAGATAATTAAATGTTTCACCTAGGCGGCCAATCTCATCAGCTGTTTTAACCTCAATTTTCCGGTTAAAATCACCACCGGCCATATTTAAAGCCTGATCAGTGACTTCTTTTATCGGTGAAGTAATCGTTTTTGTCAAAACGACACCAAGTAAAAAACTTACAGCAAGCGCCAGACCAACACCTGTTAGCAATATAGTCTTGACTTCATTTAATGTATCATCAACCGATTTAAGCGAGCCGCTCAGATAGATAACTCCTAAAATATTTTGATCATTTTGAACCGGGAAAGCTAGATAATAACGCCTTTCAAGGTTGATTGGATCATACCGCATATTATCGCTTAGATGGCCGGCAAGAGCACGGGTTATTTCCTCACGAATAAGGCGGCGCCCGATCAGAGCCTGGCTGCCGGAAGATCCGATAATGTGGGCATAGTTATCAAGAATGATTATCTCCATATCGTGCAAATCTCTGAATTCCCTGGCCAGCCTGACTGTGTCTTCCGCCCATCCCTGCCCTTCTCCAAAGCCCGGTTCCATAAATACAGAAAGAAGCCTGGCCTGGTTTTCGAGACCCTCTTTATAATTACGCAGGTAATACTGCTCAAGTGATTGGACCAGATATACACTTATCAGCTGCAGGGAAAATAGAATCAGCATCAGATAAATAAAGATAATCTTCCACTGAAGACTGTTAAATATTCTTCCTCCGCCTGAAATAATAGCCGACACCCCTCTTTGTATGTATATAGTCAGGCTTTGCCGGATCTATTTCCAACTTTTCGCGCAGGCGGCGTACGGTGACATCTACTGTCCGCTCGTCGCCTATGTAATCATAACCCCATACCTGATTCAATAATTGATCCCTGCTGAAAACATAGCCTGGTTTGAGCATCAGAGAAACAAGCAGATTATATTCCCGCAATGTCAGCTCTACCGGTATGCCTTGATTATAAACCTGTACTTCATCACGGTCTACCGTGATCGTTCCGACAGTCAGTCTTTCTTTCCTGCTTTCACCAGAAGCTTCCCGTGTTCTCCCTCTGCGCAAAATTGCCTTTACCCTCGCCACTACCTCACGGGCACTAAATGGTTTTGTTACGTAATCATCTGCACCCAGTTCGAGGCCAAGCACTTTATCAACTTCCATTTCTTTTGCGGTAAGCATAATAATTGGAATATCTTTATTAGCCCTGATCTCTCTGCATACGGTAAATCCATCTTTAACAGGAAGCATAATATCGAGCAGAATTAAATCGGGATTTTCTCTTTCAATCATCTGCAGCGCTTGATCACCGTCAAAGGCTGTTATCACCCTGTATCCTTCTTTTTCAAGATTATACTTTAATATTTCAACAATCGGCCTTTCATCATCAACCACTAGTATTGTTTCCATTAGCAGCACGTCTCCATTGCAGGTTTTGATCATAAAAATTCTCTTTTCGTGCCGGGAATACCTGCACAAAAAGAAGAGCGGTTTTACGCCCTTAAAAGTCATCAAATCTAAAAAACCCTCCCCCTTTTATGGAGAAGGGCTTTGGTACTATGCAGAATTCTATGGCTCAAAAAACTGTAGTGGATCTATTGGTTTATGTTGATAATAAGTATGCCACTCTCCGGAACTGTCATCAAGCCGAACTTCAAAGTGCAGGTGTGGGCCTGTAGAACGTCCTGTTGATCCAGCCTTGGCAATAATGTCACCTTGCTCAACTACCTGTCCTTCGATAACAAAATTCACGCTGTTATGGAGATATAGCGTCCAGAATGAACCGTGATAAAGAATAATATAATTACCCTGGGTTCCTCCGAAACCGGAAAACCAGACTATACCACTATCAGCTGCCAGGATGTCAGTACCGGTTGCAGTGTGAATGTCAATGCCTGTATGCCAGGTGCTAAAGCCTCTGCCGGGAGTTACGCCACCACCACCATCAACAGGCCAAATAAACTGACCGGTGCCGATTGAAGGTACCTGTGCGGTCCCCCAGGCTTCAACCCGGGTTACCGGTTCACTAAGTATCTTTTCATCAACTTTGATTCTGTCAATCTCCAGACCATTCTCCCTGGTAACATGGAAAACAACCTCTTTTTCACCCTCTTCTCCCTCAACAAGAATTTCCTTTTGCACAATCCACATATCTTCATCTTCCACAATTTCGGTGTCAAAGGGTATAGTTTCAAAAATTACCAACTCTTCAAGAGTTCTTACATGAATGCTGTCTCCGCTTAAAGGAGGCTTTTCAACTTGCATAGCCTGTTCTACAGGAGAGAGAAAAGCAAGGATGAGCGAATCTGATTGCTGCGCTGAACTAAAAGATTGTCTGCTTTCAAGGCTTCCCCTGCTTATAGTTTCAGAAATATAAGCGGTCTGTGAAACCGGAGTATGCTCGCTCTCAACAATCATGGCAACAACATCCCCGGCGGTATATACAATCTCCGGTGAAACAATGCAGGGCTCCAGAGCAAGATTATCTGTGACAATAGTACTTATGTTGGTTACATAGCTGCTATTGCGACTGTAACTGGCTTTTAATCCCTGAATTATTTCTTCAAGATCACTTTCATCATGTACAGCAACAAGAGGCATGCCATTGGCAGTAAGCATATATGCGTCGGTGAGAAATGTCATCCGCTGCCGGATAACTGATTCAACGGTATCCCGAGCTGGTTTGCTGTCAGGTCTGAATTCCTTTACCAGAAGTATCTCTTCACCGGGCTTCACATTCATGCCATAGAATTCGCCGCATCTGTCTGTTAATTCACTAATAAAATTTTCTACATCTTTTGCTTCTTCTACAGTCCCGACTTCCTGGTTGTTAAAAAATACAACATAGACATAGTTGCTTAAATGGTTGTGAAGTCCTAATAAGATAATAACTACAGCGGAAGCAGCTACAGCAAAGTGCAACCCTTGTATATCCAATGATTTTAGCCATGCTTTTACTGCTAACAGTGAGAGCTTGAAACAGTTAGGTTTTTTTATCTTGGGTCGCTTGCCAGCAGGTACAGTTTGGACAGACCTTGATTTCATAATATAAATCCTTTCTGCAATGCAAGATGCCGGTTGATCCTCACTCTATCTGGCACGCCGTCTGGCAATCTTTATATAATTATAATCTATCTAAGATCTGTCAGTAATGACCGATTCTTTGCCTGGCGCAAAAAGTTGATAAGTTGTTGATCTAATCATGAACAAAAAAACGGCATTGCTGGTTAAGCTATCCGTTAACAACGGTATTATATCATTTATGGTCAACTAGGGCAAACGCGATTTAATCTCGCGGGCTGCGATCATACCAGTTGCCGAAGCCTGAATTAAACCCCTGGTAACACCGGCACCGTCTCCAATGGCAAATAAATTGTTGATGCCTGTTTCAAGCTTACTGTCTAAAGCGAGACGGTATGAATAAAATTTGACCTCCACACCGTACAGCAAAGTATGTCTTGAATTTATCCCCGGAGCAAGCTTGTCGAGAGCTTCAAGCATCTCTATAATTGCCAACAGGTACCTGTAAGGCAGTACCAGGCTTAAATCACCAGGTGTTGCCTCCTTTAGAGTAGGCCTGACGAGCCCCCGGTGAATACGTTCCGGCGTAGAACGGCGCCCCATCAGAAGATCACCAAGCCTTTGCACTATAACACCATCACCCAGCATATTAGCGAGGCTGGCAATATAGCGGCCATAGCGGATTGGCTCATTAAAAGGTTCTGTAAACGATTTGCTCACTAAGAGAGCAAAATTTGTATTTCCAGTTCTTGATTCAGCAAAACTGTGCCCGTTTACAGTGATGAGACCTTCATTATTTTCTGTAACAACTACACCGTACGGATTCATGCAAAAAGTTCGAATACGGTCATCGAAGTGGCTGGTAAAATAGACAAGTTTCGATTCATATATTTTATCAGTAAGCTTCTCCATGATAACTGCCGGCACTTCAACTCTTACCCCAATATCAACCGGGTTATTGGAACCTTTTAAGCCCAGGCGATTAGACTCACGGTTCATCCAGTCAGCTCCTATGCGACCGGGACAACAGATAACATACTTTGCCGAGATAGTTTCATCATTCGCAAGCTTAACTCCCTTGACTGTTCCGTCAGTTGATAATATTTCTTCTACTGTAGTGTTCATTCTAATCTCAACGGAGTTCTTCAGCGCTTCATACATTTTTTCAAGAACCAGGTAACAATTTTCTGTTCCCAGATGTCTAATCCTTGCCGGGATCAGATTTAACCCTGCCGCTGCAGCGCTTCGCGCCATATCTTTGATCGCTTCAGAATCAGTACCGTATACTTTTTCTGAAGCGCCATAAGATAAATAAACCCGGTCCACCTCTTCTATTAATTCTTCGATAGTAGACTGGTTAATAAATTCGCTTAGATTCCCGCCAAAATCAGGGGAGAGAGTAAGCTTACCGTCACTGAATGCCCCGGCTCCACCCCAACCGCAGGTTACCGCGCAGGGTTCGCAACGCAGACATCTGCCGTACTCTCGCTGAGTTTTGCAATTTCGCTTCTCAAGCGGAGCGCCTTTGTCAATCATGAGCACCCTTGTTCTATTGTGCGCTGCAAATTCAAGGGCTGCAAATATACCGGCAGGACCGGCACCGACTATAACAACGTCATAGTCATTATGAACCATTATCAATCACCCTTCTTCTCTGATTGATTTTTGGGCTACGTTGGCAAATTTTGTATAGCGATCAAGAAAGTAAAGTTCAACCAGGCCTGTTGGCCCGTTTCTTTGTTTAGCTATATTAATTTCTGCAATATTACCTTTATCTGAATCCTTGTTGTAATATGATTCCCGGTATATGAACATTACCAGGTCGGCATTCGCCTCAATACCTCCTGATTCCATCAGATCACTGAGAATTGGTCTGCGATCCGGCCTTTTTTCTACGGCCCGGCTCAACTGGGAAAGTGCAACAACAGGAACTGTTAGCTCTTTCGCAAGAGCTTTTAACGCTCTGGAAATTTCAGAAAGTTCCTGCTGCCTGCTCTCTGAGCGGCTGAACCCGCGCATTAACTGCAGATAATCAACAAAAATTGCTTCCAACCCTTTTTCTGCTTTTAAACGCCTGGCTTTAGCCCTGACCTCCATTACAGAAAGTGAAGCACTATCATCAATGTACAGGGGTGATTCACTTAAGGGTCCAACAGCCCTGGTTAGCTTATGCCACTCTTCCTGTGAAAGGAAACCACGTCTCATGTTCTGGGCATCGATTTGAGATTCTGCGCAAAGCAAACGCTGAGCCAGTTGATCTTTTGACATTTCCATACTGAATATCGCAGTAGGCTTTTTCTCTCTGACCGCAATCTGTTGGGCCATATTAAGAGCCAAGGTTGTTTTTCCCATACTGGGACGGGCAGCGATAACTATCAGATCAGAATTCTGAAGGCCTGATGTCAGCCGATCAAGATCGGTAAAACCGGTCGAAATTCCCGTCACGCCTTTTTTCTCATCATATAATTTTTCTATACGATCAAAGGCCTGCACGAGGACTTCTTTCAGAGAAGCAAATCCCTGCTGTTTCCCCCTCTTTCCGATTTCAAAGATCATTTGCTCTGCCTCATCAAGAAATTCGTCTACATTGTGAGGAGCGTCAAAACTGCGCGATACAATACCGGTCGCAGTCTGAATAAGGGCACGCAAAATCGATTTTTCACGGACAATCTGGGAATGATACTGTACATTTGCCGCTGTAGGAACAGCATTGGCAAGAGTTACGAGGTATGAACGTCCACCAATCTCATCCAGACATTGTTTTCGCTGCAGCTCTTCAGAAAGAGTAACAAGATCAACCGGTTCTCCCTTTTCACTCAAAGAAATAATTCCGGAAAATATTTTTTGATGAGCAGTGCTGTAAAAATCCTGCTCTGTTAAAAGTTCTGCAGCTAAAAATATCGATTCCCGGTCGATGATCATGGAACCGAGAACTGATTGTTCAGCTTCTTTGCTTTGTGGAGGAACTCTGTCGCTTATGACAACCAACCGCTGATGACTCCCTTCAGCTTTCGCTAATCCTCTTTTTCCACCGCAAGCCTGATATCAGCCTTGACCCCAGGATGAAGGCGGATAGCTGCATTAAAAAGGCCCAGGCTTTTAATTGGTTCTTCAAGCTCTATTTTCTTTTTCTCTACTTCAAAACCTGCCTCTTTCAATTTACCGGCTATATCAGCCGGGGTTACTGAGCCAAATAAACGCCCGCCTTCACCAGCCGGCATTTTGAAAGTTAATTTTATATCAGCCATTTTCCCGGCCAAGGCCCGGGCATGTTCTTCCTGCCTGCGGCTTTCAGTTTCAAGTTTATCCTGATGCTTTACCCAGTCTTTCAGTCTCTGAGGAGTGGCCTCTACTGCCAGATTACGGGGCAGCAAATGATTACGGGCATATCCCGGAGCGACATCTTTTAACTCACCTTTTTTACCCAAATTAGGAACATCCTGTTGAAGTATAACCTGCATATTATAACTGCTCCTTTCCAAACATCATAAATGTAAATTCGCTTCCCGGTGTGAACGATCCTGCCAAATAAAAAACGGTGCCCGCATTTATTTGCCCGGCACCGTTTAAACATTATAAATCCTGATCCTTTTACTCTGAAGTAAAGGGAAGCAAGGCCATTATCCTGGCCTTTTTAATCGCCCTGGTCAGCTGGCGCTGATGCCTGGCACAATTGCCGGAAATTCGGCGAGGCAACACCTTGCCTCTTTCTGTTACAAAACGCTTCAGTTTTTCATACTGCTTATAATCAACAGATTCTATTTTATCCACACAGTAACTGCAGATTTTTTTCTTCGGCTTCCTGCCTCTGTCACGCCTCAACTAAGTAACCTCCTTCCACTAAAAAGGAACATCTTCTCCACTGATATCAATATCTTCAACATTTGGGCTGTCAAATTCACCCGGACCGTCTTCTGAGCTGCGGCCGCGATCAAGAAAACGCACATTATCAGCAATTACTTCTGCGGCTTTACGTCTTACTCCCTGGCTGTCATCGTACGACCGTATCTGTAACCTGCCGGTAACAGCTGCCAGACTGCCTTTTTTCAGATAGTTGGCGCAATTTTCTGCGAGTTTACGCCAGGTTACTATATTGATAAAATCAGCTTCCCGCTCTCCCTGCTGGTTGGTAAAAGGACGGTCAACTGCAAGGGTAAACGATGCAACGGGAACTCCGTTGCCGGGAGTATAGCGCAGTTCCGGATCACGGGTCAAACGACCGATTAATACAACCTGATTTAACATAAAACACCGTCCTTTCGGTTTTACTCGTCAACTTTTGAATCTGTCTGAACTTCATCAGCGGCTTCAACTTCAGCTTGCCCTTCAACTTTCTCTGCTACTTCCGTCACTTCAGTTTGTCCTTCCGCTTCAGGTTCTTCATCAACTTCAGGCACAATTTCAACTTCAGGCTCTTCAACCGCTGCTGTTTCTTCAGCAGCAGCAGCTTCTTCCTGTTTTTCCGCCTGCGCTTCCGCTGCAGAAGCAGCTTCAGCAGCTTTTTCAGCTGCAGCATTAAAGTCTTTTTCTTCGACTGACACAACCATATAGCGAATTACGGCATCAGTAACCCTGAAATAATGTTCAATTTCGGGAATAATTGTGCCCTGTCCACTAAAATAAACCAGGTAATAATGTCCTTCTTTGTGCTTGTTGATTTCGTAAGCCAAACGACGTTTACGCCAGTCGAGGATAGTGCTGACATCTCCGCCTTCTTTGGTAATAGCGGCTTTTAAATCTTCTAAAACTTCCTGGTGTCCATCTGCTTCTACATCCGGGCGGATGATAAGCATAATTTCATAATATCCCATATTTTTCACCTCCCTCTGGACTTATGGCCCCTTTTAAGGAGCAGGGAATAACCTGAAACATGATAGCATATATGCTAATCTATGGCAAGCAGTAGCTAACTTTTTTCCTCGCTCCTGTAAGCGGAACCTCTTTTTAATAATTCAATAATGTTTTTAATAATACCAGCAACAGGAACAGCTAAAACCATTCCCAGCAAACCTGCCAGCCGTCCGCCGGCAAGAATAGCAATAATTACAGTTATCGGTTTGAGTTTAACAATTCTGCCGAGCACTATGGGAGCTAAAAACATACCATCAAGCACCTGGATCACAACATATACAATAATAACAACGAGAGGAGAGGGGGTAAGGGGTGAAAAGCTAAGCAGAAGCGCAGGAACAGCCGCTATATAGGGTCCAATATATAATATAAAATTAAATAAACCGGCGAGCATACCAAGCAGAAGCGCATAAGGCATACCCACAATAGCAAGCACTATTCCGGTCACAATACCAACTATAGTACAGCGTATCAGTGACCCGCGAATAAAAGTTCCCGCATTTGTATCAATTATCAATAAGATTTCTTCGGCCAGCGTTTTTTTTGCCAGCGGAACTAAACCAACTATCTGTTCTCTGACGGCCTGAAAATCGTAAAGAAGGTAGAATACCAGGAAAAGAACAAGGAAGAAATCTATAGCGCCTCCGATTAGTGACATCGATGCTTCTGCAATATATTCCAGAGCCTGATGCAGATTATCGGTAAGATTAATCAGGTAATTTCTTACCTCTTCTTCAATATCAAGATTTATTGTCTGCTGTGAAAACCAGGAGAGAAATTCCTGAAATCTTTCAGCATAGTGAGGAAAAGCATCAATCAGTTCTGAAACTTCGTAAATAATTACAGGGATGACCAGGCTTAATACAAAAACACAGAAAAGGATAAATAGAGTAAATACGATGACGGTGGCCGGGCCGTGCCTCAAATTAAACCGCTCTTTCATCCATGTGAGAATGGGGTGTAAAATGTATACGATAATTATGCTGATCAAAATTAGACCCACAAGCCATGACAGGCTGTTGAGCAACCATATGGCAGCTGCAATGAATGCAAGCAACCCTATCATACGGGTAGCTATTGACCAGTTTTTATCCATCATAACCCCGTTCCCCGACTCAGGCACTTCGAACATTACTCATCAATTCTGTTTTTAACTCTTCTTTCAAAGCGGTTTCTTGGGATCAGGACACTGCGACCGCATTTTTCACATTTAATTCGAAAATCCATCCCTACCCTGATTATGCGCCACCTATTTGCTCCACAGGGATGACCTTTTTTCATTTCGACAAGCTGACCTACCGCATAATCTGCCATTACTGTCTTTCACCGACCCTTAAATCTTTTCTAGAATTATATTTATCTGATCATTAACAGCTTCGATATCCTGATTACCATCAATTGGGCTTAAAATTCCTTTCTCCTCATAAAATGCAATCAGTGGTTCTGTCTGTTTTTTATAAACCTCAAGACGCTCCTTTACTGTTTCAAGTGTGTCATCATCTCTTTGATAAAGATCCCCCCCACAAAGATCACAAACATTTCTAACCTTGGGAGGCTTAAATTTCAGATGAAAATTAGCGCCGCACTCACTGCAAACTCGTCTTCCCGTCAAGCGTTCAATCAATTCTTCCTCTGCAACTTCAATCGATAATACCTTGCCAATTTTTATCCCAATCTCAGGCAGTGCTTTTTCAAGAAAGTCAGCCTGGACCACTGTGCGGGGAAAGCCGTCCAATAAAGCGCCTTCCGCACAATCAGGATCTGCCAGTCGATCTTTAACAATAGCGACAACCAATTCATCTGGCACCAATTGACCCTGATCCATATATTGTTTTGCTTTTCGGCCCAGGTTGGTTTGCTCCCTGACAGCGCCTCTAAGAATGTCTCCAGTTGAAATATAGGCTAATTGATATTTGATTACAATTCTTTCCGCCTGTGTACCTTTCCCGGCACCTGGCGGACCCAGCAGAATAATTAACATATCTAGTCCTCACCTTTCTGAGTGTTCACAATTTGTGCCAGTTAATAAAGGTTCTTCTTTTCTGCATTAATTCCTGCTGCCGCGCAGTTAAACCAAAATACAGCATTAACTATGAGAACCATAGGTTTTTGTAACGGTTGAATTATTTCAAGTGGCTACTAACCTCACTAATAAAAAGTTTTTTTGCAAAAATGAAGCGCCCGCAAAGGCGCTTTTATCAAGTATCTATACAGCTAAGGAAATTATAAGGATTTATTCTCTTTAATCCTTTATTTCTGTAAACTCTTATCCTCTTTACCTGGTTCTGGTGGACCTGAACTCCATTCACTTTTATTTTTGCCTGATTCGGCTGTTTCTTTATTCTTCATTTCAACATTTCCGGAAATTACAGCGCCATCCTCAATCATTAACCCGTTGGTTTTAAATGTTCCAGCTACCGTAGCTGTTCTCTTAAGCTCCAGTCTTCCTTCAGCAGTAAGATCCCCTTCATAACGACCGGCTATTGTAATATTTCGGGCTTTCATTTCTACGGATACCCTGCCGTTCTCGCCAATTATCACATCGCCTTTGTTCAAAATATGACCTTCTGCCTCGCCATCAATACGGATTAAACCCTTCCCGTTAATAGTCCCTTTAAATATTGTATCTTTCCCGATCACAGTATTTACTTTATCTGGCGGTGTTTCTAAGTTATCTTTTTTAAACAAATTATGTGCCTCCTTAAGTTACTGCTTTTTCATGTAGTTGTTAGGATTTACCGGTGATCCACCATAGTGAACTTCATAGTGAAGGTGAGTTCCTGTTACGCGACCGGATGCACCCATATAACCTATTATTTGGCCCCTCTCAACAAAATCACCAGCCCTGACAGCAAAGCCGGTTAGATGAGCGTAATAAGTTTCATATTCATATCCATGGTCTATAATAACCATGTTTCCATAACTACCCCTATATCCGGTGAAAATAACTTCACCCCCTGCAGTAGCCCAAATCTCCGAACCGTGCGCACCGATAATATCAACACCTGTGTGGAACTGGTAGCCGCTGCTGTAAGGAATCCGTCTCATTCCAAATCCGGAAATAAGCCGTCCCCTGCAGGGCCAAATAGAGGGTTTAGCATCAGCCTGAATTACAAATTCACCAACAGTGTCAAGTGATTCTGATTTCTCGGGAACAATGTTCTGAAGCAGAATTATGTTTTCAGCAGCCCGGCCAAGCACTCCATTTGTAGTTAAAGCACGGCTTCCGTATGATCTGTCAAATTCATATACTTCCGCTGCGCTGTTCGCAACATAAGAATTAGGACCTTCAAATGCCTGGTTTTGAACACTGTTATTCAAATCCTCCGGATCGAGGTCAAGTTTGTCAGTAACAAGGTCTACCAATTCATCAATAGTCTGAATCTGTTCCATCATTTTTTCAGTTTCTATTGCAAGAGCGTTTATTTCCTCCTGCTGCGCCCGGTTTATCTGTCTTAACATATTTGCCTCATTTGCTTCAGCAGCGGCTTTAAGGTAAGCATATCCAAGGACTGAAACCCCGACCAAGCTCAATACAAGAAACACTACCACAACCTGTACAACAAAGAGCGGAATCCGAAGGCTAAAGGTAGATTCTTCAGTATGGGGAACTATCATGATCGTAAAACAGCGTTTTGCTTTTGATGACTCCATAAAAACTTCCTTTCGCGATAAAAAAGCCGGGCCCGCACAAAACTAGTGTCCTGGCGCCACTCCCGACATAAACTTTTTTCATTATAACATATCAGTGCAACCTAAACATAAATTGATCAATAAGCCTGCCGGGAGAAGGCATATTTAGTTTGACACTGTCCCGGAACAACTCCTAGCCCTGCCATGAAAGAAAATGTTTCACGTGAAACATTGCCCCCCAATAAAGCAGAAAATGTTTCACGTGAAACATTCTACAAACCTTCAGGCAACAACTTTGATACTAATCGCTCAAGATCTTCTTCTCCGTAGTAATATATTTCGATGGTACCGCCATTTTTGCCAGGCTTGATTTTAACCTTCGTTCCGAGCACCCTCTGTATCTGTAACTGTAGTTCTGTCTGAATAGGATCTTCTTCTATTTTCATTGTGGTTTTACCAGGTTTGTTCTTAGCTTCAATTATTCCCGCTGCTATTTTTTCAGCTTCTCTTGCTGTAAGCCCTTCAGACATAATCTTTATAGCTGCTTCCTGCTGTACGGCAGGATCACTTATAGATAATAGCGGTCTTGCCTGCCCTGATGTCATGTCGCCTTTTTCAAGGGCTATTATTAAAGGCTCTGACAGTGAAAGCAGTCTTATACAGTTTGCAACAGATGGCCTGCTCCGACCGAGTTTCCTTGCAAGCTCTTCCTGAGTGTAGCTAAACTCTTTCATCAGTTTCTGATAGGCTCGAGCCTCCTCTATAGGATTCAGATTTTCTCTCTGCAAGTTTTCAATCAAAGCAATTTCCAGCATAGCTTTACCATCGTAAGCTTTAATGACAGCGGGGACTCTGGTCAATCCTGCTTTCCGGGCTGCCCTGCATCGACGTTCCCCGGCAACAAGATAATATGATCCTTCGTCACCTGAAGGTGACAATACAACGGCCTGTAAAACACCGTGCTCCTTTATAGATTCAGTCAGTTCCCGCAGTTTTTCTTCATCGAAAGACTGCCTTGGTTGATAAGGGTTTGGTTTGATTCTATCCAGTTCTACTTCGCTTGATTCACCTGTACCGGCAAGCACTTCCGGAATAAGTGCGCCAAGTCCTTTTCCCAAACGTCTTTTTTCATTCATCTTTCTATGACCTCCCCAGCCAGCGATAGATACAGTTCAGCCCCCTTACTTCTGGGATCGTATTCCAGAATATGCTGTCCATAGCTTGGGGCCTCACTTAAGCGTACATTTCGGGGAATTATCGTTTCATAAACATAATGTTTAAAATAATTACGTACTTCCTCAGCTACTTGTTCTGAAAGGTTTGTGCGCATATCGTACATTGTCAGCACCACACCCTCAATACGAAGATTTTCGTTTAAATGTTTTCTTACAAGTGAAATTGTGTTCATGAGCTGACCCAGGCCCTCTAAAGCATAATATTCACACTGAATTGGTATTAATATTCCATGAGCTGCATTTAGCGCATTCAAAGTTAATAACCCCAGAGATGGCGGGCAGTCAATAAATATATAATCATATATGTCTTTTATGGAAACCAGCGCTTTTTTTAACTTATCTTCTCTTGATACCATAGGCACCAATTCTATTTCAGCACCGGCCAGTTGTATTGAAGCCGGCACGATATCAAGGTTTGGCCACCTTGTTGATATAACTACATCCTCAACGTTAACTTCATCCACTAAAATATTATAAATGCATTGTTTAATCTCTTTTTTTGATAAACCGAGTCCACTTGTAGCATTTCCCTGTGGATCTATATCAATCAGTAATATTTTCTGACCAAGTTTGGCCAGAGCCGCACTCAGGTTTATAGCTGTAGTGGTCTTGCCGACACCGCCTTTTTGATTGGCAATTGCGATTATTTGTGCCATGACTTTTCTCTCCTAATCATCTACTGCAACTCTTAACTACTGATCTTATTATCACGAACAGTGCTTGTCTTAACCATGTCTTTTGTAAATCTAATCGTTACTTCAATATATTCATCATCAATAGTTTCATCAACATCTGGATTCAATCCCGATTTCTGCATTATTTTAACTGCTTCTCGTATAGTATTCAGGACAATTCTCATGTCTCTTATAATTGGTTTTTTCTTTTTTTTATTCTCTCCTTCAACCTTCCTTCCTGTGACACGGGCAATTCGTTTTTCTGCCTGGTTTACTGTAAGGCCTTTTTCCGTAATTTCATCAATCATTTTCAGCTGCTCTGCTTCAGAGTTCATCCTTAAAAGCGCTCTTGCATGTCTCTCTGTCAAACCATAATCCAGAAGCATTCTACGGATCGGCTCACCCAATTTTAATAACCTAATCTTGTTGGCAATGGTAGACTGGCTTTTCCCTAAGCGCTGAGCAAGCATTTCCTGGGTAATATTAAAATTCTTCATTAGGCTAACATACCCTAATGCTTCTTCCAGATAATTAAGGTTTTCTCTTTGCAGATTTTCGATCAGGGCAATTGTAGCCATATCGTTATCGGTCAGAGTTTTTACCGCCGCTGATATTTTTTGCCAGCCAAGCTTTTTGCAAGCTAAATATCTTCGTTCTCCAACAACCAGCTGGTACCTGTTTCCGATACGTCTGACAACTATAGGCTGAATTAAACCGCTTGCCTTTATAGAATTTGCAAGCTCCTCAATTTTTTCTTCTGCAATCTCCTGTCTTGGCTGGAAAGGGTTTGGCTCAATTTCACAAATTTCAATGGCAAATACCCTGTCTGTGGTTGGCTCTTTTTTGTTTAGTTGAACATTTTCTGTCATTTTATCTGTCATTTTATCTGTCATTTTTACCTGCGCCTTTTCTTTATATACTCTGATGCTACTATTAGACAATCTTAATAACTTTCCTTCATCCGATTATAAATAAAGATATTAACACCAAAGCCGACTCAACTGCCAATAGGTCGTTTTGCAGGTTTTCCAACTGATCTCGGGTATTGATCCGGAGTTATTTCTATTTTTCTGATTCTGAAAATAACTCTCTCTTCTCCTGTTAAAATTTTGTAATGCCAGGGTTCGTCAGGCGTGCCGCCACAAAATTCAATCGCCTTTACAGCTTTCTCAGCTTCAACTTTCCATCGTGGGCCTTTGTAAAATAATGCTGTTCCTCCGATCTTTATGAAGGGAAGCGCTAACTCTGCTAATACTGCTATTTCCGCTACAGCCTTAGAAAATACATAATCATACTTTTCTCTGTGGTTAATGTCATGGCCCCAGTTTTCAGCCCTTCCGTGCAGGCAGCTGATTTTTTTTAGACCCAAAGCAGTTGTTACCTCGATTAAAAAGTCCATCTTTCTTTTGTTTGAATCCATCAGGTAGAAATCTGATTCCGGTAATAATATTTTTAATGGTATTCCGGGAAGGCCACCACCAGTTCCGAGATCAAGTATCCTGCTATTCTTAGTTGAGCCTATTATGGTTAATGGAAAGAGAGAATCATATATTTGTTTCAAAACGATCCCTTCAAGCGTTCGCTCACCACTCAATCTTTGTTTTTTTAGCCCTTCCAGCAGCAACTGTGCATACCCTGAAAGCTGTTCTCTCATCTGCAAACTGCATTCCAATTGTAAAGAGTCTATGATTTTATCTACTAATCCCTGTGCAGATTTTCCAGACAGTCTAATCATCCCTTCAACAGCCACGTTGTTAATTACTTGCCGAGACAAAACTCACTGAATACTTTGTCTAACAAATCACCATTCATGGTAGCTCCTGTTATTTCTCCCAACTTCATCCATAGTCTTTGCATCTCGCTGCTAATTATTTCCAGCGGTTGTTTATAAAGAGCCTCCAGGGTATCATCTATAATCAGTAATGCATCCGTTAATATTTCTTCTTGTCTCAGGGTTACAATAACAGGGCTTTCCGGCGCCGACCCCAATACCCGATCAAGCTGTTCCGCCACTGCCAACTCCAGAGCATCAATTCCTTCACCCCGGGTTGCAACAGTTTTAACGACAGAAGCATCGGGGATCTTATTATTAACTTCTACAGGTGTGATCTTTTGCTCAAGATCAGCTTTATTAATAACAACCACCAGGCCTTGATATTCTTCTTTTAAGTCTGCAATTCCAGTATCGAACGCAGACCATCCAATTGAACCATCCAACACCATTAAAAGAAGCCGCGCCTCCCTGGCAGCATTTCTTGACCGAGCTATCCCCTCTTTTTCGACAGGATCTTCCGTGCCTTGAATACCTGCGGTATCAACCAGACGAAGCGGATATCCTCCCAGATTCATATAACCCTCCAGCAGGTCTCTTGTGGTTCCCGGAGTTTCATGAACAATTGCTTTTTGTTGTCTAAGCAGTGCATTCAGAAGCGATGACTTTCCTACATTTGGCTGTCCAACTATAGCAATATTTACTCCATTCTGATAAACCCTGCTAACTTCAACCCCTTTTAACAAATCATTTATATTTTTATGAATAACCAATAATTTTTCATTTAACTTCAGCAAGTCAGGTTTGTCATAATCATACTCTTCGGGATAATCGAGCATAGCTTCAATCGGGGCTCTAAGATTAATCAACTCACTTCTTATATTTTCTATTTTTTCTGTAAGCCCTCCACTTAATACTCTTGCAGCAGTTCTTACCGCTTCCTCAGATCTTGCACGAATAATGTTAATAACTGCTTCAGCCTGACTTAAATCAATTCTGCCGTTTAAGAATGCTCTTCTGGTAAATTCGCCGGGTTCGGCTAATCGTGCCCCAGAATTAATCACTATTTTTAGAATTGTTCTTAAGGCGAATATACCGCTGTGACAATTAATTTCAACTATATCTTCACGAGTATAGGTTTTTGGAGCCGGCATAAATGATGTCAGTACTTCATCTACAATTCTATTTTCTTCATCCTTGATATAGCCATGATATAAATATCTTGGTGCCGGGTAGCCGCTTTTTTTACTTTCCCTGCAATGGAATATTTTCTTTGTTATGTTAAATGATTCGTTACCACTAATCTTTACAATACCAATACCCCCTTCGCCAAGAGGGGTACTTATTGCAGCGATAGTACTGTTATCATACACATGTCTCAACTCCTTCCTGTTAGTAAATGAACAATAAAAAACCGCCCCATACCGGGGCGGCGCCGTACAGAATTTCTAATTTGGTGCGATTATAACTTTCCGGTAGGGTTCCTGCCCGGCGCTGTAAGTTGTTACCCCCGGGTAATCCTGAAGTGCAATATGTATTATTCTTCTCTCCTGTGGTGTCATAGGTTCAAGCGCCTGCTCATAACCTTCATGACTAACCTTTCTTGCCACATTTCTGGCCAGTTGTGTTAAAGTTTTTTCCCGTCTAGCCCTGTAGTTTTCAATATCTATCACAGTCATTTTATTCAAGTTGCTGAACTGTCTTCTCATCACAACATTTATTAAATACTGCATATCGCTTAGAGTTTTACCTCTTCTTCCAATTAATACACCAACATCATCGCCCAATATCATGGCCTCAAGCTTTTCGTCATCACTTACTACATTGACGCTGCCTTCAATCCCCATGTTAAGCAGCATTTCTTTCAAATATTTATCAAGGTATTCTTCCGGTTCAAGTATTGGTGTCACAAGAACTCTTGCGTTTTTATTGCCAAGAATGCCTAATAAGCCCTGTGAAGGCTCATCCATAATTTCTATTTTAGCATTTTCTTTTCTTATTCCAAGTGAACTCAGAGCCTTTTCAACGGCTTCATCGGTTGTCCGTCCGGTTGCTTCATAATCACTCATTTTTTACCCTTCCCCTTTTTTGCTTTTGATTTAGCTCCCTTGGGTTCAGGTTTTTTATTGCTTTCAGTCTTTTCTAAAGCCTTTTTGCTCTCGGGTTTACTATTTTCCCTGCCATTCGATTTTGAAACTTCATCTGCCTTACCGTCTTCCTTAACTTGATCCATTTTAACAATAAATTTATGCTGACCAATGGAAAATACATTATTCATGATCCAATATATGACCAAGCCAACCGGAAAACTAAAACTGAATACAGTAATCATAATTGGCATCATGTATAACATCATTTTTTGACTGCTGTCGGTCGACATTGACATCTTTGAATAAATATATGTGGTTGCGCCTGCAATTAAGGGGAATATGTAATATATACTTATTTGACTCAGGAAATTATCAAAACCTATATTTGGCACAGCCAGTAAATCGATAAATTGCGCTGAGGGAAACAGGTATGGATTAATCACGCTCATATCCAGGAATTCATTTGCTTCTCTTAGCAGCCTGAAGATCCCGATCAATATCGGAAACTGTACCAGCAGCGGAAGGCATCCTGCCAAAGGATTCATGTTATTTTCTTTCATGAATTCTGATACAGCCTGGTTCTGCTTCTCCTTGTCATCCTTATATTTTTGCTGAATTTTCTTCATTTCCGGCTGCAACTGCTGCATTCTTTTTGCTGACTGGATCTGCTTGTTATTTAACGGGAATGTAACAATTTTAACCAGGACTGTCATAATTATGATCGCTAATCCCAAGTTTGGAACATAGTCGTAAATGAAGCTGATAAGGACCCCAAAAAATTGGGCTATTGCATCTATCATTTATATTCCTCCTACCAACAGGTTATTCTACAGGATTAAAGCCACCCGGATTAAAGGGGTGGCATTTTAAAATCCTCTTCATGCCCATATATATTCCTTTACATATGCCATATTTCTGAACAGCCTCATAAGTATACTCTGAGCAGGATGGATAAAAACGACATACCCGGGGTTTGAGGGGAGAAATAAATATCCTGTAGAATCTGATTATTATTAAACAGATCCTGGTGGCATAATATTCTGTTGTTTTTCCTATCCCTTTGAAAGCAGTTGAGCCTTCTTGCAAAGATTGAACAGCTCCTTGCCGGCTTCATGAAAAGAAACACCCACTGATGGTTTCCTAACAATAATTATAAAATCAAAACCCTGCAGCAACTGTCCTTCCAAATGAAAGAATGCTTCTCTGTAGATACGCCGGATTCGATTGCGAATAACACTTTTCCCTACACTTTTTTTTATTGAGAACCCAATACGGTTTATATTTAATCCGTTAGGGCAGTAATAAAGGACGATATTTCTAGAAACAACCGTCCTGCCCTTTCGGTAAACCTTTTTAAATTCCCAGCCTTTTTTAAGCCTGCTCAACATCATATTAATGTTAAGCGCTGATACGTTTTCTCAGCTTCAGCCTTCTTCTTCTAATAACCTGTCTGCCTGCCTGTGTACTCATTCTTTTTAAGAATCCATGGACTCTTTTTCTTTTTCTTTTTTTAGGTTGATATGTTCTTTTCATTTTTACCCCTTCACTTAAAGTACATAGTTTAAAAAAATTATACAGTAATAAAAGGAATCATGTCAAGAAAACAGTTCATTCATAATGAAATTCTTTGTTGCTTACTCAAACTTATCTTTGCAGTTACCCACTGAATCTGTTAATATATTTTTACAGACAGTCGCTTTTAGCTCCTCAAACAAAGAGTTATCCACACTTTTTGTTAATAACTCTTTTTAATGTTAATAACTATTCCTGTCTTTACTCTCATGATTCTTTATGGAGGTATTATTTATGAACAGCCATTTGAACGAAATTTGGCAACTTACATTATCAGAATTGAGTAAAGACTTAAAAAAACCAAGCTTTGAAACCTGGTTTAATTTAACTAAACCTGTATCCCTTGAAAATGATTGTCTGGTAATTGAAGTGCCGAATGATTTTACCAAAGAGTGGTTTGAAACCAGGTACAGAGATAAAATTATGAAAGCCCTCAAAGAAATTACAGCATCTGATCACCGCGTAAACTTTATCATTGCATCTGAATTTCAGGATTCAGGTGATTTGATACAACAGCTTGATGAAGATGCCCTAAATAATAATTTTTTTCTTTCAGAGAATGAAAACAAGAATAATCAGAAACGAATTGATGACAACATTAAAAAAAATAAACTTATATCCAGCTTTAACCCCCGCTATACTTTTGATACCTTTGTTGTCGGAGCATGTAATCGTCTGTCACACGCCGCATCTTTGGCTGTAGCTGAAAGTCCTGCCAGAGCCTACAATCCTCTCTTTATATATGGCGGAGTTGGTCTTGGCAAAACGCATTTACTTCATGCAATTGGTCAATATTCCCTTATAAACCATGGTTTTTCAAGAGTTTTTTATTTCTCTTCCGAAAAATTTACCAATGAATTTATTAACGCTATTCGCGATAATAAAACTCTTGAATTCAGAAATAAATATCGAAATATGGATATACTTTTAATTGATGATATTCAATTTTTAGCTGGAAAGGAACAGACCCAGGAGGAATTTTTCCACACATTTAATGCTCTTCACGACAATAACAGGCAGATAATTATTTCCAGTGATCGCCCTCCTAAAGAAATTCCCACACTAGAAGATCGTCTTCGTTCGCGTTTCGAATGGGGATTAATTACTGACCTTCAGCCTCCCGATCTTGAAACCCGGACTGCAATTCTAAAAAAGAAAGCACTTTCAGACGGAATAGATATACCCGATCAGGTTATCCAGTATATTGCTGAAAAAGTAATTACTAATATCCGTGAACTCGAAGGAGCATTGATTCGAATTGTTGCATATGCATCTCTCTCCGAAACTCCTGTCACTCAGGAACTTACTGAAGCAGCTTTACAGGATATTATTGTTACCCGCCAGAAAAATATAACAGTTTCAGTAATTATTCAAAAAACAGCAGAGAATTTTAGTCTAAATCAAGAAGATGTAATTTCAAAAAAAAGAACACAGGAAATTGCCCTAACAAGGCAGACTGCTATGTATCTGTGCCGTATGCTTACCGACCTATCCTTACCAAAAATTGGTGAAGAATTTGGCGGTCGAGATCATACTACTGTGCTTCATGCTTTTAAGAAAATTGACAGCTTAATAACCAGGAACCAAGATTTTAAAAACAGGATAGAACTCATTAAAAATAATATCCTTAATAACTCCTAATTATCATGTTAATAACCTGTGCATATATTATCTCTTTTTTTAAATTATAAAAATCACACTTTTATTAAACAAGTTTTTAAGAGTTTATTAACACTTTAAATTGATAAAATTATAATTAATTTCTTCTTGTATGGTGCTTTTTACTAAAATAATTATTTTTGCACAGTATACACAGGACTTACTACCACTACTATTTATATAGATCAATAAAGTAATTATTAAATACCTGTTAAAAACATTGTAAAGGGGAGTTAATAATGCAATTATCAACTGTTACCGGTCAACTGTCAGCATGTCTTGAAACAGTGGAAAAAGCTCTTCCTGTCAGAACAACAGTTCCAGTCATAAATAACATTCTTTTAAATATCGACAGCAATAGATTAACCTTTTCAGCAACAAATCATGAAATATTTATTAATGTCAGTATGGATCATCAGGGGAGCGACTCCGGAAGAATTTTGCTGCCTCCAAAAATTGTTGACATTGTCAGATATTTTCCCACTCCTTCAGTATTGATTGACATAAACTGGGATAATTACAGGCTTGATATTTCCGGAGGTTCCGCACGTTTTCATCTCTACGGAGCCTCGGCTGAAGATTTTCCTACAACGTCTGTTTCCCCGGAAGAAGAACTTACAGAAAGCTTTAATTTGGATTTAATTAGATTCAAAAAAATATTGAAAGAAGTGGTTTTTGCAGCTTCCACTGAAGAAACCAGACCTGCTTTTAATGGAATTTTATTTACTTTCAAAGGGCAGACCCTGTCGCTTACTGCCTCCGATACATATCGTCTTGTGATTAATGAAATCTATGATCAATCATGGTCATTTGAAGAGACGAAATGTTTGGTTCCCGCAAAAGCTCTTCGTGAATTTTTACGTATTGCAGGTGAAGGACATACCGGGGTCACAGTCGGATATCAAAACAGCCTGTTAACTGTTAATTTTGACAATACTTTTTTTGCTTCAAGGTTGCTTGAGGAAAAATATCCTGATGTAAGTGGTGTTATTCCATTTGAATTTAAAACGAGGGTTATCATCGAACGTAAATTGTTGGAAGAAACAATTGCCAGGGCTGCATTGCTGGCAGAAGGTAAAAACCAGGCGGTTAATATAGCCGTGAAAGATAACCGTTTTGAAGTTCGTGTAAATAGTCAGGAAGGCAGTATGGAAGAATATTTACCGGTGGAACAAGAGGGAGAAGGCCTTGAGCTTTTTGTCAACTCCCGTTTCATTCTTGATATCTTAAAGATAAGGGATGAAGAAAAAATAATTATTGATTTTCATGGTGAAGGAGGTCCGCTTATTTTCAGGCTTTTAGATAATTCCTCATACTTGTATTTAGTACTGCCTATAAAAAAGGTTAATTAGTAATTTTGGGGGTTTACATTATTGTATTACCTGGAAAGCCTTCAGTTAAAGGGATTTCGCAATTATCATAACGAGCAGTTGCAATTTCACCCCCGCCTGAATCTTGTTATCGGTGAAAATGCCCAGGGTAAAACCAATCTGCTTGAGTCAATATATTATCTATCAGTAACAAGATCTTTTCGCACTAATCGCGACCAGGAACTGGCAAATTTTGAAGATCGCTATTTTTATCTTAAGGGTTCTTTTATAAAAGACGATTTAAAACACGTGGTCCAGGCAAGTTACAGACAAAATGATCAACTGAAGATTTCTGTAAACAGCAACCAGGCAGATCGATTTGATCACTTGCAAAGTTTCCCTGTAGTGGTTTTCAGTCCTGACGATTTACAGATCATCAGAGATGGCCCGGCAGTCCGCAGGCGTTTTTTAAATCTTGAAGGGTCAAGATTAAACCCTTTGTATTTCGAAGATCTAAAAAACTATCAGCGGATTTTAATGCAGCGAAATTTCCTCCTAAAAGAGAAGCGCTATCATCCTAAAATCAGGGATTACCTTGAACCATGGGATCAGGCACTGGCTGATTTAGGAAGCAGTATAATCAGTTCCCGCCTTGTTCTGATCGAAGCAATCGAAAAAGAAGCGTCTATTTTTTTTGAAACAATGACAGGCTCGTTTGAAGAGCTTACGTTGAGTTACAGCAGTACAATAGATTTCTGCGAGAATCCTGAAACTACTAGGAATAATTTTTTAAGGACTCTATCAGAAAAAAGAGATGCTGAGTTAAAAAGAGGGACCACGATAATAGGGCCACATCTGGATGATTTAAAAGTGATGATCAATGGTTCTGATTCCAGACGTTATTCATCCCAGGGGCAGAAGAGAACTGCAGCACTTGCCCTGAAAATGGCAGAAGTGAGCCTATTCAGAATGAGAAATAATGACAGCCCGATCATTTTGCTTGATGATGTATTTTCTGAGTTTGACAACAGCAGAAAAGGGTACCTGCTTAAATTCATCAGAGAAATAGCAGGGCAGTGTTTTATTTCGACAGCAACTGATTTAAATGGTCTTATCGAAAAAAATAACAGTGATTATAAAATTATAACAGTTAAGCAGGGGAGCGCATTTGATGAAACAGATCAGTTCAGTACTTGAAAATTTCCTGCGGAGCTGCAATTTGTGGAATGGTTATCAGCAATATCAATTGGTTCAAAGCTGGAATGAAATAGTTGGATCGGCCCTGTCTGAAGTGACACAGGCAGAATCTATTGCTAACGGAGTTCTAAGAGTGTCTGTAAAAGATTCAGTTTGGGCATATCATCTGACCATGATGAAACCTCAACTTATCGGAAAACTTAATCAGCATGCAGGTTCAAAAATAGTCAGGGATATATTCTTTCAGATAGGCGATCTGGCCGAATAGTATTTTTAATGATAAATTATGATTACTCTTCATATATGCCCGAATGATAAGATTATTGTTAATGCCGGAGGGGTGCAATGTTTCTTCATATTGGAGGTTCACAGATTGTTTTTACCCATGAACTAATTGGTATTTTTGATTACAGCCTTTCTGCTGTTGATGAAAACATTAACAGTATATTTTTTGAGACAGTTAAAGTTAATATGGTTAAAAGTAAAATTGGCAGCGATTTACCAAAATCTTTTATAGTAACGGATAGAGATATATTTATTTCGCCAATATCTCCAATTACGCTGTCCAGACGGCAGAAAAACAACCGCTAGCTAAAGCGCTTCAACAATATTTCTGCATAAATATGGTATAATGATATAATTACAATTTTGCATTTTCAGAGGTGAAGTATGTCCAAAAAAGATAGAAATAATGATTACAACGCTGAACATATTCAGGTGCTTGAAGGTCTTGAAGCAGTCAGAAAAAGGCCAAGTATGTATATCGGTTCAACTTCGAGCAGGGGGCTCCATCACCTTGTTTTTGAAGTTGTAGATAACAGTATAGATGAGGTTCTTGCCGGCTACTGCAAACAGATTAAAATTACAATAAATGAGGATAACAGCGTTACAGTTATTGATGATGGCCGGGGTATTCCTGTTGAAAATCATCCCCAGGAGAAACGACCCGCGGTTGAAGTTGTCTTAACAACTCTGCATGCCGGGGGAAAGTTCAACAATGACAGTTATAAAGTTGCCGGAGGATTGCACGGAGTTGGCGTTTCAGTTGTAAATGCCCTTTCTGAATGGCTTGAAGTAGAAGTATACCGTGATGGCAAAATTTACAACCAGCGCTATCAAAGAGGTAAAAAAGTAACAAAAATTAAAGCCTCGGGCAGTGTAAATAAAACGGGAACCAAGATAACATTCCTTCCTGATTCTGAAATCTTTGAAGTAACAAAATTCGAAAACGAAATTATAATTCAGCGTCTGCGTGAACTTGCTTTTCTAAATAAGGGCGCCAAAATAGTTTTCAAAGATATGCGCAGCGGTCGCGAAGAAAAATTTAAATATGACGGCGGTATTCTTCAGTATGTTGCTTACCTTAACCAGGGTAAAGAAACTGTCCCCAAAAAACCGATATACGTTCACAAAGCTGTAAGTGGTGTAGAAGTAGAAGTAGCCATGCAGTACCACGCCGGCTATGCTGAAGTTATTTATTCATACGCCAATAATATTCACACCATTGAAGGTGGAACGCATGAATATGGCTTTAAGGTTATGCTCACTCGCTTGATCAATGATTTTGCAAGAAGACTCGGAGTGCTTAAAGATAACCAGAATAACCTCTCTGGTGAGGATATCCGTGAAGGCTTAACTGCTGTAATCAGTGTAAAGCTGATGGATCCCCAGTTTGAAGGTCAAACTAAGACCAAGCTGGGAAACAGCGACATCCGCAGTATTGTTGACAGTGTTTGCTATGAAAGTATTGAAGCTTTTCTTGAGCAAAACCCCGCCATAACCCGCAGGATAATCGAGAAAGCGATCAGGGCCTCAAGGGCCAGGGAAGCTGCCCGTAAAGCAAGAGAACTGACAAGGCGTAAAAATGCTCTTGAAATCAGTAACCTTCCCGGTAAGCTCGCTGACTGTACTTCAAAAGATCCGGCTGAAAGCGAACTATTTATTGTTGAGGGTGACTCAGCGGGAGGTTCGGCCAAGCAGGGGCGGGATCGAAGATTCCAGGCCATATTACCTCTACGCGGTAAAATCCTCAATGTAGAGAAAGCCCGCCTGGATAAAATTCTGGCCAATGAGGAAATTAGAACCCTGATCACCGCTCTTGGCACAGGAATCGAGAGCGAGTTTGATATAGCCAGGGCCCGATATCAGAAAATTATCATCATGACTGACGCTGATGTAGATGGTTCTCATATCAGGGTCTTATTGCTCACATTTTTCTACAGATTTATGCACGAATTACTGGAATGCGGTTTTATATATATAGCTCAACCACCGCTTTATAAAGTTAAAAAAGGTAAAAGGGAACAATACCTTTTCCGTGAGGAAGAGCTGGATCCTCTTTTAACAGAATGGACCCGGGAAGGCGGAGTACAGATTCAGCGTTATAAAGGTCTCGGAGAAATGAACCCCGACCAGCTGTGGGAAACTACAATGAACCCCGAGAGCAGAATCATTAAAAGGGTGGAACTTGTCGACGCCATTCAGGCTGATAATATTTTTGGAGTGCTTATGGGAGATAAAGTAGAGCCTCGCCGTAAATTCATCGAAGATAACGCCCGTCTCGTCCAAAACCTGGATATTTAATTCTTTAAAAAATAATGCCCCTGTCAGATGTTTATTTTGACAGGGGCGTAATCAATAGATCTTAATTAATTAACAATCCGCGAAAGGTCAAAAATCAAGCCGTCAGATTCGCTGTCCGGCAGGTAGCGGAATATAATATCTTCTTCGGGTTCTAATTCAAGGCCAGCAAATACTTCTCTCACTTCATCGGTTATTTTAAATAGCTTTGATGGTATTTCATCAGGTACTCCACTGATTTTAATTTCCAGCAGTTCTCCTTCGCCATTCACTGTAATGCCAATATATTTTCCCGAATCAGTGTTGTATTCGCCTGCAGCATCAGCATTTACGATCACTATTTTTAATGCCCCACCCTGTTCGGGGTATGATTCAGCCAAAAACCCCTCATGAAAAACATCTACCGCCTGACCCCTGGCCAGCCTTTCTGCAGAAACCGTTTCCCCATTTACTTCTATGACGGTTTCATCAGTTATGCTGAAGTATACAGCCCGGTTTCCTGATTCGAACCATTTTTCCTGTGGGATATTAACGTCATCGATCCCTCCGATAACCAATATACGGCTATCTTCGATGGTATAAATAAGACCGCTGATAGGGCCGGCCATATCTTCATTATCTTCAGGAACCCCGTCTGCACAACCGCTTACGGCCATAAATGCGGCTAAAATCATTGCTGCGAAAAGTAATATCTTCTTCGTCATTTTATATCCCTCCATTTTGAATATATCTGTACTATTTATGACAGTCAAAATATAAAATAGTTCCGGGTTAGAAAATGCTGCTTATAAATATTTAAGAATCTCTTTTATCATTGCCATTTAGTTTCTTAAGACCGAAGGCAATCCCTGAGTTTAGAAGAAAATCTTAAATAATCAGATCAGGGTAGAAATTGATCTGATAATCTAAACGAGTGGTATACTGTCGTACTATTTTGAGACATATATATATACGAGTAGGTATGTATCAGTGAGTTCTCCAAGGGGGTAAGCCATGTTATTCAGATAAAAAGTTTCTTCTGTAGAAGGTGTGACCCAGAGGCGAATACTGTCGCGTGGTTCTTCGCTATGAATAACAGTTATCACATTACCTTCAATCTCATACTCTTCCAGAAAATCCAGGGGCAATCCGGGTCCGTATGAAGTAAATGCAGTAGTTAAAGGTTCAAACTGCCCTTTAGTGGTGATCGCAAATGTGCCTGTTACAAGTGATTTACTGACGGAGTTTCTGCAGGTAAGGGTGAAATGATCGCCTGGCTTAATTTTTATAAAGTAATATTCAACATTGTCACGGGGATCTTCAACAACCAGGTGCCAGGTTTGGCGTTCCATTAACAAATAGCTATAATAAAAGATCCCCGCAACCATAACCATAATTGTAAAAGAAATTATTACAAGTAAAGCCATTTTTCTATTCAAAAATAATTTCACTTAAAATACTACCTTCCATGTCAGGCTCCGGCAACAAGAGCTTTATCTTCCCGGGCTTTGACAGCTTTTTGGTGAAAATATATAACCAAAAAAACTACTGCACCGATAATATCGGTATACCAGGTTGGCCAGATCATCGAAAGGGCTACCCCAAGCAGGACTACCTGTTCCCAGATTTTCATTCTGGTAAAAAGCCAGCGCTGAATTACAGCCGAAAAGCAATATATTCCGAAGAGTGAAGTCGCTGCGACTAGCAAAGCCTTATACCATGTAGTGTCGATTAGTAAAAATTCAGGGTTGTAGATAAACATGAAGGGCAATAAAAAGGCGCCAAGGTCGAATTTAAAACCCAACAAACCTGTTTTAATGGGATCTGAACGCGCTATAGCCGCCGCTGCATAGGCGGCAACACCCACCGGTGGCGTATCATCGGCGAGAATTGCGTAGTAAAGAATAAAGAGATGCACAGCTATAACAGATATATCCGGGGCTATGACCAAAATAGCCGGAGCCACCAATGACGCCATTACCACGTATTTCGCTGTTGTTGGCAGGCCGAGCCCGAGTATGATAGAAATGCCGGCAGAAATTAACAGCAGAATGAGCAGATTATCCCCAGCAAGGGCGGATAAAAGTAAAATCATACTCTGCCCTAACCCAGTCATCGTTACTATGCCGACAATAATACCGGCACAGGCACAGGCAACGGCAATTCCTGACATACTTTTAGCTGCACTTTCCAGTCCCTCAAGAAAATCAGACCATAACCCCTTGATATGTGTAATTATACCATCTGCAGGTGTGACAGCTTCTGCTTTTAAGTCGGAGATTAATTTGATAACCCGCATTATAACCATAATTGCCAGAACCGACAGAATAGCAAAATAACCGGCGGCAATAGGCGTCATCCGGGCAATTATCAGGTAGTAAATAAGCACGCAGATAGGTATCCAGTAAAAAATGCCGCGGACAAAGGTTGAAAGAAAAGGTGGAATATCTTTTTTATCCATACCGACCATACCTGTTTTTGCTGCCTGAAGATGAACGATAACCAAAAGGGCAAAATAACTGATGACAGCTGGCAAGGCTGCGGCGATTGCAATTTGCCAGTATGGTATGCCCGTAAATTCAGACATTACAAATGCTGCAGCTCCCATAATCGGGGGGAGAAACTGTCCGTCTGTAGAAGCTGCGGTTTCAACACCCCCAGCCACTTCGGGGGTGAAACCGGTATTTTTCATGACGGGAATCGTAATTGAACCGGTTACAACTGTATTTGCCACTGAGCTTCCAATTATACTGCCCATAAAACCGCTGGCCATAACTGCAGCCTTAGCCGGACCACCCTTGAAGCGACCAAGAGTTGCGAAAGCAAGTCTGACAATATAAAGGCCTGCGCCTGAAGTCTGGAAAAATGAGCCAAAAAGGACAAAGGCGAATACAAAAGTTGAGGTTACCCCGATTGGTATTCCGAAAATGCCAGTATTGGTGATATAAAGATCGTTGATTACCCTGACTATGCGGTATCCGCCATGTCCGATAATGCCAGGCAAATAAGGGCCTATGAATGGATAAGATAGAAAAACCATGGTTACAATTGGCAGCACAAACCCGAAAGCACGATGTGCTGCCAGTATGATCAGCACTACAGCCAGGCCTCCCATAATCAGGTCGGTCGTAGTTGGCGCACCTACCCGCATAGCCAGATCGCGGTAAAAGTAAAAAACATAAAATATAGAAGCAAACCCGGCAAGAGCCAGTATAATATCATAAAACGGTAAACGCTTATAAGCATCGTCATCTTTCTTGTTTAACGGATAATACATGAAACAGAGCGCGAGGCCGACAGACAGATGGGCTGATCTCTGCAGGGTGGCAGTAAGCAGACCACTGCCGGCGGTGTAGAAATGAAATAGCGACCAGAGGACTCCGACAATGAAGATAATCACTGCCATTGTTCCCCCGGGGTTTCTCACTCTTCCTTCGTCTACAATGTCACTTAGATCGATTTCATCTTTTTTTTGAATCGCTTCTTCCAGGCTCAATGGAACTCACCCCCGGCCGTTAATAGAAAAATGGTACAGGGCGCAGTAAACGCCCTGTACCTTTATACTGCTCTGCTAATTTTACATTACTCCTGCTTCAGTGAAATATTTTTCCGCACCTGGGTGAATCGGAATGCCCATCCAGTCCAGGGCCGACTCAAGAGTGACAAATTGTCCGGCTGAGTGAGCATTATGAATTACGTCGAGGTTTTCAAAAATCGCTTTCGTAAATTCATAAACTATATCTTCTGAAAGATCCTCGCGACAGATAACCATCGAAAGGATTGAGACAGTCTGTGCCTCCGGAACTCCCGAGTAAACATCACCGGCAATAGTAAGGTTAGCGTAGAATGGATACTCAGCAATAAGCGCGTCTGCAATGTCACCGTCTATGTTTACAAGGTAGATATCATCCATAACGGCAAGGTCTGCAATAACCGAGGCGCCAACTGCCACAGTGTAAAATGCCGCATCGAGCCTTCCATCCCTGATATAATCGGCAGCTTCCTGTGCTTCAAGGCGTTCTGCCAAAGCCAGATCGTCTTCTGTGAGACCAGCTGCCTCAAGTACCTGCAGGGCATTAACTTCGGCGCCACTGCCCAGTGGGCCCAGTGCAACTCGTTTGCCGGCAAGATCCGCAGGCGAATCAATACCTGAGCCAGCCGCTGCAACTAACTGTACCGGTTCGGGGTAGAGGATAAACATTCCGCGAATGTTTGTGATCGGGGTATCAAATGCGCCTTCGCCATTATAGGCATAAAAGGCTACATCATTCTGAACTATGGCCATGTCGAGATCGCCACTGCCGATCATCCTGGAATTTACTGCAGAAGCTCCGGATGACTCGACAGTAAGGGAAATTGTATCAACACTGGTATGAATAACACGGGACATTCCGCCTGCCAGGGGATAATAAGCACCGGTAACCCAGCCGGAACCCATGTTAATACGCGAGACAGCCGGAGCTTCTGGTTCTTCAGTTCCGTTCTCATCAGTATCCGGTTCGGTTGTTGGCGCTGTATCAGTCCCACAGCCGCCAATAAAAAACAACGCGACTAAAGCAAACACCATCAGATAAAATATAATGTTTCTTTCTTTCATTTTTGACCCTCCATTTTAGTATAAAATGTAAAGCTTAAATTTCGAGAAACGAGTATTCACCCCCATTCGTTTATATTATTTATAAAAAATTGAATAATGTTGTATATTCAATTTTCAGATCGAATGATCCTGCTATACAATTCTTGAAAATATTAATAATTGTTAACTTTTACATTTTATAAACGACGAGTCCATGATCATTCTGTAAGGCAGGTTATTTACCCCGACCTGTTTTCATGTTTAAATATAGGAGATTGAAAGTTTTAATAAATGGGAGGAATTTTGATGTACCTGAGGCTTCTTTTTCCCTATTTACTGTTGCTGTTCATTGTTATCGGTTATGTTTACTATCGCTATTACAAACTTGGCCCTATTTTACTGAAGGTTGATCGCGTTCTTCTGAGCCGCTATAATAATGATTCTTTGATGCTAATAGTTATTCTTGCTGCAGCATCATATTTTCTGATGCGATTTGATCTGCAAAATATATCTGCTGTTGAAGACGTGCTTCTCCTTGGCCCATATACATATGTTTATTTCTACGGAGCCCTGATGGTTGCGGTTATTGCACGTGAAGTAGAAAAACCTGCAATCAGGGAAAAAGGAATTTCAACTCCCCGCGGATTCTGGAAATGGTCTGAAGTCGAATCCTTCAGGTGGTCTAAAGATGTTCTGACTATCACTATTGACAGGGGCAAAAGAAAAAGGATGGAAGCCTGGCAGGTTAAAGCAGATGCCAAAAAAGAATTGGATCAGATGATGAAGAAAATGGTTCCTAAGCGTTCAGGTAAAGGCAAAAAGAAGAGCTAGCCTTTAACTGTGCTCTTCCCCCCGTTCTTTTTTTATGATAATATTTAAGCGTTAAATATTTTTACACCGGCAGACATGTCTGTCGGGATTTTTTAATAAAACCCGAAACCGGTCTTATTGTAGCCGGTTTGCCATAAACCCGGCTTTAGCCCACCCTGCAAAGGAGAAGAGATGACTGATAGAGAAAGCATTGTTCCTGTCAATATTTATGATGAGGTAAAAGTTTCTTTTCTTGATTATGCTATGAGCGTAATTGTCAGCAGGGCTCTGCCCGATGTGCGTGATGGGTTAAAACCGGTTCACAGGCGGATCCTCTATGCCATGTCTGAAATGGGATCAACCCATGATAAGCCACATCGTAAATCTGCGCGTATCGTCGGTGAAGTTTTAGGTAAATACCACCCTCACGGCGATGTTGCCCTTTATGATACTCTTGTTCGCATGGCCCAGGATTTTTCTACCAGGTATCCCCTGGTTGACGGTCATGGAAACTTTGGATCACAGGATGGCGACTCCGCAGCGGCAATGCGTTATACAGAGGCTCGACTATCTTCGATAGCCAGTGAACTTCTAACTGATCTGCAGAAAGACACGGTTAATTACAGGCCCAACTTTGATGAAAGCCTTGAAGAGCCGGTTGTACTCCCATCCCGTTTCCCAAACCTGCTGGCTAATGGTTCCTCTGGAATTGCGGTCGGAATGGCTACAAATATTCCGCCGCATAACCTGACAGAACTGATTGATGCTTTAAAGCATTTGATAAAGCATCCTGAGGCATCTGTTATTGATTTAATGCAGTATATCAAAGGCCCTGATTTTCCGACTGGCGGTATCATAGTTGGCCATGAAGGAATTTATTCCGCTTATAAAACAGGGCGCGGCATAATTAAAGTCAGGGGCAAGGTCCTGATCGAGAAAAAGGAAAAAGCCCGCGATCAGATAGTGATTACCGAAGTTCCCTATCAGCAGAACAAAGCGAAGTTGGTCGAAAAAATCGCCGATCTGGTCAAAGAGCGTAAAATTGAGGGTATTACCGATCTTCGTGACGAATCAGATCGCTCCGGAGTTCGTGTTGTTATGGAAGTAAAACGTGATTTTCAACCGGAAGTTATTATTAACCAGCTCTATAAATATACTCCGCTTCAGCAGACATACGGTATCATTATGCTGGCCTTGGTAGATGGACAGCCCAGAGTCCTGACCCTGAAGCAGATTTTAGCTTACTATATCGAGCATCAGATAGAAATCATCAGGCGTCGTTCTCTGTTCGATTTAAATAGGGCTGAAGAAAGGCTTCATATAGTTGAAGGCCTACTCACCGCTCTTGATATGCTTGATGAAGTTATTGCCCTGATCCGCGCTTCCAAAGATGTTCAGACCGCCCGTGAAGGACTTATGAATCTGCTCGACTTATCTGAAAAACAGGCCCAGGCCATTCTCGATATGCGTCTGCAGCGCCTGACACAGCTTGAAATATCCAAACTTGTAGAGGAAAAAGATCAGCTCCTGGAAAAAATAGCTTATCTACGCCGGATCCTAGAAGATGAATCGCTTGTTCTGAATATTATCAGTGACGAGCTTACAGTTATACAGAATAAACATGGCGACGATCGTCGCACCGATATCGTTGCCGATGAGGGCGATGTCGTTATAACCGACCTAATCTTACAGGAAGATGTGGTTGTAACTTTAACCGATCGTGGTTACATCAAGAGGCTGCCTTTAACAACATACCGCAGCCAACACCGCGGCGGTCGCGGGGTTGTTGGTATCCAGACCAGGGAAAATGACCGGGTTGAGCAGTGTCATGTGGCATCTACTCATGATAAACTTCTCTGTTTCAGCAACAGGGGTAAGGTTTATCTCCTGCAGATCTATGAAGTCCCTGAGTCGGGCCGACAATCACGGGGAACTGCCCTGGTTAACATCCTGCCGCTAGAGGAAAAAGAGTATATTACGGCAACCATGCCGATCACCGAATTTAGTGATGATTTCTTCCTGCTCATGGTTACTGCCAGGGGAATGATCAAGAAAACATCACTGCAGGAATACCGCAATACCCGAAAGACGGGTCTTATTGCGCTGAACCTTTCTGATGATGACGAATTAATGGCTGTTAAACTGACTGATGGCGAAAAAGAAGTTATTGTAGGTACCAGCGCCGGTCTTTTTGTCCGGTTTCCCGAGGCTCAGGTAAGGCCGATGGGTCGTGCAGCGCGAGGGGTTAAAGCTGTATCCCTGGGCGCCAAAGATCGAGTGGTAGGAGCCGACCTTGTCACTGCTGAGGCGCAGTTGCTTCTTGCCTCTAGCGGTGGCTTCGGTAAAAGGGTTGCTGTAAGTGAATTTGCCATTCATCGGCGCGGTGGAAAAGGTATGATCGGCATGAAAACCACCCCTCAGAGCGGCCCGCTTTCCATATTTATCGTTTTGTGCGGAACAGAGGAAGAATTCATGATTGTTACTGCCCGGGGAGTTGTAAACAGGCAGAGAATTGATCAGGTATCACTTATGGGTCGATACGCCCGTGGCGTCACCCTGATACGCCTGGACGAAAATGATCGGGCTGTAAACCTTATCGGACTGGAATAGTCGCTTAATATTTCCGAAAGGATGTCGACGCTATAGTTACACCGAGAAAAATTGCAATTACTGACACTTCACTTCGCGATGCCCATCAATCGTTAATGGCAACCAGAATGCGCCTGGAAGAAATGCTTCCTGTGCTCGAGTTAATGGATCAGGTAGGCTATCATTCGCTTGAAGTCTGGGGCGGAGCAACCTTTGATACCTGTATGCGTTTTCTTGATGAAGATCCCTGGGAGAGACTGCGTCGCCTGCGTGAAGGGCTAAAAAATACTAAACTTCAGATGCTCCTGCGCGGTCAGAACATTGTTGGTTACCGGCACTATCCCGATGATGTCCTCAGCGAGTTTATCAAAAAAGCTGTAGTCAATGGCATCGATATCATCCGGATCTTTGATGCTTTAAATGATCTCCGGAATATGAATAAGGCCATTGATTTTACCAAACGAGAGGGTGCGCACGCCCAGGGTACGCTCAGCTATACAATCAGCCCCCTGCACAATATAGATTATTTTGTGCATGTGGCCCAGGACTTAAAAAACAGTGGTGCAGATTCAATCTGTATTAAGGATATGGCCGGGTTAATTACTCCATATGATGCCTATGAACTGGTCGGGCGATTGAAAAGTGAGGTCGACCTGCCCGTACAACTGCATTGTCACTACACCAGCGGAATGGCCTCCATGGCATACCTGAAAGCCGCTGAAGCCGGTGTAGATGCCATAGATACAGCCAGTGCCGCTTTATCGATGGGAGCCAGTCAACCGGCAACTGATAGTATGGTTGCAGCTTTTCAGGGTACACCCTATGACACCGGGCTTGACCTGAAGCTTCTTTCGATGATCAGCGATCATTTTAATGAAATAAGCTGCGGTTATGAAATACCCCGCACCGTGATGACTGTTGATACCAATGTATTAAGCTACCAGATTCCCGGCGGTATGATTTCAAACCTTGCTTCTCAGTTGGCCGAACAGAATGCAACCCACCTTTTGAAGGATGTTCTGGCTGAAGTACCGCGGGTTAGAGCCGATCTGGGTTATCCTCCCCTCGTGACACCGAGCAGCCAGATAGTGGGTACTCAGGCGGTGGTGAATGTTTTGATCGGCGAACGTTATAAAATGGTATCCACAGAAATAAAGAATTATCTGCGCGGACTTTATGGCAAGCCGCCAGGAGAAATAGATCCCGAATTGCTTAAAAAAGTTCTTAAAGACGAAAAGCCTATAACCGGACGGCCTGCCGATAGCCTCAAACCTCAGCTTGAAGAAGCTAAAAAAGAGATTGCCGAGTACATCGAGCAGGAAGAAGATGTACTCTCATACATTATCTTTCCCAATGTTGCAATTGACTTTTTTAAAAGACGAAAAGGTCTGCTTCCTCCTCTTGAACTTAAGAACAACTGTGCTACCGATGAACCTGCAAACTCTGTAAAAACAAACAATGACCGGCAGGTTGAATTTAACTTTGAAGCCATCTACACAATTGATGATTCACTTGACCTGAGCGATGAAGATAATTATATTTATCCGGCAGGGTAAAATAAAATGCCCGATTGGTTGACACTCTCCTGCGAGAGGGCTATAATTAAAGGCAATCTTTAACTATAAAGGCTATGAAGGACAGGAGTAGGCAATGCGCTATTTCCAGAGAGCCGGGGCAGCTGAAAACCGGTAAAGTTAATTGCTGAAAGTCGGTCCAGAGCCGCGCGGCTGAAAAACTGAAGTAAGCCGGGCCGGGTTGATGCCGTTATCAATATCGATAAGATACATTTCTCTTTAGCGCAAAGAGAGCAGGTAAAAAGGGTGGTACCGCGAAAGATATCCTTTCGCCCCTTTGGGCGGAGGGTATTTTTATATTCATTTAACATATAGGGAGGCACGCCATGCGCAGTCATAAAGTAACCAAAGGAGTTGATCGCGCCCCGCACCGCTCGCTTTTCCGTGCAGCAGGTTTTCACCCTGCACAACTGGAAAAACCTCTGATCGGCATTGTCAATTCTGCCAATGAGATTGTCCCCGGCCATGTTCATCTCGACCTGATTGCAAGGGCGGTTAAGGACGGTGTTCTTATGGGTGGGGGCACACCGGTAGAATTTTCTACTATTGGTATCTGCGATGGAATCGCCATGAACCATGCCGGGATGCATTATTCACTGGCCAGCCGGGAAATTGTTGCAGACAGTATAGAGCTGATGGCCCAGGCACATTGTTTTGATGCCCTTGTCTTAATCACTAATTGCGACAAGATTACCCCGGGGATGATGATGGCGGCGGCCAGGCTGGATCTGACTGCAATATTAATCAGTGGCGGCCCCATGCTTGCCGGCAGCCATAAAGGAAAGAAAATAGATTTAAGTACTATGTTTGAAGGTGTTGGCGCTGTTAAAGCAGGCCGTATTTCAGAAAGTGAACTTGAGCAAATGGAACAGAATGCCTGTCCGGGATGCGGTTCATGCGCCGGTATGTTTACGGCAAACTCAATGAACTGTATGGCTGAAGCAATTGGCCTTGCCCTGCCTGGCAATGGCACTATTCCGGCAATAAGCTCTGAAAGAATTATTCTGGCCAAAGAAGCCGGTCTTAAGATAGTTGAGCTTCTCAAAGCTGGGATAAGTGTTTCTAAAATCCTTACTCCTGGGGCATTTGATAATGCTCTTACTGTTGACATGGCTTTGGGTTGTTCAACCAATACCCTTTTACACTTAACTGCCCTGGCTTACGAGCGGGGCATTACGCTTGACCTTAACCGGGTTAATGAAATCAGCAAACGTACTCCGCAGCTTTGCCTGCTCAGCCCGGCTGGTTACGATCGGATAGAGGATCTTCATTATGCCGGTGGAGTCCAGGCAGTTATGAAGGAACTGCTTGATGCCGGCCTGCTCAATCCCGGGCTGCCAACTGTAAACGGAATAACAGTAAGTGAAAATCTTGAAAAAGCAGTAGTAATAAACCCTGAGGTAATAAGGCCTTTTAAGAAGCCTTACAGGAATGAAGGAGGACTTGCAGTGCTTTTTGGCAACCTGGCTCCCGAAGGGGCGGTGGTCAAACAGGG
>JAHYJM010000048.1 GCA_019428945.1 Bacillota bacterium | reverse complement strand
TAGTGACAAATGTTAATGACTGAAAATCTCTTTTGTTTAAGGATAATAAAAAATAGTTGAGATTCCTGGCTAATGATAATAGAATTAGCACAGCATTGAATTTAATACAAAAGGCCCGCGACGCGGGCCTTTTGTATTAAATATAAATACTCACAGTGCCTCTGATCTACCAAGCCTGCTTATACACTGCCAATACTTCTTCAGCATCCATAACCATCCGCGGGTTATAAACTATAGATCCGTCAGAAAGGGAGAGATCTGTAGCGGCTGCCAGTCCGTTTTCAGGAACACCAACATCACGCAGTTTTTGCGGCAACCTTATTTTTTTTGTTAGTTCCCAAACAGCCTCAGCAGCTTTTCTGCCGGATTCAAGTTCTGATAAACCCCGGGTATCAAGTCCCATCGCCTCAGCAATCATTGCATATCGGTCAGGACATTCCTCCAGGTTAAAAAGCATCACATGAGGCAGCAGGATAGCATTGGCAACTCCATGCGGCACTCCAAAAAGGGCGCCCACAGGATGGGCCATGGCATGGACCAATCCGGGTTGACCATTTCCAAATGCAATACCGGCCATTGTGGCTGCAAGCTGCTGCTGACCGCGTGCAACAAGGTCATTACCCTGTTCGACACAGCGAGGCAGGTATTCCATAATCAGCCTGATTGCCTGAAAGGCCATGGCATCGGCAATCGGTTGACGTTGCAAGGCGTGGATCGCTTCAACTGCATGAGATAATGCATCCATACCAGGCCCGGCGGTTAAATGCTGAGGCAGTCCAACAGTGAATGTAGGATCGAGTATAGCTTTATTGGGGATATAGTGAATATCAAGGAAAGCTTCCTTGACATTTCTATCCCAGTCTTTGATAACTGCGAACCAAGTTGCCTCACTTCCGCTACCTGCAGTCGTCGGTATAACAATATGGGGTGTCTGCGGCCTAGTGAGCATCTGAACCCCTAGGTAATCTTTAAGATCGCCGCCCTCTTTCATGACTACTGCCATTCCCTTGGCCGTGTCAATCACACTTCCTCCACCGACACTAACCAAACAGTCAGCACCTTTTCCCAGGGCAAAAGCGGCTCCTTCATTTACCAGGTGAAATCCCGAGTCCTGGATGCACTTATCATAAGTTCCGATATAACGCCTGCCCAAAGCTTTTTCAACCCGTTCAGCAAGTCCGGCCTTGATAATACCTTCGTCTGTAACAATCAAAGCTTTAGAACAACCAAGGCTGTCAACTTCCAGGCCGACATCCGATACACTGTTTTCCCCGAAAATAATTTTTGTCGGGTTATTATATTCAAAGGATAGTTCACGGTCATATTCCAAGAAAGTTTCCTCCTTGCTAAAAACCGAATGTGGCTCGCAGGTCTCCAAATGATTTCTTATATTCCTCAAGTTCTTGTTCGTTCATTTCCGGTTGAAAGACAGTACCTACCTGGGCGGCCAGGTCAACAAGACGAATAGAGGCTTTAACATAACGAACGATTGTCGGCAAGGAACCTTTTAATTTAACCTTGCCCTGCATCATCGCTTTAACTACATCAAGCTCTTTTTTCATTACCGATTGCCACCGTTCCAGTTCCCCGGTTAGAACAAAGTTGGCGCTTTCACCCTCTTCTTTAGGAACTAGCCTGACTGAGCGGCAGTCGCCATGCCAGAGATCCATCAGCATATAAATATCATCATCAAGACCGTTCTCAGGATTGGCCAGGATATGAATGACAACTGTTCCTTCCCAGGTTTTGGCAACCTCCTTGTAGTGATCATCTTCCTGAATTAATTTTTCAAAAGTGCCCACCCACTCAGGCGATCCCATCACATAAGGTTTACTCACACTTGCCATCCTTTCACTGGTCATCTCTTTATAAGCTGTTTCCCACTGATCAGTCCCGTAAACATAAGCCATTTTATCATTCCTCCCAATTATTGATTAATGAACCGGGTAAGAGTAATGCAAATTATCTCCTTTCTGCAGATAATCTTTAATAAATTTAAGTTATTTGATGATATTATAACTTTTTTCACAGTCGTTTGAAAGTAAACAATTAAATTAAACCGGCAAAATATTTTCATCATCTAGTCGAAACGGTTGAATTTTTATGCTGTACATTGTATATTTGAATTAATTATAAAGAAATTGCCACAGATTAATTATTTCTGAATATTAATACACAATTTACCCGTTTAAGCTGTTCAAATCCGGCCTTAAAAATTTGCCGGCTGCAGAGAAATTATTTATATCAAGAAGAAAACTATTTAGTGAGGTGTAATTATGTCCGGTTGTCATGGAAAGATTCTCAGGATTGATTTGACGGAAGGCAGGATATCAGAAGAAAATGTTCCCGCTGAACTGCATAAAAAATATCTGGGTGGTGCAGGCTTAGCAACAAAGTATCTATGGGACGAAGTGCCCAAAGGTGCGGATCCGCTCGGGTCCGACAACAAGCTAATCTTTATGGCCGGCAGTTTAACCGGAGTTGTTGCACCCAGTACCGGTCGTTTCAGCGTGGTGGCAAAGTCTCCTCAAACTGGAATATGGGGCCAGGCAAATTCAGGCGGGCGCTGGGGAGTCGATTTCAAGAAATGCGGATACGACGGAATTATCTTCGAAGGAGTATCGCCTAAACCGGTCTTCCTGGTTGTGGAAGACAATAAGGCTGAGTTAAAGGATGCAGGACATCTCTGGGGTAAAAATATTCCCGAAACCACAGGTCTGCTCAAAGAAGAATTAGGTGAAAAGTTTAATGTTGCCTGCATCGGACCGGCTGGTGAAAAGCAGGTTACCTATGCGGCAATAATGAATGATTTGGGCCGTGCTGCAGGACGCTGCGGTCTTGGCGCAGTGATGGGTTCAAAAAACCTAAAAGCTATCGCCGTCAAAGGCAGCATTATAACACCGGTCTCCAAACCCGATCAGCTTAAAACTCATTCCAAGAAACAATACGAGTTGTTGGATGAAGCTATGCTAAAAATGGCAATGCAGGCTTTTGGAACAAACGTTGTTCTCGATCTAGTCAGCGTGCGCGGCGGTTTCCCGACCCGAAACTGGCAAAGTGGAGTTTTCGAACAGTCCGATGACATAAACGGACCAGCTATTTCAGATAACATACTTACCAAAAACATTACTTGCTTCGCCTGTCCGATTGAATGTGGGCGCGGTACAGAGATCAATAAAGGTAAATATGCCGGTCATAAAGGGGAAGGCCCCGAGTATGAAACAGTCGGCACATTTGGCGGAATGTGTTTTGTTAACGATCTCGAGGCAATCACCATGGCCGGTTATCTCTGCAACGATTACGGCATCGATACCATATCAGCCGGTAGCACTATCGCTTTTGCCATGGAATGTTTCGAAAAAGGAATTCTGACCGAAGCTGATACTGGCGGTTTAAAGATTAATTTTGGTGATTCCGACATCATAGTTGACCTGGTGCACCTGATCGCCCACCGAGAAGGCATCGGTGATCTGCTGGCGGAGGGAACAAAGCAAATGGCCGAAAAATTAGGCCAGGGAAGTGAAGATTTTGCCATGCATGTCAAGGGACTGGAGCTTCCGGCTTACGACAGCAGGGCAGTTCAGATGACCGGCTTGACCTACGCCACGGCTAACCGGGGTGGAGATCATATGACCGCTTATATCCAAGGCCCAACTTTTATCGATTCTCCCTTCTTGATAATTGACGAAAGTGAAATCAAAGATCCCTTCGTTGCGAATCCCGATGAAGTGAATATAGCAATCGACCTTGAAAATATGCTAACTACTTTTGACTGCGTCGGTGCTTGTAAATTTATGGGTCTATGCCTGAGCGCCGATGACTGGGTTCATCTGGTTAACCTGGTGACCGGATGGAATCTCAGCACAGCTGAATATAAACAGGCCGGTGAACGGGTATATAATCTTGCCCGCGCTTTCAGTAACCGTGAAGGACTTACTCAAGCCGGTGATACCCTGCCGAAACGGCTTCTGGAAGAACCCCTGCCGGAAGGACCGGCTGAAGGGCATGTAAATGAACTACCTATACTTATTGACAAATATTACCTAATACGCAATTGGGATAAAAAGACTGGTAAACCAAGCCCTGAAAAACTGCGTGAACTTGGCCTTGAAGAGGTTATAGAGGAAATCTGGAGTTAATAAAGGAGGTCTCATCTGTGACTAATCTGGAAGAAAAAAGGCCATGGTTAAAAAGTTATAAGGTCGGGCCCTTTAAACTAAAACAGAGCCTGGAGCCCTATCCAGAACTGCCGCTTTTTTCAATGCTTGATAACTCGGCAGAAAAACATCCGCGTTCTGCAGCGATCGACTACTTCGGACTGCGTATCACCTACAGCGAGTTAAAGCAATATGCCGACAGTCTGGCAAACGCTTTGGCCAAGCTAGGGGTTAAAAAAGGTGACAAGGTTGCAACCATTTTGCCGACCAGCCCACAATATATCATAGCCAGCTTTGCAATACTAAAAACCGGCGCCGTTCACGTTCCCTGCAGTCTCTTGCACAAAGAACAGGAACTGGAGTATGAAATTGGCGAATCGGGAGTGGAAATAGTTATCTGTCTTGCAGAACAGCTTCGAAAGGTGGAGGCAATCAGATCGAAAACGAAGATAAAGCAGGTAATTGTCACTTCCCTGCTTGACTATACTCCCAATGAAGCAGAACAACCGGCAGCGCCGGCAGGTACGGCCGGTTTTAAAGAGTTGATCAATACTCATGAACCTGAAGCCCCTTCTGTTGAAATTAATCCCCGCGATGATCTTGCCTACCTTGCTTTTACCGGCGGTGCAACTGGCGTGCCCAAAGGTGTGATGCTGACCCACTATAACCGCTATACCAATGTTATACAGGCCATACCCTGGGTCCTGACCAGCCTCGAAAAATCGATACGCGGAAAAGCCTCTATCTTAATAGGGGTTCCCCTATTTCACTCATATGGAGATGCAGCTGCTCTCTTCGGTATTTACTGGGGATTGCGCTTAATTTTAGTCCAGGATCCGCGTGAAATAGATTACATCGCCAAAATGCTGATCGAAAATCGCCCCTTCATGACAGCTCTCGTTCCCACTCAACTTATGCTTTTACGAGAAAAAGAGCTGCCGCGACTGCCGGTTCAGATTATTTCCGGAGCCTCACATTTACCGCAGGATGTAAGAGAAAGCATATCAGAGAAAATCAAAATGCCCCTTTCTGAAGGTTACGGGCTTACTGAAACCAGCCCGCTCACACATGTTGACCTGACAGGCTTTTCCAAGATCATGGGTTTCGTTGCCAAGCAGAAGTACAGTATCGGGCTGCCCATACCTGACACTGATGTCAAACTTATTGACGAGCAAAGCGGCGAAGAAATGCCCCCCGGTGAAGCAGGCCACATGTATATCAAGGGTCCCCAGGTAATGAAAGGCTACTGGCCGGAAGCAGGCAACGGGTTGGTTGACGGCTGGCTGCCGACCGGTGATATCGCCCGTATGGATGAAGACGGTTATTTTTACATAGTAGATCGTATCAAGGATATGGCAAATATTTCCGGTTACAAAGTCTATACCAGCACGATTGACGATATTTTACACCAACACCCCGCTGTTTTAATGGCAGCAGCAATTGGAATACCCGACCCGGAAAGAGAAGGAAGCGAAAGGATCAAGGCTTTTGTAGTTTTAAAAGAAGAATACCGCGACAAAATTACTACTGAAGATATAATTGAGTTTTGCCGGGACAAATGCACTTCTTACGCTGTACCGCGTTACGTCGAGTTCCGCGACAGCTTACCATTTACGGTAACGGAAAAGATATTTAAGAAACAGCTGCGTGAAGAGGAGATCAACAAACAGGAGCTCTAACGCTATGAAATTCTGTAACAATGTTACCAAAGCAGGTGCTCATGAATGGATGTTGTGGTAAAACCGTATATTTATTTGCGTGAGATCATGGGCAATAAACAGATAACTCTTGAGCTAAACATAGACACTACAATTTCCCTTCTGCTTCAGATATTACGACAGGACTATGGCCTGCCTAATCAATTTAAGGCAGGTAATCAGGTTCTCAGATTTTTTGACGGAAACGAACCGGTAGGCCTGATAATTCTTATCGATGGCCGCAATATCAAGCAACTGCAGGGGACAGACACAATACTGCATCAGAATGCTGTAGTAAGCCTCTTTCCCCCGGCAGCAGGTGGCTAAATCATAAATAAAAGGTATAATTGATATTATTTTCAATTTAAAAAGGGATCTCCATATCTTATCCAGAAGGGATAGATTCAACTAATATTTTGGAGGTTTCTTTATGAGCGTTATGGACAAAGCAAGAGAACTAGGCAAGGAAATTCGCAATACGGCAGAATATAAAGAATTGGAACGGGCTACCGGCAACGTAAAAGAGGATCATGATGCCCATAAAATGATTCAGGATATTCAGGAACTGCAGCAGCAAATGCAATTTGCCCAGCAGTCAGGAGTAGAACCAAGCCAGGAACAGATCGATCAATTTAATGACATTAAGAGCAAAATGGATTCAAACCTTACAATCCAGTCTTATGCAAAAGCGCAAAACAACTTCAGCGAGTTCATGCAGAGTATAAACAATGCTATTGGAGAGGGCATAAGCCCGGAGGCCGATGTAAATTAGCTGACTCAGTAAAACAGTATGACGAAAGCACGTTAGGCAGTTTTTGATCAACTTATAACTAAATAACTCAAGATAGTGTCAGACACCATCTTGAGTTATTTTTATTACTATTACATTTTTATTCTTCGTTGATTTTTCTAAGCTCTTCAAGGGGCACATCAAAGACACTCCCGCTGACCGGCAGCGGTTCATCAGTCATAAATTCCGGCAGACGATCCTGGGCCGGGCTTAAACCGGCGCGGCGGTTAAATTCACGTTCGACATTAAGCGCTTTCTTAGCCGCTTCACGCAGATCTTCACCACTTACCTTAACCCCACTGTAGTACTCATAGATAAGGGCCAGTTTGTCAAGATGCGCTCCCAGGGCCGGCATAATAAAGAGACAGAGGCCCATACTGTCGGCGATCATAGACATAGGCTGGGCATTTTTTGATAGTTCTGGCTGCGGCTTGGGATCGGTGTGGTCTACTTCTGCCCTGATCGTGTTACCGGCGGTATGGTCAGCTCCCATCGGCGAGGTGGCATAGGTTACGCCCAAACCTTTTATTCCCCGGGGATCATAAGCGGGCATAGCCTGCCCTTTGGCCACAGGTATGCGTCTTGAACCGAGCACACGCCCGGTGACAAGAGCTCCGTGACCAAGGACTTTACCCAAAATAGAATCCTCGGCTACTTCTGCCAACAGATCTGCTGCCGCGTCTGCATCACCAAAGGGGATTAAACCCTGATCCATAGCTACACCGATGGTGGCACCCATTTCGATGGTATCGAGGCCTAAATCATTACAAAGATAGTTAAGGCGGGCAATATCATCAAGGTTGCCGATACCAAGGTTTGAGCCCATCAGACCGATTGTTTCATATTCAAGCGGAGCTACGACTTCTTTTCCGTCACTGGCTGCATAAATGTTGGAGCACTTGATCACACAGCCAGGCATGCAGGCATGGGTGGTTTCACCTTCCCCACCCCTGGTGGTGATTACATGGTAAAGGTATTCTCCATCGATCCTATTGGCACATTCAAAGCTGCCGGCGGAGAAGTTTCTTGTCGGCAAAGCATTAATGGCATTGGTTCGGGTAGCCATGGCAGGGGTGCCATATTTCGGATAGGCCTCTCCTGTCACCGGGTTTTCCCTGATCATTTTAACAAGCTCTTTATTTAATTCCTGGAAAGCCTTTCGATCATGGTAGCTTATTGCTTCAGCCCCGGCCGGGTTCAATACGATAGCTTTTAGCCCCTTAACACCCATTACAGCGCCGAGCCCTCCGCGGCCCATATATCGGCAGGGGCGTCCCTGTACATCGGTGTTGGTTATACCGGCAGCACTGTATCCTCTTTCTCCTCCGGGGCCGATCAGGATCTGCGACACTTTATCTCCGTAACGTTCATAAATTAATTTTGCAGCGCTGTATACACCAAGACCTGCAATATCTGCCGGACGCAGTTCCATTTTCTCTTTATCGACATAGAGGTATTGGCTGTATTCTAAGTTGCTTTCGCCTTCAATAATTAAGGCTTTAATACCAAGCTTGCTTAATGCACCGGCAGCTGTGCCTCCGGCATTGGCTTCTTTAATGCCACCTGTCAGCGGGCTTTTGCCCCCAACTGAGATGCGCGATGAACTGGATAGAAAACTGCCACCTAAAAGGCCAGGCGCAAATACAAGCTTATTGCGTTTGCCTAAAGGTTCACAGGCCGGATCTAATTCATCAAATAGTATTTGTGAAGTCAGCGCTCTGCCGCCAAGCTGCCGGTATTTTTCTGCAACCGGTTCTGAAGTTATTGCTCCAGAGGTTAAATTAACTCGTATGATTTTATCCATTTTTCTCCTCCATTCTTATACTTTAGCCGCCTGACATAGGTGAAAACAGTTCCACACTATCACCTTCGTTTAGGGAGAATTCAAAAGCTGCCTGTCGGCCATTAACGATAATTAAACCGACATATTCACGGTTAAGACCAAGGCTGACAACAAGGTCATTCACAGTCGATCCATCCCGAAGCTGCTGCTTCAATATCCCATCTCCATCAGCCCTACCTGCTCCAACTTTTTCTTTTAAGATGTCGTGCAAACGTAATTTGATCAGCATTTGTTCTCCTGCCCGGCCGGTTTAATTTATAAGCTCATTCAACCGGATCTTTTACTTGTCACTGACACGGGGCACAACAAGTGAACCCTGGGGGATAATTACTGTATCTGCAGTTGTATCTTCTCCATATACTAATTCTACCGCTTCTTCTAAAGAAGTTACCGGAATAAAACCGATCCGGATTGCCAACTGCGGGTCAACATCAGAAAAAAGAAATACCTTCCCCTTCCGCAACAGCTTCGATACTGTATATGCCTTGTGTCCACCCAAAACAAATTCTCGCCGGAGAGCTTCTTCCATTTCTTCAAAATCGCTGTATTTGTTTGCCCACTCCTCAAATGCCGCTGAACCGATACCCTCGTGGCATTCTGCCAATAAAATCATCTTGCCGCCGGGCTTGAGAGCCTGCATGGCATTATCAAGCGTTTTATGCGACTGGTACATGTTTATATCCTTTGGAAAACCTCCACAGGATGCAATAACAACATCAGCATGTTCTTCCAACTCGACACCGTTAACTTTTTCAACCAGGTCACAGGCAGCCAGGTGCGCTTCGATCATATCCCCGCCAAAAATGCCCAGTAGTTCTTTGTTTTCATTGAGAACGGTGTTAAGCAGAAAGTCACATCCTACCATTTGAGCCGCTTCAAGCAAATCCTCATGAACAGGATTTCCTTTCAGGGCTCCGGTACGAGCTTCTTCATCAAGAAGACGGCTGTGGTTTATTCTGATAGTTTCCCAGCCGGCCACCCCGGGGATCAGCGCTTTGCGCCCGCCGCCAAAACCGGCAAAAAAGTGATGCACAACGCTGCCGGTTAAAATACGCCTGTCTGCTTCGGCGACCATTTTATTAACATATACAGGCGTCCCAAAGCTTGTTTTACCCTTTAAGACAAGATTTGTCTCATCTTTGCTGTCATGATTGTATAGCCTGATCCGGGAGGCAACATTTTCACCCACGAGGGAAACCATTTCACTTTCACTCAAAGGCCTGTGGCTGCCGTTGGCAAATACAATAAAAATATCTTTTTCTTTTATGCCCGCTTCCAACAGTTCGTTTATTAGGTACGGCAGGAAAAAATCGCTGCGCGCTACCCGGGTTGAGTCGTTAACCAATAAAGAGACGGTATCCCCGGCATATACTTTATTTCTTAGCGGCACAGATGCGATTGGATGTTGCAACATTTCCTGCAAGGCTTTTTCAGGATCTTCCAACGGTTTTACAACCTGCGGCTGTAAAATCCTGATTTTTGCTCCCGCCGGTAATTTTAAATTTAATTTGCTGCGTCCATAAAAAAGTTCCATACATTCCTCCAAAATTCTATCATTCATTATCCCTGCCCATGGTTTCTGCCAGGTCAGATCCGTAAGATTGGCTGAAGCGCGTTGAGCTGTATTTTTCAAGTTTCCAGGAAGGTACACGGCAGGTGCGGCAGGGATCATAATTCCACTTGTTTCTTAAAAAACGGGCAGCTCGGCTGTTTTTTGAATTGTAAGCAGTAAATGTTTCATTGCAGTGTGTAGTGATGATCGCCTGGTTGCCAACGATTTTCATAGATTTAATACCATGCAGAATTCTCTTTCGCGAAGGCCAGAGTTTCATTTTCAGTAGCAGTCTGAAAAAATCAACCCGCTTGCGATAATATCTTTTCTTGTTTTCCATTCCCTTTAACACCCTTTCAACTTAAAGAAAAATGCTATCCGGCCAACGCAGTAAAAAGCATAACTGCCGTACCAATCTGAAGAGGATCGTGTATCAACCTGTCACCTGCTATAGCCAAAGCATCGGAATCGAGACCGAGCGGTATCCCCGGCGCAGCTATTATAGTTTTCTCATCGATCATGGCAGCACTGATTATTCTATCCCCCGGAGATGCATCAAAAACCAGGGGTTTTCTTTTCAGGGCTTCTGTTAGGGTTAAGCCCCTTAACGGCAGCGTTCCGGATTTTCTGCGCACAGATTCCGCCAGGGCTGCTTCCCTGTTTTCATTCAAATCGCAGACAATAAGCTTCGCTCCGGCTTCGGCCAGTCTGGCAGCTGCCGCTGTGCCAACCGGTCCGGCGCCAATCAGCAAAACTTCTTTACCTTTCACCCCGCCGGCCATGTACGCCAGCGCTTTGCAATAACCTAAAGCAGTCGCTTCATCGTTTTCTGCCACCCGGCGGGTATTCAGATTTATTACTGCATACTTGTAATCATCTGCAAGCATGATCAGATCGGCATTGCTGTCATATGCTTCGACAAGACCGCTTACATCAGCTGACGAGGTAATAAATGCATTAAACCCCAAATGTAATGCAATCGCTTTGATCGCTTCAGAAAATCCGTCAATCGTTCCAAGACCTGCAGTAACAGGAATAACAGCAACGCTGCTATCAAAGTGATCAAACCGATCGGGATTAACTCCCACAGCAGCTGCTGCAAGTTCTTTCAGAGTCAAACCCGTTTTTGCCTGAAGTTCAAGATCATAATTTTTAAGACCCTCAGGTATCAACCTGATCTGCTCACTGATTAACCTGGTCAAGATCCTGCTCCTTCCATGCTTCTAAAACCCCGATCCGGGGGAATGGGGTCAAGATATGTATCTATTGAGTGCTTGCTGCATATCTGTCTGATTACCCCGCTTCTTTTTATAAATGCTTCTTCCCTGTTTGCTCCGATAATGATGAGGGTGGCCATCCAGTTATCCCTGCCGGATCTATAGTTGGTTAGCGCTTCATCTGCGCCAAAAAATTCTTCCAGATGATCAAGAGGGCCGGCAGAAGCAACTACATGCTCACCGCTGATTTCAAGTCTTCCAGGCGATATGGAAATGTGCTCAAAAATTGCAAACTTTTTTTCTGTAATCTCTTCCGGTTCAGGCAGCCTGCCGTTTATGAAGGCTTCTGCCATCAATTCAAGCATGTTAACCCCACTCGAGTGATAAACCGCAGTAGGAGTTTGACTGGGTAAGCGGGCATCAATCTCCAGCACTTTTAACTGGTCATTATGAAGTATTACTTCAACATCCATTATCCCGTTTAAACTAATTTCGGCCGCAATTTTCACAGCAATTTCGGCAAACTTTTTCCGTAGTGATGTCGATAACCCGGAAGGGGCCAAAACCCTTTTGCAATCATAAAGGGCATCCATTTCGAGATCGGTCACCTGAATGGGCAGGTAATGACCCCTGTAGCCTAAAACTTCTATCGAGTAAGAGGGGCCCTCCAGGTATTCCTGAATAACCCATTCACTAACTTTATCTTTTAAAGAGTGTCTGAATTTTTTCAAATCGCTTTCATTACCAAGGCATACAACCCCTTCACTGCCGCTTGCTTCTGACGGCTTTGCAATCAGCGGAAAGGCACAGTCGGGGAAATATCCCGGAGCCGGTATGCCAATGTCGGCAAAAAGTAGATCTGACCGGCGCTTCGATGCAGAAATTTGATAAGCCTTTAAATCAAAAGCAAAAGGTATCTTCAGGAATTCTGCCGTAGCGGCCAGACTATGTAAAACACGGCCATTTTCCAGGGCGGGAAAAATAAGATCAACATTTTTAATTACTGAGACTAATTTTTCTTTACTACCGGCATCCATGCAGATAAAATTATCGGCTATTTTTAAAGCTGGTATATCCTCATTCTTATCGATCAGCAAAACATGCATACCCGCTTTCTTCGCCAGATAAGCGGCCTCCAGACCCTGCAACCTCCCACCGATTACTGCAACCCACATTGATATTCGCCCCGATTCAATCCGCCTTTATAATTAAAGATAAACGCAGGTTTTATATTATAAGACTGGCAAATATAATTTTTTTCTCTCCCTGACCCAGTTCGCATAATCGCCTGCTGAGGCAGGTTTTAAACCTAATTCATTGAGAATAGGGATTGTTCCATTGACAGTTCGTCCGCCTTCCCGGATATCGAGAGTGCTCTGCGATACACCCATCAAACCCTGATCAGGTGGAATAATTGATGTAATTACGTTGGCTCCTGAGTTAAGCCTCTGCTTTAAGCCGGCAATTCCGTCAACGTCAAGCGATGCAGGGATCAATCTGTCCGGAAAGAGCAATCGCATTAACGCTATTACGAGCATCTCTCTTAACCGCGGCAAGATCTGTAGCTTTTCCAGTGGTGTTCCTTCCTGCGGGACAAAACTCATCACCCTGACCTGGTCGGCAGAAAGCTCGTCCATTACTTCGAATGAATGGGCTAGATCCTCGGTTGTTTCTCCAATGCCCGCCAACAAACCCTCTTCTGAAAGCATGCCCAGTTCATGCGCATAATATTTAAGATTTAATCTTTCATCATAGTCCTGGTTAAGTCTCATTTTCGCATATAGATCCCGATTGTGGGTTTCCTGGTAACAGGCATACCAGTCAACGCCGACTTTACTAAACTCCTCTAAGATCTCACGCGGAACAACGCCAGGAGAAATCATCACAGGCAAACCGCTTCTTTCTTTGACCGCCCTGGTAATTTCAAGCAGGTCTTCAAAGTGTCCTTCGTTAAAATAAAATGGATCCTCTCCCATGGTCAGATCAAGCAGGTGAACACCTGAAGCAGTAAGTTTTTCTGCTGTTTCCAATATTTCTTCATGGGTTTTGCGATAGCGGGCACTGACTGCATTCGATCGCCTGTAAAAGCAAAATGTGCAATCATTTCGGCAATAGGTTGAAAAATAAACAAATCCGTACAAAAATATTTTATCGTCAAAATAATGATTTCTTGTCTCCCTGGCTCTGCTAAATATTTTTTCTGTATCTTTTTCTTCAGTCCGGCTGAGCAGAAAAACAACTTCCTGTCGATCGAGTTTAACACCGCCGGCTGCTTTTTCTAATATTTCATCCAGATCTAATCTTATGGCTGCTTCTTTCATCTGTTCCACCCGCTTTATAAGCTCATTATAATACCCACCGCGCAATTGATATTGCTTAGAGATTTAGTCTTACTCCATTTAAATAGGTCAGGCTTCTGCCTGCTTTCTGAACGTTACTGTAACCCTCGCGGATCATAATCAATCTTTCAAGCCCAAAACCGATTCCTACCCAGGGGACTGTTATATCCCAGCTCTGATCCAAAACATGTGGACCCATTGCGCCTGAGCCAAGTTCAAGCCCACCGGAAATTACATCAACTGTTTTACCGTAAACTTCGGAACTCTCTGTTTCCAGTTTGTAATCCTCTATGCCCGCTGCATTCATAATAAGTTTGGCCAATTCCTTCAGCCGGATAGAACATTCTTTTTCGGGCAAGCCCATTTCAACCAGGTTTAACATGGTAAATTCCTGCATGTGACTACCCCCCTGGGTATCCTTGCGGAAGCAGGGGCCTATTTCAAATATTCTAACCGGATGAGACCAGATCCGAAGCAGATCTTTAAGAATGAAATATAGATTCGGCGCGAGCATCGGTCTCAGGCATTTGCGGGAATCAACCCAAAATACCTGTTCATAAAGGGGGTGCTCAACAGTTATAGTCATTTTTGCCAGTAACCCTTTTGAGAGCAGAATAGGAGTTGTCACCTGGCAAAAACCGGCTCCGATAAGAGCTTCAGCCAGGCGGTTTTCTATCAGGGGGAGTGTCGGCCTTCTAACTGTTTTTCTGAACTGAGCTAAATCCTCTTTCCCACGGCTTACCAGATCATATTCAATCTGCTGATAAGCATTGTTTCGCTCACCAGCACTTTGAAATGTCATTCCAACCTGTTCATGATCCGCTCCAAGTTCAAGAAGTCGTTGTTTCTGTACTAATGTCCATTCGAACAAAACTGTCATCCCGCCTTCCACTGAACAATCGCGGCATGTTAGTTCAGAATATATTTTGGCGGGGAGTCCGGGAGCTCCACCCGGCTATACAGATTTAGAGTCTGCATGATCATTCCGATCCACCCCCCGCAAATTCTGCTTAATTAACTCGCCAGTTTCTGAGCCAGATCCTTGGCTGAGGCAGCATCAGGCGCCCAGCCGTCTGCGCCAATCTCATCGGCAAAGTCCTGGGTGACCGGGGCGCCACCGACTATAACCTTGACCGAATCCCTTAAACCTTCTTCTTTCAACACTTCAATGGTATCTTTCATCGACAGCATGGTGGTGGTCAGAAGGGCGCTTAAGCCAATTACCTGGGGCTTGTGCTCACGGACCGCCGCGGCAAATTTCTCCGGGGTCACGTCTACACCAAGGTCTACTACTTCCATACCGCCTGATTCCATCATCATCCCAACTAAGTTCTTGCC
>JAHYJM010000047.1 GCA_019428945.1 Bacillota bacterium | reverse complement strand
AAGCTGACCCGATCACGGGAGCAGGCCGGTGAACATAAGTCTATTGAAGGTATTGAGCATCTGGACAAAGTGATTGTAATCGACCAGTCACCGATTGGCCGCACTCCGAGATCGAACCCGGCAACCTACACCGGTTTGTTTGACGGTATCCGCGAACTTTTCTCGAAAACGGCTGAATCGCGACGGCGTGGGTACAAACAGGGACGTTTTAGTTTTAATGTCAAAGGTGGCCGCTGCGAAGCCTGCCGGGGAGATGGTATTTTAAGAATAGAAATGCACTTTCTCCCCGATGTTTACGTGCCTTGCGAGATCTGCCGCGGGAAACGTTATAACCGGGAAACCCTTGAAGTGCGTTATAAGGAAAAGAATATAGCTGACGTGCTGGCGATGACGGTTGAAGAAGCTTTAGATTTCTTTTCAGCTATACCCAAAATTCAACGTAAGCTGCAGTTGCTTTTTGATGTGGGGCTTGGCTATCTTCACCTGGGACAACCGGCGACTACTCTTTCCGGCGGTGAAGCCCAGAGGGTAAAATTGGCTACAGAACTTTCACGCCGCAGTAATGGCCGAAGCCTCTATATCCTGGATGAACCAACTACCGGTCTCCATCTTGATGATATCAGCAAACTGCTAATTATACTTGATCGCCTTGTCGAAAGCGGTAATACTGTTGTGGTGATTGAGCATAACCTTGAAGTTCTGAAAAGAGCTGATTATCTGATCGATCTCGGTCCTGAGGGCGGTGACGGCGGAGGTATGGTAGTTGCAGCCGGAACTCCTGAGGAAGTTTCAGCCTGCCCCGATTCCTATACGGGACAGTGGCTGAAGAAGATACTCTAAGGGGATTGCAGAGGTAATTATTTATGTTGGATCAGTTACGAGCCAAAGTTCGCCGTTTTCCCGATCAGCCCGGGGTATACTTACTTAAAGACAAAAATGATCGGGTTATCTATGTCGGAAAGGCTCGTTCACTGCGTCAGAGAGTCAGATCTTACCTGGTTGACAACACTTCTGGATCGCCCCGGCTTAAATCACTTCAGACCAAGCTGGCTGCCATTGACTACGTCGTTACCGACAGTGAGGTTGAAGCTCTTATCCTCGAATGCAGCCTGATCAAGGAATATCGCCCGCGATTCAATGTTAACCTGAAGGATGATAAGGATTATCCTTACCTGCTGATCACACCGGAATTATACCCCAGGCTTGAACTGCTCAGACTGTCCCAGAAAGGTTCAAAAAAAGCCCGTTATATGGTTCACCCTGATCGTGAAGAGCGCCGGTTCGGACCATTCACCGACGTTGGCGCTGTCAGGGATACAATGCAGTTTCTCGGATCAATATTTCCATTGCGCCGCTGCCGCCAGCCGCTTGACGGATCTCCCACTGCTGCCAGACCCTGTCTCAATTACCAGATGAAGCGTTGTGTTGCTCCCTGCAGGGGAGCTGAAGAAGTTTCGCCCGCCGAATACAACGAAATGGTAAGGCAGGTTGAGCTTTTTCTACAGGGACGTCATAGCGAACTGGAAGCAGGGTTGAAGAAAAAGATGGAGGAAGCCGCCGCTGTCGAAAGATTTGAAGAAGCTGCATCAATGCGGGACAGGCTTCATTCACTACAAAGAGTTGTCGGCCAACAGCAGAAGATGCTTCTAACTGAAAACAGCCCTGACCGTGATATTATTGCCCTGGCCCGCACTAAAAGGTTGGCTGCTGTTCACCTGTTCCAGGTCCGCGGTGGCAAACTTCTCAGCCAGGAGCATTTTTCCCTAACCGGAACAGATGAAATTGAAGACAGCGAAGTAATTTCATCTTTTATCAAGTCATATTATAACCGGGTTGAAACAGTGCCCAGGGAGGTTATCCTTTCTACCGCTTCGGCTGAGATTGAACTTTTGGCAGAATGGTTGAAGATGAAAGCTGATCACCCTGTAAGGCTGCATATACCAAGGCGGGGTGCATTAAAAAAATTGACAGACCTGGCCTTAAGAAACGGAATGTTACGTTTACAGGAGGAAGAAGAGTGTTTAAGCCGGGTTAAAAATGAACCGCTTGAAGAGCTTGGGCGTCTTCTCGGTCTGAATACTCCACCTGAAAGAATTGAAGGTTATGATATCTCGCACCTGCGTGGGGATGAGCCAGTTGGAGCTATGGTTGTATTCTTAGATGGAGAACCTTACAATAAGGGCTACAGGCGCTTTAATATCCGCAAGGCACCGGCGGGCGACGATTATGCTGCTCTGCAGGAAGTCTTGAAAAGAAGGGCTGCTAATCAGAACTGGCCGAAACCGGATTTGCTTTTTATAGATGGGGGCAGAGGTCAGTTAAATGCAGCTCGTAAAGTGCTTCTGGGTACTGTGTTTGAATCATTGCCGGTTATAGCCCTGGCAAAAAATCCTGATCGCCTTTTTCTTGAAAGAAGTTCAATGCCAATGCGCATGGCTGCCAGTGATCCCCTGCTTCAACTTTTACAGCGTATCCGTGATGAAGTTCACCGTTTTGCCATCAGCGGGCATCGTGGACGTAAAAACCGCAGTAGTCTTCATTCATCATTAGAAGAAATTCCCGGTGTGGGGCCTTCCCGTCGCACTGCCCTGCTCGATCATTTCGGCAGCGCTGAAAAAATATCACAGGCTTCCGTTGAAGAACTGTCATTGGTCTCCGGAATCAGCCCTGCCCTGGCCGGAGAGATACATATCTATTTACGTCGCTCCAGGCAGCTACCTGAATAGCGTAAAGCATGACAAAATAGGGGACCGTGCTTTATGATATACTACAATTGAGGTGCCATAAGATGCGTTACAAAATGATTGCAACAGACTTAGACGACACACTGCTTGATGAAAACTCAAAAATATCGATACGTAACAAGATTGCGATCCGCAGGGCTGTTAAAACTGGGGTCAGGTTTGTGATTGCCACCGGGCGTATGTTTAAAACCAGCGTGGTCTATCTTGATGATTTAGAACTAAACGGCGACTGTCCCCTCATAAACTATCACGGAGCCATGGTTAAAAAGGCGAAAAGCAGGGAAATTATCCTGCACAGGCCTATCGACAAAAATATTGCAATGGCTGTGATTGAAGAAGCAGAGCGCAAAGATTGCCATATCAGTCTTTTTGTCGATGATGAACTCTATATCAGGGAAGAAAATGATTACTCCCGGTATTACCAGTCTATGGCTCATGTCGGTTTGCAGGCAGTTGGTGATCTTGGTGCTTTTCTTAAAGAGAATGGCGCCGAACCGACTAAGATCAGTATTATTCGCTGGGATGGGACTATTGATGAGATCGAAACGGGGCTGAGAGGAAAATTCGGTGATAAGCTTTCCATTCTTCAGTCCCGTCCATACTTTCTTGAGATAACCGATCAGAAGGCAACTAAAGGACAAACTCTAAGCTGGCTTGCAGAAAAAGAAGGCATTAAAGCTGAAGAGATTATTGCTTTTGGTGATGGTCATAATGATCTTGATATGGTTCGTTATGCCGGTTTGGGTGTTGCCGTGGCAAATGCCAGACCGGAAGTGCTTGAAGCTGCCGACGTTGTTACTTTTTCGAATACTGATGATGGTGTTGCCGAAGTAATTGAGAAATATGTGTTGGATCTTTAATGCCGGGTAGTTCGGCGCCCGACACACAAGGGAGGCCTGATTACGATGAGTGGAGCAGACACTATTCGTCTGGTTCTGATTACCGGTCTTTCCGGTGCAGGAAAAAGTCATGCATTAAACAGTTTCGAAGATCTCGGTTACTATTGTGTTGACAACATGCCCCCCACTCTTATTCCAAAGTTTGCTGAACTATTTTCGCAATCAGAAAATAAAAAAGTTGCCCTGGTTTGTGATATGCGTGGAGCGGCTTTTTTCGAAGATCTTTTCGAAGCGCTTCATGAGCTGGAAAACTGCGGAGTTGATTATGAAATTCTCTTCCTGGTAGCGGATGAGGATGTTTTGATCAGACGCTATAAAGAAACCCGCCGTCGTCACCCAATGGGTTCCATCAGCTTGCCTGAAGCTATCCAAAAGGAACGCGAAGCGTTAAGTGAGCTGCGCGGCAGGGCTAACCAGGAGATTGATACATCTAATATGAAGCCCTGGGAGCTTAAGGCCAAAATTGTTGAAATTTATGAGCCGGAACAGCGTGACAGGAATATGCAGATTCGTATTATTTCCTTCGGTTTCAAATACGGCCTTCCACCTGATGCAGATCTGGTTTTTGATGTACGTTTTTTGCCGAACCCGCATTATGTGGATCACCTTCAGCCTTTAACCGGCGAAGATGAAAAGGTGAAGGAATACCTCTGGCGCTGGCCTGAGACTGTTAAATATTATGAAATGGTCAAAGACTTGCTTCAGTTTTCAATACCCTTCTATGTAAAGGAAGGTAAAACCAGCCTGGTAATCACAATTGGTTGCACAGGAGGTAAGCATCGCTCCGTTGTCCTGGCCGATGAACTTGGCCGGGCATTAGGATCAAAGTTTAATCTTATTGTGGAGCACAGGGATATTTACAAGAAATAACAGGGGGATAATTTCTTGTCATTAACAAGGCAGGTAAAGCATGAGTTGACAAGAGTAACAGACGGACTGACCTGCTGTGGATCCTGGGAACTGAAAGCGCTATTACTCAGGCACGGATATTACAATATACGGCGGGAATCACACATGCTGAGTATCAGGGTCGATGATATTGTTGTAGCTCGCCGTCTTTTTAACCTTTTGCGTCAGGCCGGGGTAGAAACTCCTTCAATATTAAAGCAGCTGGAAAAACGATTCAGTAAAAGTAACTATATTGTTCAGGTGCAGGGCAGCGAGCAGGTAGATGCATTGCTCATCTATCTTGATCTTAAAGAAGCCGGGCCATATTTAAGTCTGCCGCGCAGACATGCTTCCCTGCCCAGGAGGATCTGTTGTAAGAAAGCTTTTCTTCGCGGAGCTTTTCTGGCTGGAGGCAGTATATCTGTTTCCAGGCGATCAGGTTACCATCTTGAAATTAATGTCGGTTCTCCTGAAGATGCCCAGGTATACCAGAAAGTGCTTAAAACTTTCCAGCTTGCTCCCCTGGCCAGAAAGAGAAACGATGATATATCCCTCTACTTTAAGAATGCGGAATCCGTTGCAGATTTCTTACGGATAATCGGGGCTGGAGGCGCTTTGCTTGAGTTAGAAAGCCTCAGGGTGGTAAAAAGTATGCGAAACCAGGTTAATCGTCTGGTGAACTTTGAAACTGCCAACCTTGAAAAGGTGATCGCTTCAGCCCAGCAGCAGTTAGAAACAATTGATGCCCTTGACAATCTCATTGGGTTGAACAATCTCTCACCTGCTTTGAGGGAGGTGGCTGCTGCCCGCAGACGTAACCCCGAAGCCTCATTAAAAGAGCTGGGCGAAATGCTCGAACCCCCGGTAAGTAAATCAGGTGTGAATCATCGCTTCCGACAGATGGAAAGCATTCTTGGAAAAACTGGTTTGGCTCGCTCCAAGCAAAAATCATGCCAGTCAGACAAATAAGAGCAGGATAAATCAAATCTTTGTCGAAATAAGCAATTATAAGGCAAAATACTATAAGCTTTTGCTTTTTTTGCATGCAGCAAAGAAATATATTGAAACTGGAGAGCTGCCCTTGAAACTGGATTATAATCTTAAACTAGAGCAGACCCAAAAACTGATCATAACCCCGGAGCTGAAGCTGGCGATCACATTGCTACAGTATTCGTCGCTTGAACTTCAGGATCATATCCAGGAAGAACTGCTGAACAACCCTGTTCTGGAAGTACAGGAGCCGCGTGAAGCTGAAAAAGAAGAAGAAAATGTGCCTGAAGTGGCAGAAACACCGGAGAAGACTGAAGATGATGATTTCCCCTGGGAAGAATACTTTCGGGATATGGATCTTGAAACAACCTCTTACCAAACCGGTGTGTCCAGGGATATTACCGAGCAACCTTCAATTGAGAATTGTGCCGGCACGTGCAGAACCATGCTTGAAGACCTGTTGGAGCAGCTACGGATGATGCCTCTCACATCACGAGAGTTCAGCACAGCTGCTTTTCTTGCCGGCAACCTTGATCATAACGGCTATCTCCAGGGAGAACTCGAAGACCTGGCCACGGCCCTCGGCGCTTCGATCTCTGAAATAGAAAATGGCCTTGATATTCTTCAAAAACTTGAACCAACCGGCATCGGTTGTCGTAACCTCCGGGAATGCCTGCTTCTTCAGCTTAATAAGCATGATCCTCCCCCGTCTCTTGCCCTTGAAATCATCAGGCATTACCTGCCTGCCGCTGCTGATGGGCGCTATCGCTATATAGCAGCCCGCCTTGGTTGCGACGAGAAGATGATAGAAGAATCGGTAGAAATTATCAGAACACTAAACCCCAAACCGGGATCTGTTTATGGTGAAGGTGAAGAAACGCGGTATATAGTTCCCGATGTAATAGTAGAAAAAGTTGATGATCACTATGTAGTCATGGGCAATGACAGCAGTATCCCACAGCTCATGATCAGTCCGTTTTATCAGCGGATGTTAAAAAGTGATTCAGGTGATGAACAGCTCTCTGCTTTTGTGAAAAATAAAATTGAAAAAGCCTACTGGCTAATACGCAGTATAGAGCAGCGCCGTCTAACTCTTTTTAAAGTGTCCCAGCAAATTGTCGATATTCAGAAACCCTTTCTTGACTGCGGCATTAAGAGCCTCAAACCGCTTACCCTTAAAGAAGTTGCTCAGAATGTAGGGGTTCATGAGTCTACTGTCAGCCGCGCCACGGCAAATAAGTATATACAGACACCACGCGGGCTGTTTGCCCTGAAATTCTTTTTTTCAAGCGGGCTGACCGGTCTGGGAGGAACTGATTTTTCATCACACAGCATCAAAACCCACATTCGCGAGTTGATTGAAGCTGAAGCTCCGGAAAAACCGCTAAGCGATCAATGCCTGGCTGAGATGCTCCGGCAGAAAGGTATTTCAATATCGAGAAGAACAGTTGCCAAATACCGGGAAGAGATTTCAATCCCTGCATCTTACAAGCGCCGCAGAAACTAGAAAGGCGGTTGAATAATAAAATGAATAGAAAGCAAGGTATTAATGATATTGAGCTTAAAGGTAAAAAAATACTGGTGCGGGTCGATTTTAACGTGCCTCTCGAGGGTGGAGCCGTTCGCGATGATACGCGGATCAGGGCGGCTCTGCCAACCATAAATGCCCTGATAGAGGCCGGTGCTCGTATTGCGCTTGTATCTCATCTCGGCAGGCCAAAGGGTGAAGTAAAAGCAGAACTTAAAATGGATCCTTTGGCTAAAAGACTGGGCGAACTTTTGAATAAACCTGTTCCAAAAATTGATTCTATTGTGGGCGAGGAAGTCGAAGCCAGAGTCAATGTAATGAGTGACGGCGATTTAGTAATGCTTGAAAACGTCCGTTTTGCCAAAGAAGAAGAGAAGAACGATCCTGATTTTGCCCGGATCTTAGCCAAACCCTTTGATTTCTTTGTTAATGACGCTTTTGGTACTGCTCATCGTGCGCATGCCTCAACTGCAGGAGTAGCGGCGTTTATTCCTGCTGTAGCAGGACTGCTGATGCAAAAAGAAATAGAAGAACTGACCCGGTGCCTGGAAGAACCGGGTAGACCTTTAACAGTAATTATGGGTGGCGCTAAGGTTTCAGATAAGATTAGAGTTATTCACCGGTTTTTTGATTTAGCCGACAACCTACTTGTTGGTGGCGGTATGGCCAATACCTTACTTATCGCTGCCGGTTACAGCCTCGGCGCTTCCTTCCACGAAGAGGAGCAGCTTACTGTCGCAGCGGAACTTGTGGCGGAAAGCAAAAAGAGCCGCTGCAGATTGGTGCTTCCCTCCGATCTTGTTGTTACAGAAGATCTGAGGAAAAATAGCTTGAACAAAGTGCTGCCTCCGGAAGCGGTAAAGGAGAGCTGGAAAGCGGTTGATATCGGCCTTGAAACAGTCGCTATGTTCAGGAAGGTTATAGAACAATCTGCAATGGTGGTCTGGAACGGGCCGCTTGGCGTTTTTGAAGTGCCTCCCTATGACCGTGGCACTGCGGAAGTAGCCGGCGCCATAGCCGAAAGCGCTGCTTATTCTGTTGTTGGTGGTGGAGATCTGGTTGCTGCCCTGGAAAAACTCAAACTCTCAGATAAAATTAATTTTATCTCAACAGGCGGGGGAGCCACGCTTGAATTTTGGGAAGGGAAAGAACTGCCCGGCATTGTCGCTCTGATGGATAAATAAATTATATACAACTACCTCATAGGGGGCTAAGGGAGGAATTGGCTTGAAACTGATTATTGCTGCAAACTGGAAGATGAACAAAACCGCAGCCGAAACGGCTGCTTTTTGCCGTGAAATGCGTCGTGATGAAAAACTCCTTGAAGGGTTGGATGTGTTGATATGTCCGCCCTTTACAGCACTACCGGCTGCAGCCGAAGCTCTTGAGGGAAGCTCTTTAAAGCTTGGCGCTCAGAATATGCACTGGGAATCTGAAGGGGCTTTTACCGGGGAAATATCAGCGGGGATGTTGGTTGACTTTGGAGTGGAATATGTTATCCTTGGCCATTCAGAAAGACGTCATCTTATGGGTGAGAAAGATAACCAGGTAAACCTGAAAGTTAAAGCGGCACTGAAAAACAAACTGAAGCCAATTCTTTGTGTCGGCGAAACTGAAGAGGAGAGAATAAATGGTGCAACTGATATAGTTTTAGAAAAACAGCTCGGAGGCGCTCTCACAGGACTTGCTGCTGAACAGGCTGGTGAACTCGTTATAGCTTACGAACCTGTATGGGCTATCGGCACCGGTAAAGCTGCAACTGCTGATGATGCAGAGAAGGCCTGCGCGTATATCATAAAGTATATCCGTGAAAAATATGGATCAGATCCTGCATTACAGCTCCGCGTCCAGTACGGGGGCAGTGTAAAAGCAGAAAATATTGGATCTTTTGTTGTCCTGCCTTCGATATCAGGAGCGCTGGTAGGTGGTGCCAGCCTGGAGGCCGGTTCCTTCTCTGCCCTGGTTCAGGCTGCCCGAAAGGCGGTTCTCCATTGAAGAAAGTTCTCTTGATCGTTCTGGATGGCTGGGGATACAGCAAATCTGAAAAAGGTAATGCGATAAACCTGGCAAATACACATAATATGGATAGTTATTACCGGGATTACCCCTGGGCCCTTTTAAATGCATCGGGAGAAGCTGTAGGATTGCCACCCGGCCAGATGGGCAACTCTGAAGTCGGCCACCTTAATCTTGGCGCCGGAAGAATTGTTTACCAGGAACTGACCAGAATAGGAAAGAGTATTGAAACAGGAGAATTTTATGATAATCCTGTTCTGCTCTCTGCTATGAAAAAGGCGAATGAAAAAAAGAGCAGTTTGCACCTGATGGGGCTGGTTTCAGATGGAGGGGTTCACAGCCACTTTGGGCATTTAACAGCTCTCCTGGAAATGGCCCGGCGGCAGAAGGTAGAAAAAGTATTCGTTCATGCCATACTGGATGGCAGGGATACTATTCCCTTTGGAGCACGTCCTTTTTTAGAAGAGCTGGAAAGCTTGGCCCAAAAACGGCAAAATGGTTATGTTGCCTCATTAAGTGGACGTTATTATGCCATGGACCGTGATCAACGCTGGGACAGAATTGAAAAAGCTTACCGGGCTTACACCTCAGGTGAAGGGTTAAAAGCTGCGGGAGCGTTGGAAGCCCTGGAAAGAGCATATGAACGGGGAGAGGGCGATGAATTCGTCAAGCCGACTGTAATAGTTGGTTCTTCCGGTAAACCGTTAAGTCTGATTAAATCTGAAGACAGTGTTATTTTCTTTAATTTCAGGCCTGATCGTGCCCGCCAGATCATCCGATCATTTATTGATCATGATTTCAATGAGTTCAGTCGTGGCACAAACCCTGTCAACCCGTACTATGTAACCATGACAAATTATGATCGAAATTTCAATATACCGGCTGCCTTTACTCTTGATGATCTTAAAGCAACTCTTGGCGAAATCTATTCCGGCAGAGGATTCCGGCAAATGCGGGTAGCTGAAACCGAAAAATATGCCCATGTGACTTTTTTCTTTAACGGGGGCCGGGAAAATCCTTTTCCCGGCGAGGAGCGCATTCTTGTTCCTTCACCAAAGGTTGCTACATATGATCTGCAGCCTGAGATGAGCGCTCCAGGGGTAGCCGCTAAAATTATCGAAACAGTAAAAGATGGAAAGTATGAATTAATAGTATCAAATTTTGCCAACGCTGATATGGTCGGTCATTCCGGTGACATAGAGGCAACAATAAAAGCGGTTGAAACTGTTGACAGGGTGCTGGGCGAAATCGTTCAGGTAGCCCTGGCCAGCGAATGGGCAGTTATTATTAGCGCCGACCATGGTAACGCTGAAGAGATGCTTGACGGCGAAGGCGACACACTTACTGCCCATAGCGCCAACCCGGTTCCATTTATACTGCTTGGATCTGATCATGTGACCCTGGTAGACCATGGTATTCTGGCTGATGTTGCCCCGACTATTTTGGATCTGGCCGGGATTGAAGTCCCTCCCGAGATGACTGGCAGAAGTTTGTTGAGAGTTTAGAAGTAAGAGGAGGCGGTAGTGGTGGAAGAGCAAATTCAGGCGATAAAAGCAAGAGAAATTCTGGATTCAAGGGGAAACCCCACTCTGGAGGTGGATCTCCAGCTGCAGGGCGGCTGGACAGGGCGCGCTGCCGTGCCTTCCGGTGCTTCGACCGGGGCTTTTGAAGCTGTTGAGTTGCGCGACGGGGATGAAAGAAGGTTCCTTGGCAAAGGGGTATTAACTGCGGTTCATAATATTAATAATGTTATTGCGCCCGGACTTTGCGGCGAGAATGTTTTTAACCAGGAAGCTCTTGACAGACGGATGATCGAAATAGATAACACAGCGAATAAATCCGGGTTGGGGGCCAATGCAATTCTCGGGGTCTCCCTGGCAGCGGCGAGAGCGGCTGCCAACATGATCGGAATTCCCCTCTATCGCTATATCGGGGGGTTAAAAGCTTCGCTGCTGCCAGTGCCATTTATGAATATATTGAACGGCGGAAGTCATGCTGATAATAATATGGATATCCAGGAGTTCATGATTGTACCTTTTGGGGCAGAATCTTTCAGCAGTGCGCTGCAGATGGGAACAGAAATATTTCACCACCTGAAAAAAATTCTTAAATCACGCGGCTTAAATACTAATGTTGGTGACGAGGGTGGTTTTGCGCCAAACCTTGAATCGAGTGAGGCTGCAATAGAGCTTATCCTGGCTGCGGTTAAAGCAGCCGGCTACTACCCCGGTGAGCAAGTTTCACTTGCTCTTGATGCGGCATCCAGCGAATTATACCAGGATGGTGTTTACCGTCTCGAAGGGCGTTCGTTTAATTCAGCTCAGTTAAGCGACTATTATCTTGATTTGGCGGCACGGTATCCACTGATCAGTATCGAAGACGGTCATGATGAGGAAGACTGGGATGGCTGGGCATTTTTCACTCAGAAAGCCGGAAGTAAGATTAAAATAATCGGGGATGATTTATTTGTTACCAACCCTGAAAGACTCAGGCGGGGTATCAGCTCGGGTGTGGCAAATTCCATTCTTATTAAGCTGAACCAGATCGGAACCCTGAGTGAAACTCTTGACACGATGGATCTGGCAGCCCGTTCCGGTTACAGCTGTATGGTTTCACACCGTTCCGGGGAAACAGACGACACTTTTATTGCCGATTTAGCCGTGGCAACCGGGGCTGGCATGATAAAAACAGGCGCACCGTCGAGAGTTGATCGTGTTGCAAAGTATAACCAACTTCTTCGCATAGAAGAAGAGCTGGGACAATCAGCCCGGTATGCCGGCAATTTACTTAAAAATTTTAAAAAGCGTAAAAAAGCGTAAAAAGCAATAACAACAGTAACAGCACCCCAGGCATTCCGTAGCAGTATTTGGGGCTATATTAAGGGGGCATTTGCGGAATTTGCGGAATGCCTGAACAGCACCCTAAAAAATTTGTATTATTAACAGATCTATGGTAAAATATCGTTTGCTCAGCTTGTATTGAAGAGTCACTGGAGGTTATAAATAATGATTGGAACTGTATTAACAATAATATACCTTGTATTATGCCTTGTTCTCATCGCCTCGGTTCTTTTACAGTCTGGCCGCAGCGCCGGCCTGGGAGCTATTGCAGGTGGTGCGCAGTCACTAGTTGGTAAAAAGAAAGGGCTTGATGAAAAGCTGGGCAAGGTGACCACTTATGTGGCGATCGCTTTTATGCTTTTTACGATAGTTCTTGTAGTGATTAACTAACCCTTAAATGATCGTCAATGGTATAATGGCAGGGGAGTGTTTTTATTCCCCTGCTTTAATATTAATTAGAGATATAAAAAAAGGAGTTGGGCTTCAATATTTTGGGTGATCGCAAAGATTTATCAACCCGTTTACATGGAGATATCGAACGAATTTTAAAAGAAAGCCGGCAGAAATCTTTAACACCGCAACAGATCCTTGAAGCGCTGGATCTAAGCCAGCAGAATAAAGAAATATTACTTGCTGAATTGAAAAAGCTGCAGATTGAAGGCAATGTAGTAAAAACTGCCCGGGGTCGGTACGGTATGCCCGAGAATCTTGGATTTTTAAGCGGTGTTCTGCAGGGTAACCGTCGCGGTTTTGCCTTCCTGCGTCCGGATAATCAGGACGAGGATGTTTTTATCAGCGCGGGTAATCTTAATGGAGCGGCCCACGGTGACAGGGTAATGGTGCGTGTCGAAGAAAATCGGGGCCGTCGTCGACGTGAAGGCGTGGTTATAGAAGTTATTAAGCGCGGGCAGAGCCGCCTGGTCGGTACTCTCAGGCGTGAGAAGAAAAGATTCTTTGTTGAGCCTGACGATAATCGTTTTTCCACATCGATCCAGGTCTCTTCAAAAGAGCTTAAAAGAGCCAAGCCCGGCGACAAAGTAGTTGTCGAAATTGAAAAATGGTCAAAGGGCAATCGTCCTTCCAGGGGCGCGGTGATAGAGCATTTCGGCAGGGCCGGTACTGCTAAGGCCGAACAGCTCACTTTTAAACACCGCTACGAACTGCCCGGCGAATTTCCCCCGCCAGTGCTCCAATATGTAAATGATCTGCCCGGTGAGGAATCAATTGCCCAGGCCGCAGATGAACAGGGACGCCAGAATCTCCGTTATTTAAAAATGGTTACCATTGATGATGAGCTTGCCCGTGATTTTGATGATGCTGTTTCACTTGAGCTTCAACCAGGAGGCAGATTCCGTCTTGGAGTTCATATTGCCGATGTTTCGCATTATGTGCGGCAGGGAAAACCGATTGACCGTGAAGCTTTAAAACGGGGAACCAGCACTTATCTTGTTGAAAAAGTAATTCATATGCTGCCTCCAAAACTTTCGGAAAATCTCTGCAGTTTGCAGGCCGGTAAAGACCGTCTGGCGCTCAGCGTCCTGATGGATATCGACAACCAGGGCGAGCTGACCGGGGCTAATTTTTCTAAAAGTGTCATTAAGGTCACTGAACGTCTGACTTACCAGCAGGTTGAAACTTATTTCAATAAAAGCAGCGATCAGAAACCTTTTCAGGGTAGAGATATTTCCGGCATGCTGGATAATATGTCTGCATTGGCTGATATATTGCGTGAGCGTCGTATGAAGCGCGGCGCCCTTGATTTAGACCTGCCTGAGGCAAGGATAGAGGTTAACGAAGACGGAGTGCCCCTGTCTATTGAAAAGCGGGCAATGGGCCGCTCAGAGTCTCTGATCGAGGAGTTTATGATCTACTGCAATGAAACTGTTGCAGAACATTTATACGCGAAAAAATTTCCTTGTATCTACAGGGTTCATACACTGCCAACTGAGGAAAAACTGTCCATGCTGCGAGAAACCCTGACTGTAATGGGTATCGGCGCACTGTCGAATATTAAGGTGTTGAAGCCGAAACATTTGAACGGCTTGCTTGATAAAAGCAGGGGTGAAAAAACGGAAAAGCTGGTGCGCTACCTGGTATTACGCTCACTGCCCCAGGCTCAATACAGCGCTGAGAATCAAGGGCATTTTGGGTTGGCTTCAGAATGCTACTGTCACTTTACTTCACCAATCAGGCGTTATCCTGACTTGATTGTGCACAGAATTTTAAAAGAAAAACTCAGCAGTGAAGGTCTGAACAAAGAAAGAATTAAAAAAATAGAAGCCCGGCTTCCTGAGATAGCCCGGCAATCATCGGAACGTGAACGTGCTGCAGTTGAAGCGGAACGGGCTAGTGTAGAGATGAAGAAAGCCCAATTCATGGAAGGGAAAATAGGAGAAACCTACACCGGTATTATTAACGGGGTAGCAGGTTTTGGCGTATTTGTTGAACTCGATAATACCGTTGAAGGAATGATCCCGGTGGGAGAGCTAAAGGACGACTATTATATCTACAACGAAAGGGCAGCTTCACTTACCGGTGAAAGAACCCGCAAAAGCTATCGTTTGGGCGATGAAATCCGGGTAGAAGTGGTAAGGGCCAGTCGTGAAGAAGGACAGGTCACTTTTGCTCCAGCGGGTGAGAATTAGTATTATTATAAATTGTTTAATCCTTTCCGGATAAAATCTACCGATATAATTTGTCAGAGAGGTGTTCAAATGGAACTATACAAAGTTTTGGAAGAAAGGCGCAGCGTCCGGAAATACAAGACTGAATCTATACCTGGAGAAAAACTGGAGAAGCTGCTTGAAGCAGCCCGCATCTCGCCATCATGGAGCAATCTTCAATGCTGGAGATTTATAGTTGTGAGCGACAGGGAAACCAAAAATAAACTTGCTTCAAGTATGCCCGATAACAATCCTGCTAAAAGATCCGTCGGCGAAACCGCTCCCCTGGTGCTTGTTCTCTGTGCCGACCCGAAAGAATCGGGAGATCAGGATGGTAAGGATTATTACCTCCTTGATGCCGGATTGGCGATGCAGCAGTTGATGCTGGCAGCACATAATGAGGGACTTGGA
>JAHYJM010000046.1 GCA_019428945.1 Bacillota bacterium | reverse complement strand
ACAGGAAATTGGCCTATTTCCGCACCAAACTATAGAAGATAACGTAGCCACTGTTCCCAATGAAAAAAAGTGGCCTAAAGATAAAACAAAGAAGAAAGTGGCCGAAATGCTCACCCTGGTAGGTCTTGATCCGAAGATTTATGGTAAACGTTATCCATCAGCTTTAAGTGGCGGTCAGCGCCAGAGAGTCGGGGTGGCTCGCGCTATGGTCTCAGATCCGCCAATTATGTTGATGGATGAACCCTTTGGCGCAGTAGACCCGATTACCCGCGCCCGTCTGCAAAATGAATTTTTAAGGATTCAGGAGCGAATCAGTAAAACAATTGTCTTTGTCACCCATGACATCGATGAAGCGATCAAGATGGGTGATACCATCGCCGTCATGCGTGAAGGCAGACTTATCCAGCATGCAACACCCAGTGATCTGCTTAGCGCTCCGGCTGATGAATTTGTCTCCAGCCTGGTCGGACGTAACCGTTCGATTAAGCGTTTGCACCTGATCCGCATTCGCGAAATATTAGATGAAGTTGACAGGCTCAAGCCGGCTACAGAAGATATGCCTTATGACGATCTGAAGAAAAGGATTGATGACAGCGATATCCGTTCGGTGATGGTGGTAGATCGAGACAACCGCCTCAAGGGAGTTATTGGCATGTCTGATCTCAAGCGTAAGACTGGCGATGTCGCCGCCGATTACGTGCAGAAGATTGACCAGTCGGTAACCAGCGATGCCACGTTAAATGATGCCTTATCGGTAATGCTTGAGTGTGGCGAAGGTTTTGTAGCTGTTGTCAATGAAGATGATCAGTACCAGGGTACTATTACCCTGGGCGACCTGCTGCACGTGGTTAAGGAGGAGGGGTAAAGCGATGCTGCGAAATTTGTGGAGATGGCTGCTTTTACCTTTGATTCTCATCCTTATTGGGGTAGTGATTGTTGTTTATGCGGTCAATAACCCCACTGATTCCCTGGTAGCCCGGGCGATCACGTATGATAATGTGCTAAAAGGTTTACGCGAACACCTTGTCCTGATGGTTGTCTCTATGTTCGGGGCCATTGTGGTTGGGGTTTTAGTCGGCATATTGCTTTCCCGCCCCAAATTATATTACCTCGGCCGGGGCGTTGAAAATATTGTAAATGTGGGGCAAACCATTCCCAGCCTGGCGATTCTGGCTCTCTTTTTAACCATCCTGGGGCTCGGTTTCCGGGTTGCCGTTTTTGCTCTTTTTCTCTATTCAATTTTACCGATTTTACGCAACACTTTTGCCGGTATCGTCAATGTGCCTGGCAGTATCATCGAGTCGGCTATAGGAATGGGAATGAATCCATTCCGGGTGCTGATCCGGATTGAACTGCCCCTGTCGTTTCCAATAATTGTAGCTGGAATCCGCACGGCTATTGTAATTAATGTCGGTGCGGCAACACTCGCCACATTTATCGGTGGTGGCGGGCTTGGCGACTTGATCGTTACGGGGTTATCCCTGCGCCGCGATATGATTGTATTCACCGGTGCCGGTCTGGCTGCCCTGACGGCGATATTTCTCGATTATTATATCGCCCGTGTAGAGGAGCGCTTGGTTAAATGGACTGATTAAGTTTAAAGTTTGGCTGTTTTCCTGCATGACTATAAATACTAAAATGGGGGTAAATTTTTATGAATTTAAAGCGTTTAACTGTTTTTATGATGGTATTGATAATGCTTTTTGGCGCGGTCTTTGTGATTGGCTGCGAAACGGAGGATACAGCAGATCTTCCTGATGATGAACCAACTGATGATCCGGTAGATGAGCCTGTTGACATTGAAGTGGTTATCGGTTCAAAGGAATTTACTGAATCGTTAATTCTCAGTCAACTGGCAATCATAGCTCTCGAGCACAACGGTATTCCTACGGTTGATGAAACCGGCCTCGGTGGAACCGTTGTTGCCAGGGATGCCCTGGAAGGCGGAGAGATTGATCTCTACTGGGAATATACCGGAACAGCTTTGATCAACTACTTCGGTTTTGACGTAATTACCGATCCCGAAGAATGCTATCAGCTTGTTAAAGAAACTGACCTTGAGCGAAACAACTTGGTATGGCTCGACTATACCCAGTTTAATAACACTTATGCTGTCATGATGCGCCAGGCTGATGCTGAAGCGCTTGGTATTACTTCGATCAGTGATCTTGCTGCAGCTATTAATGAAGGCGTGGATGCACCAGATCCCGGAAGCTGGATTTTCGGCAGCAACCATGAATACTCAACCCGTGATGATGGTTATCCCGGGATGCTCGAACATTATGATTTCGAGTTCGACAGCGTAGAAGTAATGGATTATGGCATTCTCTACCCAGCGTTAAGAGATGGCAATCTGGCAGCCTCTATGGCCTTTGCGACAGACGGCCGTATTGCAGCTTTTAATCTTTTGGTTCTGGAAGATGACCTAAACTTCCATCCCGTTTACAACTGTTCACCAGTCGTGCGCGGAGAAGTTTTGGAAGCAGCGCCACAAATTGCTGATATCCTTAACCCGATTGCGCGCGCACTCGACGACGAAACAATGTCTTACCTGAACATGCTCGTTGATGAAGAAGATTACCTGCCCAGTGAGGTAGCTGAAGATTGGCTCTCAGAGCAGGGCTTTATTGAATAAGTAATTAAGTGTTTCAGCTTAATTACTTAAAGGACAAATAATCGAAAAGAAGTGAAGTATGGGAAAACAGCCGATTTAAGATATGGGCAGGCAGAGTTTTATGCTACCTGCCCATATGTTTTATAAAAATATATTTAAGAATCAAAGGGTGGAAAAAACTGGAGGGATTATTATGGCTATACTGGCTAAAGATGTAATGACAGTTCCTGTTATAACTGTAAAAGCCGATACACCACTGAAGAGGGCTGCTGAAATATTGGATGAAAACTTCTTCAGCGGTATGCCGGTAGTTAATGATGCTGATAAGCTGGTTGGTATTATTTCTGAAACTGATATATTACGCTACACTCAGCAGATTATAGGGCAGCCGCTGCGGGATCCTCATCGTGTTTTTACAAAAAGCCAGGAAGTATTACACATTGATATAACCCGCAGGGGTGTGGAAGTGATAGAATTGGTTGCAGCTACAACAGTGGAAACACTGATGACAACAGATGTCATTTATGTAGTTGAAGATGCGCCCTTTCACAAGGTAATAAGCCTGATGTACGAAAATAATATTAACCGTATTCCCGTAGTGGATAGTAATGGGGAATTAAAAGGAATTATCACAAGGGCAGATATAATAAGGATTTTGGTTGACAGTTGGTCTGACAGTTTCGACTGTAAATTTTAATGCTTTGCTCCCAGGCAAGTGAATGCCTTCAGCACACCAGCGATGGATAAAATGATCAGGCAATTGCCCTGACCTGTTTTTATTTAGGGCGATCATTTTTTTTCGTAACGTGAGTAACTATATTTGACTGCGATAATGGTTTTCATTAATGGAACGCGATTTTCATTAGTGATAATTGATCGCAAACTTTATTTTCAGGAAACCATAGTTAACAGGCTATCGGTTTCTTTTTTGTTTGGCACAACTATTGCACCATTAGAGGTGGAGGATCAAATAATACTGGCACCAGAGTAAGGAGTTGAATTAATGTTTAAACATTACAAGGGCGGCAGCTTCAAAGTTTTCAGCGAGGAAGACGTAACAACCGTGCACGAGGCAACCGTCTATCTGCTGGAAAAAGTGGGCATCAAGATGCACAATGAAACCGCCCGGCAGATCTTTAAAGAAAAAGGAGCAGCGGTAGAAGAAGCGCAAAGAATCGTTAAGATTCCCCGTTCGATGATCGAAGAAGCGATCGATTCAACCCCTTCAAAAATAATCCTCTGCGGCCGGGATGAAAAACACGACCTGCTTTTAGAAGGCTCGAACGTTCACCTGGGCACTGGCGGTACTGTCTTAAACACCTTAGACCTTGACAGCGGCAGGAAACGCTTAACCGGAGTAAAAGATGTGGCCAATTATGCCAAAATGACCGATGCCTTGGATAACATCGCCTTCTTCGTGATCAACTGCTACCCCAATGATGTCAAAGAAGAAGAGGTCGATATCAACCGCTTCTACCACGGCCTGAAAAATACATCAAAGCACGTCATGGGTGGGATCTATACTATGGACGGCTTAAAAGCGGTGATCAGCATGGCAGAAGATATCGCCGGCGGAAAAGAGAAACTTAAAGAGCGCCCCTTTGTTTCCTTTATTACCCTGATGATGAGTCCATTACTAATGGAAGTAACCTACACAGACTTTTTAATCGAAGTAGCAAGAAGAGGGCTGCCTTTAACCACCCCGTCGGAACCTCTGGCCGGGGCCAATTCACCTGTAACCTTAGCCGGCACCATTACCCTGAACAATGCCGAATCATTAGGCGGCTTGATTTTAACCCAGTTAATCAACAAAGGTAATCCTACTTTATACGGTTCCACCTCGAGCATTATGGATATGCGCACCGGTACTTACATGGCCGGCAATATCGAATCGGCCCTGATCAATGCCGGCTGTGCCCAGATGGCCCAGCACTACAAGATCCCCATGTACGGCACCGGTGGCATGTCCGATTCGAAAGTAGTAGACGCCCAGGCCGGGTATGAAAGTGCGAACACGGCCATGGTCGTGGCCTTATCGGGCTGCAACTATATTCACGATGCCTTCGGCCTCCTGGAGTTCTGCACCACTTTATCCTATGAGAAGATGGTAGTTGATAATGACTCTGTCGGGATGGCTTTAAGAGCGGTAAAGGGGGTCGAGGTAAGCAAAGAAACCATTGCCACAGATATTATTGAAGAGGTCGGCCCCGGTGGGCATTTCCTTGACCATCCCCATACGGTAGAGCATGTAAGAAAAGAATTTTACTTCCCCAAACTTTCCGACCGCCAGCAACGCAGTGTCTGGGAAGAAGCGGGCTCTAAAGATACTTTTACCCGTGCGCACGAGGAAGCCAGGCGCATTCTCGAAAAGCACGAACCGCTGGGCTTTTCTGAGGATATGGAGAAGCACCTGCGGGAAAAATACTCAGGCATCAAGTAGCTTGATGCTACCTCTGTTTTACGCCGCGGGAGTTGGTCCCGCGGCGTTTTTATACTAAGATTATAATGGAGTAAAAAAAAGAAGTCGGGTTTGTATCACAGGTCTTGACCTTATTATTTTAAATACTTTCGAGTAAAAGATCTTTCTCCTGCCAGAGGGCATTTAACCACTTAATAAAACGTTCGCGGTATTCCTTATCGTTATAGAAATCACCCTTTAGCTCGTCTGTCACCGGGATCGTTTCAACCACTACGGTAATCTCCTTTACCCTTCCACTAAGGAACCCCCAGAAACTTCTGCGGTTTTTTCCGTATTTGATCGTAACATTGAGAATGTCGGAAAGACAGTCGCCCATTGAGGTCAGCACAAGACCGGTACCACCCGGCCGGGGGTTGAGGAGATTTTTATAACTTGACTGCTTCCCTATCCTTTTCTTTTCAGTGAAACGCGAACCTTCCACAAAATTCATTACAGATACCGGTATTGTTTTATATTTCTCACAGGCTTTTATGGTGGCTTCAATATCCCTGCCGGCAAGATGGGGTTTCTTTGCGATTTCCGCTTTGGAATGCCTTTTCATAAAGGGGTAATCAAGCGCCCACCAGGCAAGTCCAAGAACCGGAACCCAGATCAGCGATTGCTTAATGAAAAACCTGAGCATCGGCACTTTCCGGTTAAGCAGCTTCTGCAAAACTACTATATCGCTCCAGGCCTGATGGTTAGATAGAACCAGGTAGTTATTTTTCATGCTCAGATTTTCAAGGCCCGATATATTCCATTTAATATTTTTTGTTAGGTCCAGAATAAGCGAATTGACCGATATCCATACCGTAACAAGGAAGTTAAGAATGGTATTTGCTATCTTTTTGGTATACGCGGAGGGGATAAATTTGAATATAATTGCAGTTAAAATCAGCGGTAACCAAAAAACTGTATTTACAATCATCATCAGTGCTGTAAGTGCCCCGTTAAGATCATAAAAAAAATCTCTTATACTGTATCTTCGCCTTTTCCCATTTAAAAAGCTTTCATTATTCATATTGAAAACGTCACCTCTCGCTGCAAAAATCGTTGCCGTATTTAATGCTATTCTATTAATGGAGGAATTATAGCAACTGGTGCCAGGGGTGTCAACCACACGCAGCCGGATTTTACAGTACAAAGATTTGGGGTCGGGGTCAGGTCCTGGCACGATCCACGGTTCTTGTACACTTGCCCTGCTGTCAATTTTAATGATATTATATTTTCAGAACTTAAAAAGAACCCATTTCGATCAAGCAATCAATTCAACCATCATAATTTAACAGAGGTGATTCGTGTGACTTATACCCAGGTGGGAAAGCCTTTACTGAGAACTGATGCTTATGAAAAAGTCACCGGTAAGGCAACCTACGTGGCAGATATTAAGCTGCCAAAAATGCTTTATGCAAAAATTCTGCGCGCTGAGTATGCTCACGCCAAAATACTAGCGATTGATACCAGCGAAGCAGAAAAGATGCCTGGTGTACGCAAGGTAGTAACCGGGCAGGGCTGTGAAATTCTATTTGGAGCCTGCATTAAAGATCAACCACCACTTGCAGTAGACAAGGTCAGGCATGCCGGAGAAGGGGTCGCCGCAGTTATTGCGGAATCCGAAAAGCAGGCTGAAGAAGCAACAAAAAAGATTAAGGTTGACTACGAACCGTTACCTTTCGTTATTGACCCTCTTGAAGCCTTTAAGGATGACTCTCCCATCATCCACGAGCAGAATCATGAATATTGCCGGGTTCCCGGCTACCCGCCGAAAGAGGGAACAAATATATTCCATCATTACAGACAGATTAAGGGTAATGCAGAGAAAGGTTTTGCCGAGTCTGATCTGGTAGTGGAAGAAGAATTTTATTATCCCCTGCTCAGTCATGTGCAGATGGAGCCACATGGCTGCATTGCCTGCTGGGATAGTGAAGATTCCTGCAGAATATGGGCGAGCACACAGGCTCCCTTCATAGTAAGAGAGATTGTCGGCCATATGTTTCACATTCCATTTGCCAATATCAAAGTGTATGCTCCCTACCTCGGAGGCGGCTTTGGCGGCAAATCGGATGTCAGCATTGAACCGATGGTTGCTTATATTGCACGTTTTGTTCCAAACCACCCCGTGCGCCTCGTCTTAACCCGTAAAGAGGCTTTCACCAGCAGCCTGCTTGGGCGCGGAATGCGCGGCAAAATTAAAGTAGGCGCTAAAAATGACGGCAAGCTTGTTGCCCTGAAAGCCGAACTTTTCTATTCAGATGGCGCTTATGGCGACACAGGTTGCAATGTAGTTACTGCATCGGGTTTTGTAGCAACCGGCCCTTATGAATACGAACACTGTGAGGTCGACTGTTACGGCATTTACACCAACACCCCGCCTGTAGGCGCTTACCGGGGTTACGGCCATCCGGAAGCGCACCTGATGAGCGAAAGAATGATCAATATTCTGGCCCGGAAGCTAAATATCCCACAGGCAGAGCTGATGAGGAAAAACTTTCTCTCCGATGGGAAGGTTAATGCCGTCGGACAGGTAATCCGGAAAGGGAACGGCGATCTCTACCAGTGCCTTGATGAAGTTGAAAAAGCGCTTTTTGCCGAACCACTGCCCAGCGAAGATGCAGACTATTATTACGGCCGGGGAATTGCCGGCTTTATGAAAACCCCAATGATGCTGCCAAACGCATCTTCAGGAGCAATAATTAAAATGTGCGAAGACGGTTCATTTAATGTAAGCATCAGCGGAATTGAGATGGGCCAGGGCTGCCAGACAACAATGACTCAGATAGCAGCAGAAGCGCTTAAAGTTCCTGTAGAAAAAATAAGGATTTCCAAAGATGTAGATACCCAGTTTTCCCCCTATGAATGGCAGACTGTTGGCTCCATAACTACCCTCAGGGTTGGGAATGCCATAATCCAGGCGGCAGAGCGGGCTATTCAAAAAATGAAAGAATCGGTTGCCCAGATCTCTCACCGGCCGGTCGAGGATCTTAAGTACGAAGGAGAGCTTATTCGTTCCAAGAGTAACAAAAACTTTGAATTTGAAACGAAACTTCTTGCCTTAAGCTATCTGTCACCCGAAGGACACGGTGTGGGGGAGCCGATCGAAACAACAGGCCACTATTATATTCCGGGCGTTAACTTCCCCCTGCCTGAGGTGGGCGGTGGAAACTGCTGCGGAAGCTGGACCTTCGGCTGTGAAGGAGCAGAAATAAAAATCAGCAAAAAAAGCGGAGAGGTCACCGTAAACCACCTGGCTATTGCCATCGATTTAGGCCGGGCGATTAACCCGATGGGTGCCCGGGCCCAAATGGTTGGCGGCATGATGATGGGTTACGGAGCCGCCCTGATGGAAGAAGTTTTATTCAATGAGAAGGGCATCATGAAAAACCCAAACTATAACCAGTATAAACTTCCCCGCCTGTCCAATGTTCCTGAGAAGCTTACCGTTAAACTTGTCGAAACGCCTGACGAAACCGGTCCTTTTGGCGCTCGCTGCATCGCTGAACATCCTGCAATCTCAATTCCACCGGCAATCATGAACGCCATCGTAGATGCAACGGGTATCGACCTCTTTGAGATACCCATTAAACCGAAAGAACTGCTGGCAAAACTGGGAGGTGGCCAAGATGGCGACAACTAATATTTCAATAACGGTTAACGGGCGGCAGCATGATCTTCTCGTTGATGAAAAAGAAACGCTGTTGGAAGTATTAAGAGACAGATTCGACCTCACAGGAACAAAAAATGCCTGTTCATACGGTGCTTGCGGTGCCTGCACTGTTGTGGCAGATAACGAAGCTGTGAAGAGCTGCCTGTTAAAACCGGAAAAATATAACGGAAAAAATATTTTAACTATTGAGGGGCTTGCCGACGGAAACAATTTGCACCCCATCCAGGACGCCTTCATAAAGGCAGGCGCCATTCAGTGCGGGTTCTGCACTCCCGGATTTGTAATGAGCCTTTATGCCCTGTTTACAAATAACCTGGATGCCAGCGACGATGAAATCAAGGCTGTCCTTGAAAAACATATCTGCCGCTGCACCGGTTACGAATTTATCTGGGATGCTGCGAAGCTGGCTCAGAAAATGCTAAAAGAAAGATAGCCACCGCATCTTCAACAAACCGCCCGTAAAAAGCCCCCTGGCCAGCGATGATACGCTGACAGGGGGCTTTTTGTAGAAGATAACTAGTTTCTTTCGTAGTAATTATTCCCGCTTATACGGCTTGAGCAGCGCTGCCGGATAGGCGGCATTGCGGTTGGCTATGGTTAGCGCAATAATCGTTACAACGTAAGGAAGCGCCAGAAACAACTCATAGGGCAGGTTAATACCCGTCAGCTGCAGCCGAAGCTGCAGTGCAGAGACACCACCAAAGATAAACGCTCCCCAGAGCACCCTGATTGGGTTCCAGTTTGCGAAAATCACCAATGCGATACAGACCCAGCCCCTGCCGGCAATGATATCAAAAGTGAAAAATCCGAGAGTGGAAAGCGTTAAAAAGGCTCCTCCAACCCCCATGAATCCCCCGGCAATCATCAGGGAAATTGTTCTAACCCTATACACATTAATTCCCGCAGCATCTGCCGCCTCAGGGTTTTCACCGACCGCCCTGATATTCAGGCCGAAATTAGTCCGGTAAAGTACCCACCAGACAACCGGAACGAGGAGCATTGCATAGTAGGTAAGTGGGTACTGCCTTAGAATAGGGCCCAGGATATTAACATCAGCGAGAAATTCAGTCTGCATAAAGGGCTGAATCTGGGGAGGGTTTGCCGGAGTGCCAAATATAACCCTGAAAGCGTAGTAGGCCAAACCGGTACAGAATAGTGTTATACCGAGACCTGAAACATGCTGGTTTACTCCAAAATAGACGGTCATAATGGCCATCAACAAACCAGCCATAATGCCAACAATACAGGCGGCCAAAACCCCAAGCCAGAGAGAGCCTGTTGAGTAGGTAGTGGCAAAACCGACAAAAGCGCCAAGCAGCATAATCCCTTCGATACCCAGGTTCAATATACCGGCCCGCTCGGAGAAAAGTTCTCCCAGGGTTCCGAAAATCAGAGGGGTTGCAACACGCAATGTGGCAGCGATTAGGCCAATCAAGAAGATTTCTATTTTTTATCCCTCCCTCTTCAGCCGGTAATTGGTAAGTACAAACATACTCAGGGTGACAAGCAGAAGGGTCGCTTGCACCACTTGCCCCAGGTAAACAGGAACACCCATCGCCCTGCTCACGGTTAGTGACCCTGTATCAATCAAACCGATAAACAAAGCGGCGATTCCAACACCAAATGGATTTAAGGCGCCCAGGGTGGCTACAATAATACCCGTATAGCCAAGGTTGGAGGAAAGTCCCTGGATTAAGTGAAAATGAATTCCGGCAACTTCACCTACCCCGGCCAAACCGGCAATTCCCCCGCTTACCAGGGCTGTAACCAGGATAGTCCTTTCCACATTAACTCCGGCAAAGCGAGCCCCTTCCGCGCTGCTTCCGGCAGCGCGCATTTTCAAACCAAAAGCAGTACGACTGATCACAAACCAGATCGTTAAGATCACCACTATTCCGATAATAAAGCCAAAATGCAGCCGGGACTGGGGAATTAAAGTGAAAAACATAGCGCTTTTAGCAATATCCGGAGATTGAGGCCACATCGAAACAGGATCGCGCCAGGGGCCGTTAAGCAGATAGCTGACTAAAAATACAATAATTGAATTCATCAAGAGGGTTGTTACCACTTCATCTACTTTCAGTCTGACCCGCAGCAGGGCCGGGATAAGCGCCCAGGCCACACCCCCCAGAAAACCTCCTACAATCATTATCGGCAAGGCAATCCAGGATGAAAAGCCTTCAAGCATCACTCCAACCCAGGAGCCAATTATTGCTCCTGCCATTAACTGTCCCTCGGCGCCAATGTTGTAGTAACCGGCTCTAAAGGCAAAAGCTACGGCAGCGCCGGTTAAAAAGAGTGGAGTGGCTTTAACCAGCAGCTCGATCATGGTTACCGTGCTGGTAAAAGGCGCAACCAAAAAATAGTAATAGGTATGCAGCGGGTTAGCCTGCACCCAGGCAATAAAAATGAGGGTGATTAAAAAAGTCACCAATATAGCCAGCAAGGGAATAACGGGACGCACCCACGCGGGAGCAGGCGCTTTTTCTAATCTGAGCTTTGACACATTCAAACCTCCAGATTCATAGGAACCATTTCCTAATTATGTTCAGTCACTCCGGCCATCATCAGTCCGAGTGATTCCTCCGTTGCTTCAGCAGCCGGGATAACACCCATTATCCGGCCTTCATAAATCACGGCTATCCGGTCGGCAAGCTCCATAATCTCCTCAAGATCCTCGGAAATGAGCAGCACCCCGGCTCCCCGATCGCGCTGTTCAAGCAGCTTGCCTCTCACATACTCAGTCGCTCCGACGTCAAGACCACGAGTTGGCTGAGCAGCGAGCACACAGCTTGGGTTCCGTGATAATGACCGGGCCATAACCACCTTCTGCATATTCCCCCCGGAAAGAGTGCGAACCTTATCTTCGGGAGATGCTTTAATATTATAATCCGCAATCATCTCAATCGCCTGTTTGCGTATCTTTTTACGGTCGAGGACTCCGCGATTCAGGTATATCTCCAGGCTTTCAAGGGCCAGGTTTTCCTCGACAGTCAGCTCACCAACAACACCTGCATGCCGATCTTCAGGAGTTCGGCCCATGCCGGCAATAGTGATTGCCGAAGGAGAGGCGCCAGCTATATCAATAGCATTAAGAATAATTTGCCCGTTAGTTGGCTTTTGCAGCCCCGTTAATACTTTTACCAGCTCTGCCTGCCCATTTCCGGATACTCCAGCCACACCTAAAACTTCACCGTGGCGCACTTCCAGAGTAATATCTTTAAGCTTATCTATTCCCTGCTCGTCGGTCAGGCTGAGGTGATCAACCGTGAGCACCGGATCGCCTGTTTCTTTAATACCCTGCCGTTCAACCCCAAAAGTTTCGCGGCCAACCATCATTACCGCCAGGTCTTTCTCAGAGGTGCCTGCACGTTCAACTGTTCCCACCAACCGGCCGCCACGCAGAACGGTAACCCGATCACAGATTGCCATAACCTCGTTAAGTTTGTGACTGATAAAAATAACCGACAAACCTTTCTCCACCAGCTGTTTAAGTGAATTAAACAGCCCATCAACTTCCTGGGGCACCAGGACGGCCGTTGGCTCGTCCATGATCAAAACATTAGCCCGACGATAGAGAGCCTTTAAAATTTCCACTCTTTGCCGCTCACCAACCGACAGGTGACGGACCAGGGCGCTTGGCTTGACGGTTATTCCATACTCTTCAGAAGCTTCAGCAACACTTTTTTCGATCTCTTTGGGGTTTAAAGTAAAGCCTTTTACAGCGCCCAAAACAATATTTTCCGCTACTGAGAGGGGGGGCACAAGGGTGAAGTGCTGCGTTACCATCCCCACCCCGTTGTTAATTGCATCCCGCGGTGAGTTTATCTGAACCGGTTGATCATTAATCCAAATTTCGCCGCTGTCAGCTCGATATAACCCGTACAGAATACGCATTAAAGTGGTTTTTCCGGCGCCATTTTCCCCCAGCAGAGCATGAATTTCGCCCTTTCTGAGATCGAAATTCACATTATCGTTAGCAACGAGATCCCCAAACTTTTTTGTTATATTCAGCATTTGAACTGCGTTCATTATTATACCTCAGGGGGCGGCAGATAAACTCTGCCGCCCGGATCCGGATAGTTTAGTTAACTGCTCCCGGTGTGGACTCGGCAATGTCAACCCGGAACACACCAGACAAAATGTCTTGTTCCAGTTGTGAAATAAGCTCTTTTAAATCATCAGGTATTTCATCTTCCAGGTTATGGAATGGCGCCAGGTAAGCGCCGCCTTTGGCCATCATACTGAAGTCTTTCAGGTCCTGGGCAGTATAAAACCCTGCCTGAACGCTCTCCATCAAATACTCAAAGGTTGGAGTCAGGTTCCATACAGAACTGCTCAGCACATAATCGGGGGCCAGCTCATGCTGATCATTCATCTGGCCAAATACCCATAAGCCGTTTTCTGCAGCTGCTTCAATTACACCAAAACGCTCGGCATAAAGGATATCTGCACCCTGTTCGATCTGGGCCAGGGCAGCTTCTTTTGCAGCAGCCGGATCAAACCAGCTGTTGATAAATGTTACATAAACTATCGCATCAGGGTTATAATCCTTTACCCCGAAGATAAAAGCATTGGTGATCCGGTTAACTTCAGGCACCGGAACCCCGCCGACAACCCCGATCCTGTCAGTTTCTGTAAGGTGTGCAGCTATTACGCCAAGCAGGTAGGCAGGCTCGTGAATCCAGTTGTCAAAAACGGAGAAATTTGGCTCAGCAGGTCCAAGCCCTGAACCGAAAGCAAAAGCAATATCCGGGAAATCCTGCGCTACGCGGCGTGCCGCTTCCTCATTACCAAAGGCATCTCCGGTAATCAAATCGGGCTGTAGATCAGAACATACCTGGCGCAGTTCCCGCTCGAAGTCACCGGCATAGCCCAGGTTGTCGGAGTAATCAAAAGTTGCCCGGCCTTCTTCCACAAGCTGGTCGCAGGCTGCAGTAATTACCGACACCCATGGTTCTTCAGCAGGAGTTGAGAATATGGCATAAATTGAGAATAAATCATCGTCGGGTTCAACGGGTTCCGCTGAATCATCCGGCGCAGCCGGCTCTTCGGCCGGGGGAGCACAGCCGCCAACAAACCCCACAACTAACAGCAGGACAAGCAAAATATAGATCCAATTTTTCCTAAACATAAAAACCCCTCCTTTTTCAGGTAAAAGCATTTTGCTATTCAAACTGTTTCCCCGTTGAATCTGAATATTTTATCCTGTGAACACCTCCTGGCAGTCTAACTTGAACTTTTGTTTAAACCCGGCCAAGTTCTTTCATCTTTGCTGAATCGACCAGCTTGCCGTGACTGATTACATGGACCGGCGCATCATGATAACGGAAAGCTTCCAGTGTGTTTGGAACGTCAAGGACTACCAGGTGAGCCGGATTACCAACTGCCAGTTTAAAGTCCTTAATACCGATGCATTCTGCCGCCTTAGTGGTGATCATATCGTAGAGCACTTCCATTTCCGGCCTGGTTGTCATCCAGAGCAGGTGAGAAGCCAGAAAGGCAACTTCAAGCATATTATTGCGCCCGTAGGCATAATAGGCATCGGAGATATCATCCTGACCAAGGCAAACCAGGTTGCCTTCCTCCAGTAGTTCGTGCACTCTCGCATGCAGCGGACCGGTCTGCGGGTCACTGACCACGCCCATTTCCGCCTTTTTCAGCAGCGCCGATACTTTTTGGAAATAGGGTTTCGGATAAAGGGCCATCGCCCTGGCATGATGAGCCAGCGAACGGCCAAAACGTTTGCGCTTTATCGTTTCTACGGCCATCAGTTCAGTCGAACGCAGTCCGGGATCTCCGGCATCATCAACAAGCATTGATACATCTGCATCAAATTCTTCTGCAATGTCAAAGATAACCTTGACATGCTCTGCAATATCTTTCTCAGTATATTCAATCCAGGGAATTCCGCCAACCACATCAGCGCCAATTTTCATTGCTTCACGCACTAAATCGGCCGCACCGGGTTCCCGGACAATGCCATCCTGCGCAAAAGCGACAACCTGAATATCCACAATCCCCTTAAATTCTTCCCTGGCCTTAATCAGGGCTTTGACCCCTTCAAGCCGCGCCTTACTATCTACATCTGCCAGAGCGCGGATATGTGTGTTGCCATAATAGGCGGCTAAAGCAACGGCCTTTCTTACATTTTCAATAATCCAAGTCTCATCATATTTTTCCTTTACCTGCATCGCCAGCTCTATGCCGGTCATCGCTTTACCCATTGTTTTATCTGAGCCCTGATAAGACTTCATAGCTTCGTCATCCATCATCATCAGTGTATAAACTTTGCAAAGATGTAAATGGGTGTTCACATAAGACTCGGTAACCAGGCTACCGCCGGCATCAATCACCTGATCTGCTTCTCCTTGAAGCTTCTCATCTATTGCCGCAATTTTTCCGCCGGCAATACCGATTTCATAAAGTTTGTCCGGCTGTCCCCTTAATTGTGAATTTTTTATCAAAAGCTCGAATTTGTTTTGCATATTTGCCTCCCCTTCGTAGCGATTTATTAATTGATAATGACAAGCTGTCCTTGGAATTATGAGATTGAACACAAGAGTGCAATTTAAGAATGTTCACTATTTTCAACAGCGGGTCTGAAAATTCCTTTATTATAATTCTATAAATTAAGTGGGTTCACCTTGTAGATCATTTATATAATCAGGAGCGTGAC
>JAHYJM010000003.1 GCA_019428945.1 Bacillota bacterium | reverse complement strand
CGGGCCAAGGTATCGCTGAGTAAAACAAAAGCCGCTCCCAGGCTGAATGAGAAAGGCATTACCGCCCTGTGATCGGGACCGACAATCATCCTGGCCATATGAGGCACCATCAGACCAACCCAACCGATTGCTCCGGAAAATGCCACTGCCGTTGCAGCCAGAAGTGTGGCAACACCGATAAATATTGTTCTTTCTCTACCCACATTAAGACCCAGCGAGCGGGCTTCATCATCACCAAGAGACAAAACATTCAAACGCCAGCGCATCTTGTATAGTATGATTAAGCCCAATAGCACAGGAACCACTGATAGTTGAACGGCTGTCCATGAAGAGCGGTGCAGTCCGCCCATCATCCAGAATATAATCCCCGCCAGGCGGTAAGGATCAACAAAAAGCTGGACCAGTGATAGCAGAGCTGTGAAAAAAGCGCCTACAAGTACTCCGGAAAGCACCAGAGAAAGCACAGGAGTTTCAGAGCGTACCCTGGCCATGCGGTAAGCTGTAAAAGTTGCAATAACTCCACCCAAAAAAGCAAATAGCTGACGCAGCAGGTAGACGTCTCCAAAAAATGCGGCAACCAGGGCAGCGCCAAAGGATGCTCCGGCAGACAAGCCCAGGATATAGGGGCTCACCAGGGGGTTACGCATAACTCCCTGCAAAGCCGTTCCCGAACCGGCCAGGGCAGATCCTACTATCAGAGCCATGAGCAGGCGGGGGAGTCTGACCTGAAAAAGCACTACTATGGCCGCATCAGGCCAGTCGACCAGGCTGCCTGATACGCCGAGCCAGGCACCGAACATACCAAAAACATCTGCAGGAGGCAGCGAGTAACGTCCGATAAAAAGAGCGGCAAAGAAGGCGGGGATAAACAACCCCGCCAAAAAAATTGTTAAGATACGTTTTGCCGCCACATGTTCAGCTCCTTTTGAGCTTTTCTTTATCATACCGTGAAAGGTGGCTAAATTACTTCATCTCTACGGCTTGTAATATTCATCCTTTAATTCTTCAAGCCACTGGTTGGGATCGAGATCTGCGGTCTGCTCTGGATGAAGCCATTTAGCCATTTGCAAAACCATGATTACTTCAGGTGGACTCCAGCTTGACCAGCGGGGCAGTTTGTATACCCGCCCTTCTGAAACTGCTGTAACCGGCTGCCAATTATCATTTTCAAGAAAATGCACCGGGTCTAAAGCATCCGCCCAGCCCCAGACAATAATAACTTCAGGGTCCCAGGTCAACACCTGTTCAAGCGCCACGTTGGGCCAGCGCTGATCAATATCGCCAGCCACATTAATCCCCCCTGCGTAGTATAACATTTCATTACGAATGTCGGGAGCGCCGCCAAAAGTACCCATACTCAGGGGATCAGCAGGGTCACCCCAAATATATAATGTGCGGACAGGCTCTGCTGCTTCCACTCTTTCGTAGATCTGCTGCAGCTTGTCCTCCATCCAGCCGATCAGCTCAGATGCACGACCTTTCTCACCATAAAGTTCACCCATCAGCATCACTTCATCAAACTGATCCTGAAAAGTTACAGGTTCAACATATAAAGCAGCCATTCCAGCCGCCTCAATCTGGTGAATAAAATCAATCTCCCAACCACCGATTACGACATCAGGTTCCAGTTCGAGCAGTGACTCAATACTTACGTCCGTGCTGGTGCCCGGGGTAGGAACTGAATCAAGATCCGGAATTACTTCCATCAGCAAATCATCCAGCACTGTATACCTGGTAGTTCCAACTACAGTATCCCACTTGCCAAGGGCAAGAATAATCCCACACAATCCGGTATCCAAAGCGACAACCCTATCAACAGTTTCAACTACTTCCACTTCCCGGCCGGCCTGGTCAGTCAGCATCCTGCCTGAAGCATTTTCTTCAATTTCGCCGCTGTCTGATTCTGGGATATCCTGATCACTAGTGCTGCAGCCGGCAAGGAAAATGAATGAAATTACTAAGACCAACGATAAAGCGATTATTTTTTTCATAACACTCTCCGTAACACGATTATTGTATTACGTATTACTATTCGTTGTTATTCTTATTTATCCTTTTAGATCAGATCAATTCTTGATTCTTTTTTCTGAATCAACAGTAATAGTTATAAAGAAATGTGACAGGGCTCATACTTCTATTCTCGAAAATAGAAAAGCACCAATAATGACCAGGGTCAGCATACATAGAACCAGTACATTAAAATTGGTTATAAAACCAATCTGGTATGCCCCGGTTAATGCACCCCTCAGACCATCAACCCCATAGGAAAGTGGGTTGAGGCGCACAAGAATGCCTACAAAACCGGGCAGTTCCTGAATCGGAAAGAGTGCCCCGGACAGAAAAAATAGTGGCATTACCAGGAAGTTCATTATTAATTGAAATCCATGCATATCCTCAAGTAAAGAAGCAATAGCCGTACCAAGGGCAGTAAACAAGGTGGCAATAAGAAACATAAAAAGCAACGCTGTAAAAAGACCTAAAGGGCTTGCAATTCTGAATCCAATCAAAAGGGCGATACTAAGAACTATTAAGCCCTGTATAATGGCAACAGTAGCGCCGCCTAATGTTCTTCCAACCATGATTGTCACTCTTGAAACAGGGGCAACCAGAGTTTCCTTGAGAAAACCGAACTGACGATCCCAGATAATTTCTATCCCGTTAAACATTGAAGTAAATAACGTGCTCATGGCAATAATACCCGGGACTAAAAACTGCATATAGTCTCCTTCTCCAGCTCTCTCAAAAACCGGACCGAAACCAAACCCGAAAGCAAAAAGGAATAGTAAAGGCTGGCCCAGTGCGCCTATGATGCGAGCCTTTGAGCGAAAGTAACGTTTAAGCTGCCTGATCCAAAGTATGTATATAACACTCATTACTTCTTCCTCCTCATGTAGGCGCTGACCATCTGGATATGACTTTCAGCCTTTTCTTCTCGGATTGTTTTTCCGGTCATTGCCAGAAAGGCTTCCTCCAGAGAATTGGTGTCTGTATGCTCTTCCAGTTCGCGAGGAGAACCCTGGTCGACAATTTGTCCATAATCGATTACTGCCACCGTATCGGCAACCCGCTCGGCTTCTTCCATAATGTGTGTGGTCAGAAAAACTGTAATCCCTTCCCGTTTATTTAAATCGCGAATATGCTCCCATAGGAGGTTACGAGTCTGGGGGTCGAGGCCAAGGGATGGTTCATCAAGGAATAAAATCTTCGGTAAATGAAGCAGCCCTCTTGCAATCTCTAACCTCCGCTTCATACCGCCGGAATATTTCTTAACCTGATCATTGCGGCGATCCCAAAGTTCTACTAGTTTGAGCAGCATTTCAATCCGCTCATTGCGCAGATTCTTAGGCATATTATAAAGAATTCCATGAAATAACATGTTTTCACAGGCAGTAAGCTCGTCATCAAGGCTTGGTTCCTGAAATACTATCCCAAAAGAACGCCTGGCATGATCCTGTTCATGCACAGGATCAAATCCGTTTAGCACAATTTTACCTTTTGTCGGCCTTGAAAGTGTTGTCAGCATTCTTATTGTTGTAGTTTTTCCTGCCCCGTTCGGACCGAGGAAGGCAAATATTTCGCCACTTTTTACTTTAAATGATATGTCATCGACGGCAGTAAATTCGCCGAACTGCTTAGTAAGATTATTAACTTCAATGATTGCTTCCTGTCTTTGTATCAATTTTCCATTCCTCCTATCTATTCAATCCAAACAACCTGTCAACACAATTTCCGAATTCAACTTAGCACCTAATTTATTTAATGTCAACTTACTCATAAGGCTTCTTATTTGCTTAAGCTGAGGCAGACCATGTCTAAACATACATAGCAATCTTGCTTGTGGCTGATGAATTACAAATATTACATTTTTACCCAAGGTTTTTGAATTAATGACCGCGGGCTGTTCACAAACCATTCCTAAAAGTGTTAAAATAACGTAAGTCTGCCCCTTTAAGTAAAATTTGGTTATGATAAAATTCACAAAGATCATTACATTGCAATTTAAAGAACGTCCCCGAAAGTTGGTGTAAGAGAATGGAATCACACCAAAAAGTATATGCTGTCATCATCCTGCTTGTGTTGCTGGTTTGCGGTGGGACGATAGGTTACATGTATATTGAAGATCTATCCTTAATCGACAGCCTGTATATGACAGTGATAACCATATCTACTGTAGGCTTCCGGGAAGTGCATGATCTCAGTACAGCCGGCAGACTCTTTACTATTCTGCTTATAATAAGCGGTTTATTTATCGCTGCATTTGCTGTTACTGTTGTAAGCACATTTGTGATTGAAGGCGAGTTCAGATTCTTATTAAGGAGGCGACTTATGGAAAATTCAGTAGCTCACCTTAAAGACCACTATATTATATGTGGAGCAGGACAAACCGGACAACATGTAGTCAGCCAGTTCAAAAAAAGAGGGGTACCGCATATAGTAATTGAAGCAGAAAGGCCTAAGGTAGAACACATTATTGATATGGGCGGCCTTGCTGTAGTGGGTGATGCAACGGTTGAAGAAGATCTTATAAAAGTTGGCATCGATAAAGCAAAAGGTTTGGTTTGCTGTCTCTCGAGTGACGCGGATAATGTCTTTACCGTACTGACTGCCCGTGAAATCAATCCGGATCTGCTGATCGTATCCCGTGCAATTGATGACAAAGCAGACCTTAAATTGCTAAAAGCAGGCGCTGACAAAGTCGTTTCTCCAAATGAAATCGGCGGTACACGGATGGCATCGCTGATTTTACGCCCGGCAGTTGTATCCTTCCTCGATGTAATCACCCGTGCCGGTGAAGTTATAATTGATTTGGAAGAGGTTACTGTAAAAAGCAACTCAACTCTGGTGGGTAAAAACCTGGCAGAAGCACGAATCCCTGAACAAACAGGATTAATTATTATGGCAGTTAAAAGAGCCAACAAGGAAACAGTGATCAATCCGGGCTCAGGCTTCAGGCTGTCAGATAATGATGTCCTGATAGTCTTAGGCCAGGAAGAGCAGGTAGAGAAACTGCAGCTTCTGGCCAGACAGACAGATTTACCACTGGGCTAAGGGTTGTAAATTACTTGGAATGCTTATTCTTATTTTTTATAAAATTGCGGGCATTCTTCCTCCCACCGAAGCCTGAAAACATTACATTAATTTTTTCTTTTTCAATCTGCTTCGCGTTTAAACCCTCATAACGGGCTTCTTTTTTTAGTTTTAGATAATTCTCAAGGCGTTTTTCTGAAAGATCGCCTGTTTCAATGGCCTTTCTGACGGCACACTGTGGTTCGCTGCTGTGGCTACAGTCACTAAAGCGGCAGCTTTCAGCTAAAAGATCGATATCAGCAAAGCTTCTCGCAAGATCTGCGCTTTCTATACCAAGCTCACGCATACCTGGCGTATCGATAACAGCACCTCCGCCAGGGACCAGTATAAGCTCTCTTCTGGATGTTGTATGCCTACCCTTATCATCTTTTCGAATCTCTTTGGTTTCAATAATTTCATTCCCGAGCAGCCGATTGACAAGAGTCGATTTCCCTACTCCCGAAGAACCGATAAAAGCAACAGTTTTACCGGGTGTTACATATTGTCTAATCGGCCGGTAACCATCTTCCGAGAGGCTGTTTGTGACCAAAATATCAGCTCCTGCAGCAGCAGAATTAACATCAGTTATTTTCTCTGCAAGGTTATTGCATAGATCTGCCTTGGTTAGAACAACCACGGGCAGGGCTCCGCTTGCCCAGGCAATTGAAAGATAACGTTCAAGCCGACGCAGGTTAAAATCATTATTAAGAGCCATACAGATGAAAACAGTATCAATATTAACAGCAATAATTTGTGTTCCCTGTCCTGTCCCTGCTGCCTTTCTTTCAAATATACTCTTTCTTTTCAGAACATAGTGGATTATTGCTATACCTGAAGCGCTGTTTGCATGATCAATCATCACATAGTCTCCAACTGCAGGAAAATCTACAACTGAAGCTGCATCGTAACGAAATTTTCCAGTAATTTCAGCTATAATTTCAGAATCAGATGTGGCAACCTTATAGAGCTCCTTCGATTGAGAAATTACTCTGCCTAATATTAGTCCTTCATGTAATGATGCTTCCTGCAGCCTCTCAAGGTTAAAACCAAGGCTTATTTCTCTACTGTTCAATGAGCTGTACCTCACAGGCTTCTTATTATTCTATAATCAGTAATTGAACAACCTGCAGCCTAGCGATCCCGTTCCAAATCATAAATTAATTTTTCCAGGTACCATTCTTCTGAACGGTTCGGATGACGTTCCCGTAGACTTTTCATTAATCTCTCAATCGTTTCATCTGCTGCTTCAGGAGTCATATTCAGCAAACTGATTGCCTCCTGCCTTAAAACATATTTTCTTCCAAAACCCCAGCGGTTTTTCCTCCAAAAGTAATACAGCACAAAACTAACCAATACAACAGCAAGTATTAAAACACCCATCGTGATTCCTCCCAAGACAGATGCAAGCTCCGCTATTATTCGTAAATAATTATATTGTGGTCATTATCCAAATAGCTTTAGAGTGAGAGCGCCCGTTCTTTTACCAAGCTGTCGGCATTGCTCGATTACTTTCTCATCAGGCGCACCAATCGATACAACTCCATAGTGGTGTCCTTTGGACTGCCCCTGCACTATCATACCATGGACCAACATCATTTGAATGATACTCAAAACGGCTGTTTCGCTACCCCCACCTATTACACCGGCGCTTGAAAATGCGCCTCCCACTTTTCCTTCCAATTTACCGTGGTGAACAATACTTCGATCAAACAGCACCTTTATCGGCCCGGAAACCAAACCGTAATAAGTTGGTGAACCAACTATAATCCCATCGTAATCCGGCAACTGATCCAGCGAAAAGTCATCTAAATTACATAGGACAGCTTCTGCACCTACTGACTTAACGCCCACTGCTACCTCTTCCGCCATCTGACCCGGCGCAGAGGTCAATGCAGGATGGTTATAATATTACTTCATTGCCCTCATTGCATTAAGTACCGCCAAAAGCGCTACCCCGACGTCGGCGAAAACAGCCCCCCACATTGAAGCCAGGCCGAATAGACCCAAACTCATCACTATCCCTTTGACACCAAGAGCAAGAACTATATTCTGAATAACTATAGTACGAGTCTTCATGGCGACTCTAATAGCTTCGGCAAGCTTAGAGGGCTGGCCGGTCATTAATACCACATCGGCTGCTTCTATAGCTGCATCAGATGCCACCCCACCCATGGCAACCCCGACTTCTGCCCTGGCAAGTGAAGGAGCATCATTTATGCCATCACCAACAAATACTAATTTTTTGCCTGTGGTGTTCTGCCTTTCCAGCTGTTCAATTATTTCGACTTTTTGATCCGGTAACAGCTCGGCATAAACCTGATCAAGTTTAAGCCTACGACCAACTTCTTCAGCCACATTTTTTTTATCTCCACTTAATAATACTATCGTCTTTACTCCCAAATCCCGCAACTGCCTGATCGCTGATTTTGCATCTTCCCTGATTTGATCGGCAACTACTATACTACCGGCGTAGCGACCTTCAAGAGCAATATGAACACGGGTTTTATTATCATTATCATTTAATGCTTCCACTCCATTTTCAGATAACATCTTCCCATTGCCCATCAGAATCTTTTTGCCTTCATAGCTTACACTTACTCCCCGACCGGGTATCTCCTCATAATTTTTTAATTTTTTTTCATCTATCTGTTCGTTGTATGCTTGCAAAACTGATACTGAAACAGGATGGTTGGAGTGATAAGCAGCCGCAGCGCCAAGCTGTAGAAGCTCATTTCTGCTGTAACCATCTGATGGCTCGATTAAATTAACTGAAAATTTTCCATGGGTAAGAGTTCCCGTTTTATCAAAAATAACAGTTTCTACATGACTTAATGCTTCCAGGTAATTGCCGCCCTTTACCAGGATACCTTTTCTGGAAGCTCCTCCAATTCCACCAAAAAATCCTAAAGGAATTGATATGACCAGCGCACAGGGGCAGGATATCACAAGGAAGACCAGCGCTCTATATGTCCAAACCTGGAGTTCCTGACCGGGTATAAAAAGTGGTGGTATGAAAGCTAGTAACAATGCCGCTATGACTACAATTGGAGTATAGTAAGCCGCAAAACGGGTAATAAACTGCTCTGTACGGGCTTTACGGGAGGATGCATTTTCTACAAGCGATAATATCCGGCTCACCGTGGAGTCCATGTATTCCCTGGTGACCCTGACACCAAGCAATCCTGTTTTATTAACTGAACCGGAGAGCACCTCGTCACCGGTTTCAACCTCACGCGGAAGCGATTCTCCTGTTAGCGCTGATATATCGAGTGCAGAGCTGCCTTCAACTATAACGCCATCCAGAGGAACTTTCTCACCAGGGCGTATGATAATAGATGAACCGACTGCTACCTGTTCGGGAGAAACTTTTCGAGTTTGCTCACCTTCTTTGAGGTTGGCATAATCAGGACGGATATCCATCAGTTGTTCGATTGATCTTCTTGAACGCCCTAAAGCGCTATCCTGCAGCAGCTCGCCAATTTGATAAAAAACCATAACTGCCACTCCCTCGGGGTACTCACCAATAGCAAATGCACCCACCGTGGCAATAGCCATCAAAAAGTTTTCGTCAAATATCCTGCCTCTTGCTAAGTTACGGAAAGCTCTGAGCAGTACCCCTCCGCCAAATATAATATATGAAAGTGCAAAAAGGCTGAATTCAAGATATCCTCCAGGTGAAAATACGATTCCAACGATAAAAAGTAAAACCCCGGCCAGATATAAAATTATCTGTAATGGATTTCGTATATTTACGGTGTTTACCGGTAGATCGCATCCACAGCTACTTTTACCAGTACAACTTATATTACTGTAATTACTCATGTGCAGATCATCCTCCAGAATGCTTTTCATTCATTAATGTGGTTTAATCCCTGGTTAAATATTTCTTCTATATGCTGATCATCAAGTGAATAATAAATATTCTTACCATCGCGCCGTGGCTTAACGAGGCGTGCCTGCTTGAGCACCCTCAGTTGATGCGATATTGCCGATTGAGTCATATTCAGCAGATAAGCGATGTCGCATACGCACATCTCTTCTTCGAATAAAGCCCAGATGATTTTTATCCTGGTAGAATCTCCAAAAACCTTGAACAGCTCGGCAAGGTCGTAAAGCATTTCTTCCGGCGGCATTTTTACCTGAACTCTTTCAACAATATCCTGGTGGACGATACTGCAATCACAGCGAAGATTTTCATTTGATTTGCCCTGCATCTCGCAATCACCTCACATACAATTGAACATATGAATAGATGCTCAATTGATATTTTACAAACAGATCTGCTGAAAGTCAAGTACTAAATTCTTTATAGTGAAATTAAAATGTCCATTAATTATTATGGTTGCTTTATTGCAGGTTAAACCCTTCAAATGAAGAAATAACCAGCAAAAGGAGGGGGATGAAATGGCTGTTGTTGAAATTTCAATAGTTCCGTTGGGAACAGGAAGCACAAGTTTAAGCTACTATGTTGCTGCCTGCGAAAAAGAGCTTCAGAATCACAGTAAAGACCTTTATTATGAGCTTACAGCGATGGGAACCATAATTGAAGGTGATCTGGATTGCATCCTGGCAGTAATAAGGCGTCTGCATGAAGTTCTTTTTAAAAAAGGTGCTCTCAGGGTAAGTACCCACATCAAAATTGACGATCGTCGCGACAAAGTAGGATCAATCACCCAGAAGGTTAAATCAGTTAAAGATAAGTTGTAAGAACGTGGCCATAACAGCTGCATAAATTTGAATACAGGATAAGTCATAAATCATAGGTGTATCAGACTGATCTGCTCATTAACAGTTCTTCAGTTAACTTTAATTGCACACTGCTGCGCCCCATTTCTTTACCCTCGCTTAAACTAACCAGAATGATGCGATGACAGTTGAAGTATGCACAAACGATGACAGAATCGATGAAGATATAGAACAGTTCAACCAGGCCTTAAGCAAAGATGATGAGTTAATCAGTGAAAAGCTTTTCGTTCTTTCAAGAATATTGAAGGATACGGGCTGCTGAACTCAGCTATCAGGTATAATGATGATATTCTTAAGAATGGAGAAAACACGTGCGGTTTGCTAAAAAAATACCCCAGACAGATCAAGGCCTTAGCGCTTCGCTTATAGCTGATGGATGGTTTAGAATAAGGGAAGCTCCCAATATTATTGTGGCCTTTTTCTTTTCTGTGCCTTTTATGTTTATTAATTCCTTAATCTCTTATCTGGTTATTACGCAATCAGACAAAGAGGTTGCATCTGTAATTCGTGATCTATTTGTTACCGGTTCCTGGACGTTAACTATTAGGATAGATTACATTATCTACATTTATATCGTAATAGTGCTTCACGAAATTGTCCATTTGCTCTTTGTTCCTAATTTCTATAAATCTGACAAAACATATTTTGGTATTAAGTTATGGGGCGGATTTGTCTTCACGACAGAAAGAATAAGCAAAGGTCGATTTGTTATAATCACCCTTGCTCCATTTTTACTCATGTCTGTTATCCTGCCTTTTATCCTGGGGCAGGCAAACATGTTAAATGGATTTATAGTTTTCCTCATTTTCTTAAATGCTTTATCATCCTCTGTGGATATGTTGAATACATTCCTGGTGGCAATCCAGGTGCCGAACGGCAGTATGATAATAAACAATGGATTTGAATCTTATTATAAAAAAGTATAGTATCAATTAGTATATTGACTTTGACGGTAATCTTCAAGCGGCAGGTGGTTCTTTCCTGCAGAGGGCATAATGTACGCGCAAACAACCATTGTCTCTTATTGAAGGCAGCATAACCGGAACTCTATTTTCCCTGGCTTTTCCCTCTATGATCGGGATGGCCTTTTACATGGTCAATGACCTGGTCGATCTTTTCTGGATCGGCATGATCTCCACGGAAGCAATTGCCGGATTTACAGTATTTTCGGCTTTATTCTGGGTTGTGAGCGCTCTTAATGATATCATCGGTCAGAGATCGAATCGGTAATCCTCTATCTCAACTACCGGCAGGGAAAATGGAAACTGCGAAGGGTTTATTTAAAATAGAAAACCTGGCAGATACAAAATAGAAGTAATCTGAGTAAGCAGTATAGTGCTTACTCAGCTTTTTTGACAAACCTGCATTTGTCAAACGTCTACATCTCCCTTGCTCTTTATCCGCCCTGTAATACGAAATCCGATCTCCGTTTAACCTGACTATCAGCAACCCTTTTACCCGGTATATACGTTTATATTTGAATTGGTCGATGCTGATTCAGCTTGATATTTCAATATATCACCGGGCTTGCATTTAAGTTCCCGGCAATGAATTATCCCCTTCCCTTGGTTGCGATTTGGAATGATAGCGCTTAGAATAGATTGATAAGGAGGTGTAGATCATATGGAAGTTATCGGCTTACTGGCGCCGATTGCCTTTGTGTTTGCCCTGGCAGCACTGGCGCAGATAGGCGCTCTAAAGAAAGAGGTTGTTGGTCTGAAGAAAGAAATTGAGTTCCTGAAAAACGGCAGAGAGAACTAAAATATCCAACCCAGATTAAAGAGAGAGATCCCTCATTTGATGGTAAATAATTAGGGCAGTGCACGAACACGCTGCCTCTTAGTATTTAAATTTTAACGAAATAATAAGGAACATTAGTGGCAAACAACAATATAATGACACACAACTGTAATTGGTTTAATGGCAGTGAGCGGGAAGAATAAATTTTCTTCCCGCTTACCTTATTACATCGCTCTTCTTAAGCGGCTTCACCCCTATGCAGATATCAACAATCAATTTTCCTAACGGGTGAGTTTTCGGGTCTTTGTAATACATCTCTTCGAACAGATATATCCTGCCAATTAATCATTTGCTCCTGTTTCTTTTTTTAGAAGTTGCCTTCTAACCTGCCACTCGGGCATCAGGGCCGACAGAAAACCATAAAAAGCCGCATCGTGCTTATGAAATTTGAAATGAGCCAGTTCATGGAGCAATACGTAATCGATACATTCACGTGCTTTTTTTATTAACTCCGTATTAATAGTAATTTTGCCCCTCTTCCAGGAACATGAGCCCCACCTTGTTTTCATGGTTCGTATTTTTATAGTCGGTTTCTCAATGCCAAACCTTTCAACCAGGGGATAAGTTCTCTCAAGAGATTTGTTGAATTCTATCGTTGCCTGATCATTGTACCATTCTCTGAGCAAAGCTTGCTTTCGTTCAATGGCTTCGCTGTATTTTACAAAAAATGCGATATTCATGCCATCTAATACTACTTTTTCTCTACGATCTGTCTGAAAAACCCGCAGCTTATAATTGTCTCCCAGGAAGCTGATTATTTCCCCGGTAATATATTTGCTCTCCATATTTAATAGCTTCTTTTCATCTACTCGCGCCAGATTCTTAATAATCCACGTCGCTTTATCCCTGACCAGTTCCTCAACAAAATCATAAGGTACAGATTTGTTAGCGGAAACAACAACAGTTGAATCTGCTTTTACTCTCAGATTAACATTTTTTACTTTCTTCCTGGTGAGGGAAAAAGTTATTTTCTGATCATCGCAAATTATTGTGTAATCTTTCATGTTCCCCTATTAATCAGAATATCCTAATGCTAAACTCGTTATTCTTTCTCAATCCCGGCTATAACCAGGGCCAGTTTCTTCTTGTGATCAAGGTTACCCTGTCGCTGAATCATGATTCGTTGTGCCTGTGGCGAGCCGGCTCCATGCATTGATTCAGTTCTGTAACCTACTGCAGCAGCGCCGAGGGTCAGGTTTTCAATCAGGCGGAGAATTCTCAAGCGATCTTCGGTCGGTATGCTGCTACTACCTTTAAGATACTTTTCCAGGTAAGGGCCGATTTCAGGATGTCGAAAATCTTTTTCCGAAGGCAGGGTAACCATCAAACCGCCTGCAATATCTTCTGCAAGGCGGGAAATTTCATAGGGGAACCGGGTAACGTTTTGTTTACAGACATTGGCAAGCAGGAGATCTATCAGATAGGTGCCTGATGCTGTTGGACAGCCCTGGCTGGAGCAGGCGATTCCGCAGGCAAACAGAGTTTCGTTCAGGTGAAGCATTTCAATTATTTTATCCTTAATATGAGAAGCTTTAGCTACTCCATTATAATCAGCCGCCAGTGCTGCAGCCCCGATCAGAACATCTCCGACACCAACTTTACAACCGCCATAACTCTGACGATGATAGCCGGCGAAGCGCTCTACCAATGTACTTGTAAATTGATGTTCGCCACACATGAATACCCGTTCCCAGGGGACAAAAACGTCCTCAAATATAACCAGGCATTCATGCCCTCCGTAACGGCAGTTTCCCACATCAATGCTTCCCTCTTCAAGCTTGCGGGTGTCACAGGACTGGCGACCGTAAACATAGATGATCCCTTTCGTATCACTGGGCAGGGCAAAGCAGACAGAATAAGCGGCATCATCATTACCCATAGCCACAGTAGGCATCACCAGTATTTCATGAGAGGAAAGCGCTCCGGTTTGATGAGCCTTCGCCCCCCTGACAACTATGCCATCTTTTAAACGCTCGATTACATGCAGGTACATATCAGGATCAGCCTGCTGAAATGGGCGCAGCGAACGGTCTCCCTTGGGATCTGTCATAGCCCCGTCAACAACGAGGTCCTCTTCCTGAACCCGCTTAAGAAATGCCCTGAACCGTTTGTGATATTCTGTCCCAAGTTCTTTATCAATTTCAAAGGTAACACTATCAACAGCGTTACAGGCATCAAGGCCGACACAGCGCTGGAAACATGCCGCAGTTTTCTGCCCCAGTAAGCGCTGCATTTTAACTTTTAATATAAGATCTTCTGTACTCTGGTGAAGATGGGTAAAACGGTTAATCCTCTTTCCAGTCAGGCTTGATTCAGCTGTCATTAAATCTTTGTAGCGGGCCTCTTCAGCAAGTTCATATGTTTTTGCAACAGCATTTAACGATGGCCGGATTATTGGATGGTCAACTACATTTTCAACCTGTTCTCCAAAAAGATATAATTTAAAATTCAACTGTCGTAATGAATAAAGGTATTGGTCGGCAGTTAACATATCTCTCACCTCAGTGTAAATTAAATCGTCAGATCTATTCCGCCTGAAGCTATTTTTACAATTTACCTGCTAAATATCTGCTCATCATAAAAGCCATGCTTACCAGGCTCTATCCCAGTTATTTCGGATTTTTTTAATATCCCCTGGATTATTAATATAACTCTCGGTATATCCGCAATTTGTGCAAACATAATTATCAAGAGCAATTTGACTGCCTAAGATACCACCCAGGGGAATAGTATTGGAACCATAAACGCCTTTTTTCATTTTTATATTGGCGCCTGTAAATACTTCGCTCGACTTGCACTTGGGACATTTACCATTTTTCATAGAATCACACCCCCACTTATATTGTAACGTAAAATCCATGTACTTTCACTTTTTCCGGCTTATAAAGAAACGGGGAAAGTGGTAAGGTCTCACTTGTTAGAAATGAGACATTACTCCTGTCCCCTAATCTCTTTTAAGAAAGAGTATATTATCCTCTGAAAAGCGGCCCAGGCTGGAATTTACCAAAGCCCGGCTCGACAAGAATTTTTCCTTCTTCCATAACTCTGCTGCCCCTGATAATTGTCATGACCGGAGCGCCCTTTGCTTCAAAGCCATCAAATAACATCGCCTGATCCCTTTGCTTTGTGAAAAGCTTTTCTTTTTCTAACTTATATGTTTTATTCAAATCGACGAGGACAAAATCAGCATCTGAACCAGGTCTAATAACCCCTTTGCGCGGAAATAAACCGTAATTTTTTGCACTGTTCAGGGACATAATTTTCGTCAGATGGTTGAGATCAATCCGCCCCTCGTTGGCTGCAGTAAGAAAAAGTGGCAGCATTGTTTCGATTCCAGGCAAGCCCGAACCGGCATCAAAAATATTGATTTTACCTTTTTCTTTATCGGCCGGACGGTGAGGAGCATGGTCACTGCCAATCATGTCGATAGTGCCATTCTGAATATGCTCCCAGAGCAGATCCTGTTCCTCCTGTGATCTAAGTGGTGGGTTAATCTTGGCATAAGGCCCGTATTTATTCAATCCTTCAACTGTGGCAAAAAGGTACTGCGGGCAGGTTTCCACAGTCAGACTGTAACCGTTATCCTTAAACATCCTAATCATTTTTGCTGCTGAACCGGAACTGAGATGCGCAATATTAACCCGGCAGCCAACAGCCTGAGCGAGAATAGCTACACGGGCTACTGCTTCCATCTCTGTCGCTACCGGGCGTGAACGTTCATGAGCATCTCCGAGAATATCGCTTTTCTCTTTCATTTTTGCTATTAAACTGTTAATAATTGAATCATTCTCAGCATGGATAATAGACATTAGGCCTGTTTTGGCAATTGCACCCAGCACGCTGTAAAGTTCGCCATCATCTGTGGCACAAAGACCGACAAATTCTTCCTCACGACCGACTGGAGCGCCATGCAGAAATGTTTTAAATGCCACCACCCCTGCCTCCGCGAGCTTAACGATATCTTCCAGGTTGCCGGCACCTGCTGCTCCGTAAAGGCCAAAATCGACATTTGCTCTCTGGGCCAGATGATCTCGTTTGGCATAAAGATTTTCAACACTGCTGATTGAAGGAACTGTGTTAGGATGATCAAGAACTGTGGTAACGCCACCTGCAGCAGCGCTCATTGTCCCGGTTATAAAATCTTCGCGGTCATTTGATCCCGGGTCTCTCATATGCACGTGAGGATCAATTACTCCAGCCATAACTGTTAATCCATCTGCTTCAACTACCTCGATGGCGTCATCAGCCTCACCCGGTTGCGTTAAAGCGATTATCTTCCCATCTTTAACAGCGATATCAGCATGCAAGATATCATCAGGCAGAACAACCTGACCACCGCGAATTAAAAGATCATAATGTGCCATATTCATTTAATCTCCTCTCTTAATCAGAGCAATAACAATTTTAATCCAACTAAAATTATTTTAACTAATTTTTCACTCCGGTTCAAGCCTCTGATCCTGTAAACCAGCGAAATAAAAGGGTGCCTAATAATCCGAGTATAAGTATAGATATTCCAGAAATAACAAAGGATAATGAAATACCCATCTGCTCAGTTATAACACCGAATATGACCGGTACTGTCAGGTGGGAAAGAGACCAAAAATTTGTTGTAAAAGCCATTGCAGCTCCCCTGTTTTCAACGGTACTGAATTTTGTGGTCAGACTCTGGTATAGTATACTGGAAAGCCCGGATCCCAATCCGGTGAATATAATAATCGCTGCCAGGATCACAGGCGAGGAAAACATCTGGGTAAGTATGAGAGTACTGCCAATCAGGATGAAGCTGATCATATAAGGAAGGTTTGAACGGCCCCTGTCAAGAAACCTTGCCACTAGAAAACCTGCAGTTACAGTACCCGCAGCTTTAACAGAAATAATGACCCCGATCATACCTTCCTGTATCCCCAAACTGTTTAAATATACAGGATAAAATGACCCTACCAGGCTTAACGGCAGCGCTGCAGTAAAAGCACACAGGCAAGCCAGATAGATCGGCCTGTGACCGGCAACCTGCTTCAAGCTCTTTAATCCGACAGATAGGGATTTTGACTGCTCGGTTCGGGGTAGATCAGGTAAAGCATTGGTTAGGAAGTAACTAATTACACCGATAATTATCAAACTGATAAAGGCTCTGGAAATACCAAACCATTCTGAAAAGTAACCGGCAAGAATCAGACCCAGGATAGCGCCAACAGCAGTTATCCCCTCAAACATCCCGAAGATCTTATTTAACCGCCCTTCAGACTCGGGCAATTTCGACAAATATGTTTGCGCAGTACTCCAGAATAAACCCCTCGATGTGCTGAGCAGTAACTGGGCAAGGTAAAGGTACAGCAGTGAATCACTGACAATAAATACTAAACCGGCAATGGTGATGCAGAGAAAACTGATCTTTAAGATCTTTTTTTCGCCCAGGTAGTTGGTAATTGCTCCACCGAGCATCCGAATTATTATTTGCAGTATTGCAGGCAGGGATACGAGCAACGCGAGGCTAAGTGGGGGGAAATTTAGTTTTATAGCATAAAGTGGTACCAATAATATAGCCATTTGCATTGCTATACTGTATATACCGCCAAATAATATAACTGTTTTTAAGTGATGGGGCAGAACTTGCTTCGAATCTGCATCTCTACTCTCGACCCGAAATTTCTTTTTAAACGGGCTAATAATCATGACCACCTGACCTTTATCAAAGAAAAACTGACTGCTATAAAACAACCGAAACCATCTAAAACAAGTTGTGCCTGAACTTTTTAACTGATTTAGAGAGTATAAGGATAAAATTCTTTAGTTATTAACTTTAGCCCAGCTATCACGCAAAGCTACAACCCGGTTAAAAACAGGAGAGCCCTCTCTGCTTGCAACCGAATCATAATAGAAATATCCTTTCCGTAAAAACTGGAACCGGTTTCCCGGAAGAGCTTCCTTGACTGCCGGTTCAGCGGGAACATTTTTACACACAATCAGTGATTGAGGGTTAATTTGACCCGTAAAATCTTTTTCATTATCTTCTTCAGGATTTTCTACCGTAAATAAAGTATCATAAAGATTAACATCAATAAAAGCGGCATGTTTTTCCGCAACCCAGTGAATAACCCCTTTTACCTTTTTGCCGCTTGTATCTTGATTGCTTTTTGTCCGGGGGTCATAATTACAGTGAAGCTCGGTAATTTTACCATTTTCATCTTTTATCACTTTTTCACAACATATAATGTATGCTCCCTTGAGGCGAACCTCTTTACCGGGAGCCAGTCTGAAGAATTTTTTTGGTGCTTCTTCCATAAAATCATCTCGTTCAATAAAAATTTCTCCAGTGAATGGAACCTTGCGTGTTCCGGCGCTTACATCTCCGGGCATATTCTCCATCTCGACCATTTCAGTTTTACCTTCAGGCCAGTTAGTAATTACAACTTTAAGCGGATCTAAAACAACCATCAGGCGCGGGGCCTTTGTTTCCAGATCCTGACGGATACAGTGTTCAAAGAGGGCAAGATCAACAGTACTGTCAGCCCTTGATACTCCTACTCTATCCTGAAAGTCCGCTATAGCTTCAGGGGTTACTCCCCGCCGGCGCAGGCCTGCTATGGTTGGCATGCGGGGATCATCCCAGCCGGAAACATGATTTTCTTCAACAAGCCGTCTTAATTTACGTTTACTCATAACTGTATAAGTCATGTTCAGTCGCGCAAATTCAGTCTGCCTGGAGCGAAACTTGACCTCCTCAGGCATAAGCTCTAGTGCACTCTCAACGATCCAGTCATAAAGAGGCCGATGATCACTGTATTCAATAGAGCATAGTGAATGGGTGATTCCTTCCAGGGCATCGGAAAAGGGATGATCAAAATCATACATCGGATAGATACACCACTTGTCTCCGGTACGATGATGATCAGCATGAAGAATACGGTATATAACCGGATCACGCATATTCAGATTGCCCGAAAACATGTCTATTTTAGCCCGTAATACCCGGCTGCCATTAGGGAATTCGCCCCGGCGCATTCTTTCAAACAGATCAAGATTCTCTTCCGAGCTGCGGTCGCGATAGGGGCTTTCCTGTCCTGGCTCAGTCAGAGTACCCCTGTATTCTCTAATCTCCTCCGGACTCAAATCACAGACGTATGCCTTGCCTGCTTTAATAAGCCGGGTAGCAAATTCATATTTTGTTTCAAAATAATCTGATGTAAAAAATTGGCGGTCGCCCCAGTCGGCTCCGAGCCAGCGTATATCTTCTATGATTGAATCAACAAATTCCTGTTCTTCCTTGATCGGGTTGGTATCATCAAAACGAAGGTTGAAAAAGCCTTTAAAATCTCTGGCAATATTGTAATTAAGCAAAATTGCCTTGGCGTGCCCAATGTGAAGGTAACCATTTGGTTCAGGAGGAAAACGGGTGTGAACAGGTTTGTTGCCAAGTAATCCATTTTTTAAATCATCTTTGATCATAGTATAAATGAAGTTTGTTTTCATATCGCCTTCGATTTTCTCTGTCATATAAATCTCCTTTGCTGCTCGTTTATTCTTTTCCAGGCAGCAGAAAAATCATAACTGCTATTACAAAACAGGCGCTGCCAACAATCATCAGTATGTCTCGATCACGAATCGATGCAATTAAATAGATTATACCGCATACGAGGAATAGCAGCCAGGCAAGCTTCTGCAAATTTATTTTCATCGTGCTATTCCACCGTTACGCTTTTCGCCAGGTTTCGGGGCTTATCAACCGAACTGCCACGTGCAGTTGCTGCATAATAGGCAATAAGTTGGGTAGGGACAGCGCTCAATACAGGCGCCAGTATATCGTCTGTTGGTGGCAGATAAAATATAGCTTCAATCTGCTTCGAGACATCGTTGAAGCCTTCCTGGGTTATTGCAAACACAGCGCCACCCCTGGCGATTACTTCTTGAATATTACTTAGTGTTTTATCAAGAACAGCTTGCTGAGTAGCCAGAGCTATTACGGGAATACCTTCGACTATCAGAGCCAGGGGGCCGTGCTTGAGTTCACCCGCTGCATAAGCTTCCGCATGGATATATGAGATTTCTTTAAGTTTTAAAGCCCCCTCCATGGCTACCGGGTAGTCTAGGTTGCGCCCGATAAAAAAAGCGCTCTCCCATTTAGCCAGGTGTTCGCAGTAGGTTCTGAGCCTGCTGACACTTTCTTCAGTGAGGATGCTTTTTAACTTTGCCGGAAGGGCAGCCAGACCATTTACGATCTCATCCATTTCTTTCTTTTCAATTGTGCCTCTTGCTTCGCCAAAGTATATGGCAATCAGGTAAAGGGCTATAAGCTGAGTCAGATATGCTTTGGTGGAGGCCACCGCGATTTCAGGGCCGGCCCAGGTATAAAGAATCCGGTCAGCTTCACGTGATACAGAACTGCCGACAACATTTGTAATGGCCAACACTGATACGCCTTTCTCACGGGCAAGGCGTAAAGCTGCAAGTGTATCTGCTGTTTCACCGGATTGACTGATCACAATGACAAGCTGCTTATCATTTAACAGCGGTTCGCGGTAGCGAAATTCAGACGCTACTTCCACTTCAACAGGCAGATTCGCCAGCCGTTCAATTATTGTTTTTCCCAAAAGGCCGGCATGATAGGCAGTGCCACATGCAACAATATAAATCTTTTCAAATGATTTAATCTGATCTGCTGCAAATTCCAGTTCACTTAAATCAACCCGACCTTCAGAAGCATTAATTCTCTGGCGCATTGTTTCTTTAACTGCGGCAGGCTGTTCCATGATCTCTTTAAGCATAAAGTGATCATAGCCTCCTTTTTCTGCCGCTTCAATATCCCAGGTTATTTCTAATTCATCCTTTTCAACAAGTAATCCTTTATGATCATATACTTCAACCTTATCCATGGTTACAGAGGCAAATTCTCCATCTTCAAGAACAAGCGCCCTGCGTGTATGCGCGATAATAGCTGGAATGTCGGAAGCCACCAGGTTTTCGCCCTTACCGAGACCGATGACCAGGGGGCTGTCCTGTCTTGCACATACCAGGCGCCCTGGTTCGCGGGAAGAAATTGCGACAAGGCCGTATGAGCCTTTAACTTCTTTCAGCGCTCTTCGCACAGCCTTCAAAAGGTCTCCTTCGTAATTTTCCTCAATAAGGTGTGCCAGCACCTCTGTATCTGTTTCAGAGCTGAATGTGTGAGTTTTTTGATCGAGCATCCTCTGCCGGATACTTCGGTAATTTTCTATAATACCGTTATGAATCAGCGCTATTTCTCCACAGCAGCTTCGGTGAGGGTGAGCATTTTCATCAGTAGGTCGCCCATGAGTAGCCCAGCGGGTGTGGCCGATTCCGGTTTTTATCTCACTGCTTCTCTCTCCCATGGCTCCTTCAAGTGCAGCAACAGAGCCGGCCGACTTGACTACGACAAGTTCTCCGTCATCAAGAAAAGCCACACCGGCTGAATCATACCCGCGATATTCCAGTTTTTTTAACCCATCTATAATAACAGCCAGAGCTTCTTTATTGCCTGCATATCCGACTATACCGCACATTCTATTACCCCCTGTTTACCTGTATCTAAGTAATAATTTACTCTTAACATGCGCTAAACGATAATTATATCTATGCAAGTCTCAGCGGCAGGACTAAATAAGAGTTAAAGCCGTTCTTTCACAGAATTAAGGAGGAGTACAGATCTCCCCCGTCATAAATACCTTAATAGTTAAATGATTTAGTAAACGGTATCATTTTATGCCTGCTCTACTGCTATGATTTCGGCTAAAGACTGGGCATATTCATTAAGTTTCTCCTCAGGCAGCGGAGCTTCGAGCATAACCCTGATTTTGGGCTCTGTTCCTGAAGGACGGACTAAAACCCGGCCATGGCGGCCCAGGTCTTCTTTTACTTGCTCAATTGCGGTTTGAATTTTTTTATTATCCGACCATCCCTCTTTTGTGCCCACTATCTGGTTAACCAGAACCTGTGGCAGACGTTCCATAACCGAAGCCAGTTCGGAAAGAGATTTTTGTTGTTCCTGAATCACTTTCATAAGCTGCAGGGCTGTCAGCAACCCGTCACCGGTTGTGGCATGATCAGAAAAGATAACATGACCTGATTGTTCTCCACCCAGGTTAAAACCGCCTTCAATCATTTTTTCAAGAACATAGCGATCACCAACTGCGGTGCGAATAATATTGATACCATTTTTTTCTGCCAGAATGTCAAGACCGCCGTTACTCATTACTGTTGTAACCAATGTTCTGCTGTTAAGTATATCCTTATTGATCATGTCGAGAGCGCAAATTGCCATAACAGCATCCCCGTCAACAATTGCGCCTTTTTCATCGACAGCGATAAGCCTGTCGGCATCTCCATCAAATGCCAGTCCCAGGAAAGCGCCCCTGTCTATTACTGCTTCTTGCAAATCAGTTGTGTCGGTAGCTCCGCATTTAACATTAATCCTGCCTCCATCGGGTTCATCATGAAGCATGTGAATCTTAGCACCAAGTCTACAAAACAGCTCCCCCGCAACACGGCAGACCGCGCCATGAGCACAATCGACTACAAGGTTGAGTCCTTTAAGCGGCGCAGAAGTTCCTTCAAGGTAATTCATATATTTATTGAGAGCTACTTCATCAATACGTGCCTGCCCCAGTTGGAATCCTTCTGGCCGGGGTAAATTATCAGGCTCATTATAATAAAACTCCTCGATCTGATTTTCCAGGACATCAGGCAGCTTGTAGCCCCGACTGTTAAAAATCTTTAATCCATTATCTTCAATTGGGTTATGTGAAGCTGAGATTACTACCCCGGCTGAAGCATTAAGTTGTCTTGTCAGGTAAGCAACTGCAGGTGTAGATACTACACCGAGCAGCCTGACTTCACCCCCGGCTGATGTAATGCCGGCGGTCAGGGAACCTTCGAGCATTGAACCAGAGAGGCGTGTATCACGTCCTATTAAAAAAACCGGGCTTTTATGATCCCTGCCCAGCAACCAGGCTGTAATTCTACCAATTTTAAAGGCGAGTTCAGGCGTTAAATCCCTATTTGCCACTCCCCTGATTCCGTCAGTTCCAAATAGTTTTCCCAATAAAAAACCCCCTGGTATTCTGCCGGTTATTCGCCGTTTTCCAATGGCTCCGGCTCAACAATTCTTTCAAATTCAAGACGAACAGTTATCAGTGATGGATCTATAACCAGGCCATTAACCCTGTTACCCTCTTCATCATATGCTACAGGTGTCAATTCGATACTCTCAATAAGCCGCATCCCTGTAATATCTATCAGCAGAACCATGCGGGCAACTTTTTCGAAAACCGATTCAGGTGCGCCGATAAAAACTGTATCAGGTTCTAATGAATATTCGGTAAGATTCCAACCGTCAGCTGCTTCACCAATCAGTTCAATTTCAAGCTCGAAATCCTCGCTTATATAAGATTCGATAGATACCCTGACCTGCTCCGGTTCTAAAAGAACCGTGCCTAATCCGCGCGGCGGACGATCCTGAACCCGGATTAAATGATTGCCTGCATCTAGGCCGTTTAAGTCCACAAAAACATATATTTCTTCCAGAGTGAGATCAACAAAATATTCTGGTAAACCCTCGAGCATTATGTCAACTGTAGATTGCATATCAGTAATTATGTGGTCCTGTGCCAGTCCTTCAACCTGCAGCGGTACTTCAAAAGTTATGCGGGTAGGGGTAGTGCGGGTAATTTTGTCACCTGTGACAAACAGCCAGAGGATCAAAGCCAGTAATATCGCTATAACCCGAGCTAAATTATTGCTGCGTAAAAATTTTTCCATAATTACCTGTTACTCCTCCATGACCAGAAGCTAAAACCCTCACTGCGCTCAGGGGACAATAGTTCAGTAAGAACAGCCTTTAATTTTTTCTCGTCAAGATAACGGGTTAAAACACCATCATGCGCCAAAGAAATTATACCTGTTTCTTCAGATACTATAATAGCTACTGCATCTGAAATCTCTGTAATCCCAATTCCAGCCCTGTGCCTGGTTCCAAGTTCCTTGCCGAGGTTGGAGTCCTCTGTCAGGGGCAGGTAACAACCTGCCGCGACTATTTGATTACCCTGGATTATTACCGCCCCGTCGTGTAGTGGGCTGCGTGGGAAAAATATATTCACAAGAAGTTCAGCAGTTACCACACCTTCAACCGGTATACCTGTATCAACCCAATCTTTCAAACCTGTTGAGCGCTCAATAACTAAAAGTGCACCAATTCGTTTTTTAACAAGTACAGGTATAGCTTTGGTAAGTTCATCAAGCATATTTTCGAAATCCTGCGCGCTCCAGTTCCAGTAGGTCGATTTAAAAATTTTACCACGACCCAGGTGCTCCAACGCTCGTCTTAATTCGGGTTGAAATACAATGGGAATAGCTATTAAACCAACAGTCATCGTCTGTCTTAGAGCCCAGTGGAGCGTATCGAGGCCTGCCTGGTCGCTTATGACCATGGCCAGAAGAAGAATAAATAAACCCTTAACCAGCTGTTCCGCCCTGGTGCCGCGGATAATCAGGATCAAGCGATAAAATACATATGACATGATTACAATATCAACAACATCACGCCACTCAACATTTAACTCTAGTAGTGCTGCGACAATACGTTCCCAAATGGCCACAATCTGTTAAGTCCTCTATTGTTTTTTTCAGCTTGAACAGGCTGTCTGTTTTTTTTGGTTAACTTTTTAATAATTCGCTTAGAAACGCTTTAATCCCTTCAAACCATAAGCAACTCTCGCAAGTTTACATATATTTTAGCCGAATGAGCCGGCACCGGCAACCCCATGATTGTATTTTGCGCTAATTTTATTGGGATTTAATTAAGCTTTCTTAATCAGCAATTTTTTGTAGGTAATATTATGTTAACAGCATTACCACAATTATTGCAATGCTGTTCAACTAAACCTAATATCTTAATCCGGTAACCATTTCGCGCTATCAGCAGATTTTGGCAATGCGGACAAAATGTATCAGAAGCTCCCGGCAAATCTATGTTACCGGGATATACATATCGCAAGTATCTCCTGGCTATTTCAAGCGTTTCTTCCATCACACTGACAGGAGTTGGCGGCAGTTCAAGCTTATACTGCGGAAAATAACGGGAGTAGTGCAAGACACAGTCGGGATTTAATCCGGACAGCCAACGGGCCAGTTCTTCCTGTTCGGCGGGGTCATCATTGAGGGTCGGTATCAGCAGACAGGTAACTTCTACATGACAATAATTTACCGCGGTTTCGACAGTTTTGATAACCGGCTCTTTCTCCCCTTTGCAATACTTACGATAAAAGCGATCGGTAAAACCTTTTACATCTATATTCATGGCATCGATATAAGGTAAAAGTTCACTCAACGGTTCAGGATTAATAAAGCCATTTGTAACCAACACGTTTCTATAACCATGCTGATGCAGCAGCCGTGATGTCTCAAGGACAAACTCATACCAGACCACAGGCTCATTGTACGTATAGGCCACACCTATTACATTTTTTGGTCCGCCTTCGCGCTTAAGCATTGCCAAAACTGCATCCGGTTTGATCATCTCTACACATTGTTCCTGTTTTCCGCGGGCCAGGGTCCAGTTCTGACAAAACGTACAATGAAAATTACAACCAATTGTTCCCAACGACAATATTTCATGTCCCGGATAATAATGATAAAGGGGTTTTTTTTCAATGGGATCCCAGTTGGCAGCCGCCAGGCAGCCATAATTTGCTGCATAAAGTATCCCGGCTTCAAGTGTCCGCACGCCGCAAAGGCCAATTTGGCCCTCACCGAGAAGACAATATTTCGGACAGAGCAGGCAGCGAACTTTATCCTGTTCAACCTGAAAATAGAGCGCTTTATGCAATTTTACTCTCCCCCTGGGGCAGAAGGGAAAAGCCTTCGCCCACATTATAAAATTAATACTGTTGAATAGTGGGACAAAAGGACCTGTCCCCTTTGTCCCACTATTCAGTGTAACGGGTTACTTTGAAGCGATACAATTCGACCGCCTCGCCAGGGCTTATTCCCGCCTTTTGCCGGGCAATGCCAACCTGTTCCTCAACGGTATCTACACCTTCCAGATCGGGCAGTAAAAGTCCTGAGCGGTGTCCGCTTCGGACATATACACCATATATTTTTGGATCAAGTTCGCTTTCATTGGCAACTTTCTCAAGGGGGCTCAAGATGTCAACTGAAATCTCAATTGCGGGCAATTCATCTGCGCTAACAGGGGGGAAACGGGGATCCCTGGTTGCCGCGCTGACTGCATTTGCTGCAATCTCAGAAGCCAGATTTTCCCTGACTGCTTCGAAAGTTCCAATGCACCCGCGCAGTTTTCCACTTTTTTTCAGAGATACAAAGGCTCCTGCTTTAGCCGAGTAATGAGGTGAAAGATTGCCAAATGAATCGGGGATGGTCCCTTGAAAAAAATAGTTTTCCAAAACCTTGCGGGCAAAATATGCCGGGCCCGGTTCTAAAAAGTTCGCCTGAATATCATTACCAGTTTCTGCTGTTTTGCTCATTTCGTCATTTTGAGGTTCAATAGAAGCAACTAAATAACCAACTCCAAAGGGGCCTTCATATGAAATTATGTCGGCAGTAAATTCCTGTTCTCTGATAGCGCCAAGGGCTATTACAAAAGAACGAAGGCCGCATTCACCGGCATCTTCAACCAACTTAGGATCTATGTTTATAATCTCTTCTGCTTTTCCCTCCCGCAGAAGCCTCACCAATAGCTGATCATACTCAGCACCACGCGGTGAATAACCGGCCGGTGCGCCGGGAAAGAGGCGGTGGGACAGATCTCCACTGGCCATAATTGCAGTTTTTGAGCCTCTTTGATCAATAGTATTTTTAAGGACAACGCCAAAGTCATACAAATCACGATATGAATTAAAACCAAAAGTGATATGCAGACCGGGCAGATATAGTCCGGCCTCATTCAGATAATAAAGTGGAACCATGGCGCCATGATCCAGACCCTGACTCCCGTTAATCCTATAATTATTTTCATCCAGAAATACAGCTTGAAGTGGCCCGGAAGCTGTTTCTTCCCTGAGAATTTCAAGCATTTCAAGGTCTGTTTCAAATTCAATTTTTATTCCCGGCGATCCAAACTGCCCGAAATTTCCTGAAAGCCGCTTTCCGGTTAATACAGCAGGCCCTTCTCTGAAAACGTTACCGTGCGGAGTAATAATAATTATCAATTCCGGCGATTTATCTTTAAACTTTTGAGATAGCAGCCGCATGCCATCAACAGTCTTACTCACTTTAGCCAGTTCACCACGGCCAATATCAGGAATGATAATCGGCGGATGAGGAGCAATACCTATAAGTGAAAGCATCAGGAATACACCTGCCTTGAAACCGGGGCTTAAACGTTGAAGATTAGGGCCGTCGTTAGCTCCGGCCGTCAGAGTAAGTAACTGTAATCAGTATACCAAATAGTTGCAGCGCCAACAACATCTGCAGAGACATGTCCCCTGAACCTTGACATATTTATGCAAATAGCCTAACCTATGATTAAGTTTTGCCGCAAGCCTGTATAAAGGCGGCAGGAAGGAGCTATGGATATGATCGATGATTACAGAGATCCTGAGAAATTCACCTCCGCCATTCAGGCAATCTTCCCCAAGTTAATGCATTATCTCAGTGCCGAGGAAAACCGTGAACTGACCGGATTGGGAATTACCCCCAGCCAGATCAACGCCCTCCTGGTCCTTTATTTACATGACGACCTGACTATGGGCAAGTTAAGCTCAGAGATATACCTGGCTGAAAGTGCAGCAACCAGGCTTGTAAATCGTCTGGTTAATCTTAATCTTGTTAAAAGACGCGGTGATGATAAAGACCGACGGGTAGTAAGAGTTGCTCTCACCTCTTACGGGCGTCAGCTTTCGCGCCTGGTTTTCGAAAGACGCTCCTTCCGGTTCAATAATCTGGCCCAGCATCTTGACGCGGATGAGAGAGAAAACCTGATTGTCTCCCTGCAATCAGTAATGCGTGTTTTTGAAGAGCTTGATCAAAAAGGGGACCAGCAAAATAATCATAATAACGGTTATGATGAAAAATAAATCCTGTCCTTAACTGATATGAAAGCGGTGGCAACCGGATGCCTTCACCATTGTCATCAACTGAGAAAAGGGAATCTCTGCTGACAATAATGCTCACTTTTTTTAAAGTGGGAGCTTTTACTTTTGGTGGCGGTTATGCCATACTGCCGGTAATTCAACAGGAAATAGTATACAAAAGAAAATGGGTAAACCAGTCAGTCTTTTCAGACATCCTGATCATTACCCAGGGAATGCCCGGACAACTTGCCCTTAACAGCGCCATACAGATCGGAGTCAGGCTGCGCGGCACTGCCGGAGGCCTTGTAGCCGCCCTTGGTGTTACAGCTCCTTCGGTAATTATTTTATTAATCATTGCTGCCTGGCTTTACCCTATGGTGCACGATAATATTTATGTTCAGGCAGCCTTTTACGGTTTAAGGCCTGCCGTTGTAGCACTTATTGCATATGCAGCCATTAAAATGGGCCGTGATATCTTACACGGTTGGAAGGGTATAATACTTAGTGCGGTCCTGCTTGTCATTGCGATCATTTCTCAAATACACCCTATCCTTGTTTTAGTTGCCGGCGGCCTGGCCGGTCTGGTTTTCTTCAGGGGGAGCCAAACTGATGCTTAATATTCTCCTCTCACTTTACTGGTCTTTTCTTAAAGTCGGCCTATTCACCATTGGTGGAGGATACGCAATGATTCCCCTGATGGAAGCTGAAGTAATCAGAGTTCACAGCTGGTTGAGTGCCTCTGAATTTCTCGATATCATTGCCGTTGCTGAAATGACCCCGGGGCCAGTTTCGATCAATGCTGCAACATTTATCGGCTATCGTCTTGCAGGCGTAACCGGTTCGCTGGTTGCATCATTAGGCGTAATTACTCCTTCACTTGTTCTGCTGCTGCTGTTAGCCCGGATATTGTTTAAACTGATTCAAAACCCCGGTGCAAAAACATTCCTCAGCGGTTTACGCTCTGCCCTGGTTGCCCTGATTCTTCTCGCTTCTTACACACTGGGGCAGTCTGCTGTTATAGATCTTTCCACTGCTTTTATATTCGGCCTAATATTGATTGCCAGCCTGCTTCGTCCAGTCAGTCCCCTTTACTATATCGGCCTTGGCGCACTGCTGGGACTAATTCTTTTTCCTTACTAAATACCGACTTAACTGTTTCTGTGACATTAACACTCTGCTTTCCATAGGTGACATATTATCACGATAATTAACAAGGTGACATTATCATTTACTAACCACACCTTGTTTGCTTCAGATCTGCCGGATCAAGCAGAATATGTTATAATACTGATGTAAAAAAAGTTTATTGCAGCCTCCGAGCTTTTTCACCTACAGCAGAAAGCAGCTATGGTGTCAGGCCTGGGCTGGGGGAGAAATCCTCCCGCCTCCCGTAATTGGAAAGGAGACTATGCCGACAGGCCGCGTTTCCATAAACATGGGAGCGTGGCTTTTATATTAATTGATAAAATGGCCGGGGTGTTTAGATGAAATTAATGCGGGTTACGGCTCCAGAAGATGTAATTAAAATCATAAACGATAATTTCACGGCACTCGCAGCCGAATCAGTCCCTCTTGATAAATCCGGCGGACGCTGTCTGGCTGAAAATATTTACGCACCGGAAGATGTGCCCGGCTTCGATCGTTCAACTGTAGACGGCTACGCAGTACTGGCGCGGGACACATTTGGTTCAGGCGAAGGAATACCGGCTATGCTTGAATGCATTGGCGAAGTGCTCATGGGCAAAAAAGCCCCGCAAATTAAGGAGGGACAGTGCTGCCTGGTTCATACCGGTGGAATGCTTCCTGAAGGATCCGACGCAGTTGTAATGATTGAAGACACTGAATCAACTGGCACTTTAATCCAGATATTTAGGCAGGTAGCTCCGGCAGAAAACGTAATCCACAAGGGTGAAGATTTAAAAGAAGGCGTTCTTGCCCTCTCCGCAGGCCACCGCCTCCGCGCTCCGGAGATAGGTATGCTGGCTTCTCTTGGGGTATCCGATATAGCCGTGCATCGTCGTCCCAAAATCGGTTTTTATTCCAGCGGCGATGAACTTGTTGATTACCATACCGGCAGCCTTGCTCCGGGACAAATACGCGACAGCAATGCTCCGGCGCTATTATACCTGGCTTCTCAGATGGACGCCGATATTGAATACGGAGGTATTCTTCCCGATATATTTGAAACATTTCTGGAAAAAAGTAAATCCATGCTTGAAAAAGTAGATTTTCTCGTTTTTTCGGGAGGCAGCTCCGTCGGAAGCAGGGACTTCACCGCTAAAACCATGAACGAATTGGGCAAACCCGGTCTGCTGGTTGAAGGCATTGCCATACAACCGGGAAAACCGACCCTGCTGGCCAGCTGTAACGGCAAACCTGTACTCGGCTTACCCGGTCATCCGGTATCGGCTCTTAATATATTCGCTATATTTGGGGAAAAAATCATTAACCGTCTTACCGGAAAGGCAGAGCGAACTTTTCACCCGACAGTCAGCGCAACCTTAAGCCGTAACATTTCTTCCCGTTCCGGACGGACTGAATATGTTCGGGTAAAACTGCAGGCGGATAAAGACATAATAAATGCTGTCCCTGTTTTCGGCAGATCGGGGATGATGCGCACCCTGGCCGAAGCCGATGGTTTGCTTGTAATTCCTGCAGAAAGTGAAGGCTTGCGCGCAGGGACTAAAGTGAAAATCACCTTGTGGGATTAGAACTAAGTTAAGGAGCATAAAAATGAGAAAGGTTTACTTAAGTAACACCCCGAGGCTTGAAGCATTGGAACTTTTCCTGGGAAAAGCTCCGATAGCAAGACAAACAGAAACGATCAAAGTTGTTGACGCACTTGGCCGTGTAACTGCAGACCCGGTATTTGCCGGGTTGTCCATGCCCGGTTATCATGCAGCAGCAATGGATGGAATTGCCGTAAAAGCAGAAAATACTTTTTCTGCGTCGGATCAAAATCCGCTTCAGCTTTCTGAGAAAGATAGTTTTGTCTCTGTCAATACAGGAAACCCGCTGCCTCCCGGTTTTGATGCTGTAATTAAGGTTGAAGAGATTCAGGAACTGTCCGATGGCAAAGTGGAAATCATCACGCCTGCTACGCCATGGCAGCATGTACGCCCTGTAGGCGAAGATGTTGTCGCCGGCGAGATCATAGTCCCCACCCGGCATAAACTGCGGCCGCCCGATTTGGGCGCTCTCTTAGCCGGAGGAATTACAGATATCGAGGTGCTAAAGAAACCACTGGCTATAATCATACCAAGCGGATCAGAAGTTGTCTCACCAGGCGCTGAAAGAAGTCGCGGCAGTATCCCTGATTTCAACAGCACTGTTATTGCTTCATACCTTCAGGAGTGGGGCGCCGAACCGTTCATTGCTCCGATAGTTCCCGATGAACCGGATAAAATCAGGCAGGCAGTGTCAGAGGCGTCTAATAAGGGCGACCTGATCATAATCAATGCCGGCTCCTCTGCAGGAGAGAAAGATTATACCTTTCCCGTTATTGAAGCATTAGGTGAAGTATTCTTACACGGTGTGGCCACAAGGCCGGGAAAGCCAACTATTCTCGGCAAAGTTGGCAACAAACCGGTTGTCGGATTGCCCGGATACCCGGTCTCAGCTTATATGAGCCTTGAATGGTTCGTACAACCGCTAATTTATAAATATTTGGGTCTGCCTTACCCGCAGCGGCCGAAACTGGACGTATCACTGGGCCGACGTGTTGTTTCAGAAGTCGGCGTAGAAGAGTATGTTAGAATGACTGTAGGGTATGTGGGAGACCGTTACATTGCCAATCCTTTAACAAGGGGAGCAGGAGTAACAATGTCTCTGGTGCGGGCCGATGGGCTTTTGGTTATTCCGGCCAATTCACTTGGCTACGAGCAGGGCGAAACAGTAGAACTCGAGCTTTACCGGCCAGAATACGAGCTGAAACACAACCTTCTGGCCGCAGGCAGTCATGACCTAATTATTGATCTGCTCGCAACGGCTTTAAAAGAACGCAACCCTTTAATGAACCTCTCTTCAGCCCACCTGGGCAGTATGGGAGGCATAGCCGCAATTGGCAGGGGTCAAGCCCATTTAGCCGGTGTGCACCTATTTGATCCTGACACCAATACTTACAATCTGCCATACATAAATAAAATGCTTCCCGATCAGAAACTCCACCTGATTAACCTGGCCTACCGGATGCAGGGGTGGATTGTCCCGGCAGGAAATCCCGACAAGGTTGAATCAGTAAATACAGTGGTTGACAAAAACTTAAGTTTTATTAACCGGCAGCGTGGCGCCGGCACACGCCTGCTGTTTGACCATATGCTGAATAAGGCCGGCATAAAACCTGAACAGGTCTATGGTTACGAGCGAGAGGAACACTCTCACTTAAATGTAGCCGCCTCGGTTGCCGCAGGTGCGGCCAGGGTTGGCTTAGGTATCCTGCCGGCTGCCAAAGCATTTAACCTTGACTTTGTCCCTGTTGTTGAAGAAAGATATGATCTTTTGATGAGCGATGTTTTTTTCATAAGCAAAGATTCTAAAATTTTGCTGGAAATTATTAACGATCCAGAATTTAAAAAGCAGGTCGAAGCTATGGGCGGATACAGCATGCGTGATGCCGGCACAAAGGAGTTATAATAATGACACTGACAGACGGACAGGGCAGAAAACACGATTACCTGAGAATCTCTATCACAGACAGGTGCAACCTGCGCTGTGTATACTGCATGGGTGAAGAAGGCATTGAGCAACTCAAACATGAGGATATTTTAAGTTATGAAGATATCCTCAAGGTTGTCAGGGCCGGAGCCGAACTTGGAATCAGTAAAATAAGGATTACCGGCGGTGAACCGCTGGTACGCAGGGGAGTTGTAGATTTAATCAGAAATATAGCTGCCACCCCCGGCATCAGCGATCTGGCGATGACTACAAATGGAATATTACTTGACAAGTATGCCGGGGAGCTGAAAAAAGCAGGGTTAAAAAGGGTTAATATCAGCCTTGATTCAATGCAGCCTGAAAAGTACAATAATATAACACGATGCGGCAAATTAGACCAGGCATTACGCGGCATAGAAGCAGCGCTTGATAATAAGCTTAACCCGGTAAAACTGAATGTCGTTTTAATGAAAGGAGTAAATGACGACGAAATAATTGATTTTTTAGAGCTTACCCGGAAAAAAACGCTGCATGTACGCTTTATTGAATATATGCCAATTGGTGATCATGATTGCGGCTACCGTGATCACTATCTGCCCCTTACATACATTGAAGAAGTCGCCATTAAAGCCGGTTTCCCGCTAACGCCTGTTCCCCTGCCCGGTGGTGCCGGACCGGCCGAATCTTATACTATAGCTGGTGGACAGGGCACAATCGGGCTGATTCATCCGATCAGCAAGCATTTCTGTGATACCTGTAACCGGCTGCGTCTCACAGCAGAAGGCAACCTGAAGGCATGCCTTTACTGGCAGGATGAAACACCCGTTCAACCTGTCATCAATGACAATGAGGCCCTAAAAGATTTAATACAGGAAGTGCTTAAAAGTAAACCGGTTGAGCACCAAATGGGCTGCGATGGCAAGTGTGGGTCTGTAAACCCGGGATCAATGCGCTCCATGTCAAAAACAGGCGGATAAATTTAATCATCCTATTATCCAAGGGAGGTGGGAACTTGCCACCTGTAATTATTCACCTGGTTGCCGCCCAGTCGGAAACCGGAAAAACCACCATTCTCGAAAAGCTGCTGCCGGTTTTAAAGAAAAGAGGCCTGCGTGTTGCTGCACTAAAAGGACATTTACATCATTATGATCTTGACTTGCCCGGAAAAGACAGTTGGCGTTTTTCACAGGCAGGAGCCGATATTGCGGGAATGACCACTCCTGACAGCTTTATCCTGACCGGATCAGAAGCGGGTAAAAGCGGAACCGAAGCTGCCGCAAACCTGTTAAGAGAATTTGACCTGCTGCTAATTGAAGGTAACAAGAAGAGTAAAAGCCCTAAGATTGAAGTGCTGCGCAGCGATGTTAACTCCGAGCCACTCTTATATGAAAACACTATCGCTCTTGTGAGCGACAGGCTCGATTTGCAACTTAGTATTCCAGTTATTGATATTAAAGATAGTGGAGCCCTTGCAGATTTTATAATAGAAAAATATTTTAAAAAACGCTGGAACAATGAAGATATAAATCTAGATTTAACTCACTTTGATTCCAGAGGAAGACCACACATGGTTGACGTTTCTGCAAAAGAACAGACCCTGAGGGAAGCCTACGCCTGTGGAGAAATTTTAATGTCAGCCGAAACTCTCGCCAGGATAAACGCAGGAAGTATCAGTAAAGGGGATGTGCTTGGAGTTGCCCAGGTTGCCGCGATCATGGCCGTAAAAGAAACCGGGCGACTGATACCTATGGCTCATCCTCTCGGTATATCTGGTGTTGAGGTGGATTTTGAACCAGTTGAAAGCCCCCTGCCTAAAATTAAGATTGGTGTCAGGGTCAAACTTACCGGCCAGACAGGGGTTGAAATGGAAGCTTTAACAGGGGTTAGTATCGCAGCCCTGACTATATATGACATGTGCAAAGCTGTTGATAAAAGTATGGTTATCCAGAATATTCGTCTGGTTGAGAAGAAAGGAGGGCGCTCCGGGCATTACCGCCGCGAGCAGGTATAATGGCAGAAATTATTGCAGTATGCACCAGCCCGGAAAAAGGGCAGAGAAAAACTAATATTGGTGAAAGTGTGATGATTAAAGGGCAGGGGCTTAAAAAAGATGCTCATGCCGGATTTGCCCACCGCCAGGTCAGCCTTCTCGCAGAAGAAAGTATTGCCAAAATGATCGCCGTGGGGCTTGATGTGGGACCAGGTGATTTTGCCGAAAACCTGACTACCCGGGGTATTGACCTGGTAAACCTGCCAATCGGAACCAGGCTTAAGATTGGCGGTGAACCTGTATTACGAGTTACCCAAATCGGAAAAGAGTGCCATAACCGCTGCGCTATATACTACCAGGCCGGCGATTGCGTAATGCCTAAGGAAGGTATATTCGCCGAGGTGCTCACCGGGGGCAATATTAAAGTTGGTGACAGGCTTAGTGTCAGGCACTCATATAAATTTGGTGTAATTACGGCAAGCGATAAAGGCTCTCACGGCGAGAGAGAAGATTTAAGCGGTCCGGCAGTTACCGATCTGCTGCTTCCTTTTGGCGATGTGATTGATAATATAATAGTCCCCGACGATAAAGACCTTCTGGCCAATGCAATGCGTGATATGGCCGGTCAAGATATAGATGCAATTTTTACCACCGGCGGCACTGGTTTAAGCCCGCGCGATGTCACACCGGAAGCTACGCTCGAAGTAATTGATCGCCTTGTGCCGGGAATACCGGAAGCAATACGCAGAGAAACGGCTGCAGTCACAGCAAAAGCAATGTTATCAAGAGGGTTGGCCGGCATCACCGGTAATACATTGATCATTAACCTGCCCGGTAGCCCCAAAGCTGTATCCGAATGCCTGGCAGTTATCAATCCTGTCCTTGAACACGCGCTTGAAACATTAACGGGACGCGGCGGGGAATGCGCAAGGAAATGATCAGGCAGGCCATCAGGCCTGCCTTATTTTTAACCAATCCTGCAAATAATAATCAAACTCACGAACTTTATATCATAAAGATACTGTGCGACTTCCCCTATTTTCTCCCGCCTGAATTCTCTATCCTGTCTTTTTAATCTTTCAATGCACTTAAAATTGAACGAAGCCTTTCACGATAACCGGCAGTTTCGATTACAGTACCAGTTACTACAATGTCTGCTCCGGCCTGTCGAACCCTGCGGGCATCGATAGCAGTACGGATCCCCCCGCCTACTATCAGGGGAATATCAATTTCACGTTTAACCGCCCTGATCATGCCGGCTGGAACCGGTTGGGCAGCGCCATTACCAGCTTCCAGGTATACATAAGACATGCCCATGAATTCTGCTGTCAGGGCAAACCCGATCGCCTGCCAGAAGTTATCCCTGGCAACCAGATCAGCTTCGCCAATTTCCCCAAGTTTCATTCCCGGCTCAATTAAAACATAGCCGATCGAAAGCACTTCAACATCGAGCCTTTTCAGCAGCGATGACACTCTTGACTGAGTACCGCTGACAAACTGTGAATTACGGGAATTCAGCAAGCTAAGAAACAAAAAAGCATCAAGATTCAAACAGATAGAATCAGTGCCAGTGGGGAAAAAGAGTACGGGGATAGTAGCACGCTCTTTAACCGCTTCTGCAGTTTCAGATAGTGTCCTCTGTGTTATCCCTGATGAACCGCCGACGAAGATCAGATCGCTTCCGACTTCCTGTGCAGTCTCGGCCAGTCTGCCGGCAGCTTCAGGAGTCTGACGTGAAGGGTCAATCAGTGTAACATGCACTGCGCCCTTGTTTAATTTACTATCAATATATTTTTTAACTTCCATTGTTGTTACCTTCTTTGTCATAGTTACCAGCAAAATAAAAATCCGGACCGACTTCAGGCGGCCCTTAATCAGATCTCATTCCTAAATAAACTCTTAAACATATTATAATTTAGTTTTTCCTGTTTGACAACTAACCTTAATAGCGGTTAAGGTTGCTTCTTACTTTACATAATACTTTCCTTCAGCCTCTTCTAATATTCCCCTGTTAATCAAACTTTTTATATGCTTTTCAATCATGGATTTCTCGAAGAACAAAAGAGCATCCTGGCTGTTGTGCCTGCGATATATAATCTTCCGTAAAGCCAACTGCGCTGTTGTGGAAGGCTTTATTTTAAGTTCATCAACAATTTTTTGATCACGTTGATCCAAAACACTTTCATATGCAGTTAGCTTTTCAGAGATCTTCCTGGAAGTAGGTTTACTATGACCTGTAATTAACATTTTCGGGTTTAATGAACGCAAACGCCTGATTGACTCTCTGAATTGATCAGGATCCGAGGTCGTATTGCCATACCACGGTCCAAATGAGGTTAAGTCAATATCGGCACTAAAAATAAGTTCATACTCTTCTATAAGAAATCCACAGTGTCCGGCAGTATGCCCCGGAAGGTGAAGTGTTTTGATTGTAATTCGGCCATTTTCAATCATATCGCCATCTTCCAGATAATTAGTAATTTTGGTGTTCACAAACCCGGACTGTCTGACCATTTTCCAGTATGCCTCTATATCAACCTGATCAAGGCCGCTTAATTGATAAAAACCTTCGATCGATTCTACTCCCGGAGCATCCTTTTTGTGAATGGCAAAAGAAGGTTTACTAAATATTGGGTTAAGAGTAACGTGATCGCGATGATAATGAGTTAACAGCACCTTATCGGTTTTTTCTTTCAAGGCTTCAAGCTTTGACCCCGCTCCCGTATCGATGAGAATGTTTACTGCACCTCTCAAATACAAAGAATGAGCGTAAGGATACCGTCCACCATTTTCTCCTTCTATAAACCACACCCCGGGTTTTACTTCCAACAAGCAACCCATCTCCTTTAGATAATGCATTGTTCAACTTTCATTCTTCTCATTCTATGTAATATCCTTTTACTAATATTATCACAGCTATCCACCAAAAATATTCGCTTTATTGAATTCTTACATTAATAGTGTTTAACTCTAAGAACTGCGTTTTTCTAAGGAGGAAAACTATTGCTTAAATATTTCAGCCTGTTTCTTTTCCGGATTTACGGATGGAAAGTTGAAGGTTCAATGCCAAAGCATATTAAGAAATCGATTGTTGTTGCCGGTCCCCACACGAGCAACTTTGATTTTCTGTTTGCCATGGCCGGGTTTTATACACTCAAACTCCCAGTTAAATACTTGCTGAAAAAAGATTGGCTTGACAATTTTTCCTGAGTAAGATTTTTAATAATTACGGCGCCCTTGGAGTTGACAGAAATAAAAGTAATTCCATGGTTGATGCTATAGTCGAATTAATAACATCACACAACGAAGATCTGCATATTATGATTTCTCCGGAAGGAACCCGTAAACTGACAAACCGGTGGAAGACCGGTTTCTATTATGCCGCATTAAAAGCGAAGATACCACTTGTTTTAAGCTCTCTCGATTACTCCAAAAAACTGGCTCACATAGGACCTGCTTTCATGCCAACCGGTTGTTTTAAAAGAGATATGATAACAGTTAAAGAATACTATAGTAAGCCCGTTCCGAAATATCCTGATAATTTCATTCTTCAGATATATGAAACTGACGATAATGCTATATGCGCCGGCTAAATTAAAACTATGTCTGTAAAGAAATAATAAACCCGCTGTTGGTTTGTATAAAATCCTGCAGCGGGTTCTTTTATTATATGCAATGTTGAAGGCAGAAAGTTTAGCGCTTAGAAAACTGAGGTGCGCGGCGGGCTTTCTTCAAACCATACTTTTTACGTTCCTTCATCCGTGGATCACGGGTGAGATATCCGTTCTTCTTAAGAACCGGCCTGTATTCGCCATCAGCCTGAAGCAGTGCGCGAGCTATACCGTGCCTGATTGCACCGGCCTGCCCGGAGAAACCGCCTCCTTCGACTTTGGCAATAACATCGAAGCGCCCGTCGGTTTCGGTGGCCACTAAAGGCTGCCTGACTATCAGCTTCAATGTTTCGAGGCCGAAATACTGGTCCATCTCTTTTCCGTTAATAATTATTCTGCCGTTTCCCGGTAACATTCTTACCCTTGCTACCGATTCTTTACGGCGTCCGGTACCCATATATTGGACTTCGCTCAAGAGCCAGGGCCTCCTTCCGTCTTATTCATCCGACCCAACTCCCCAGGGCTGCGGCTGCTGCGCCTGGTGAGAGTGCTGGTTGTTTCTGTAAACGCGTAATTTTTTAAGCATTGCCCGCCCCAGACGATTATGAGGAAGCATGCCCCTTACGGCCAGGTACAAAGCTTTTTCCGGCTGTTTTTCCAACAAAGTTGCATAATCAATTTTCTTCAACCCGCCGGGATATCCGGAATGCCTGTAATAGAATTTTTGTTCGAGCTTACGCCCGGTCAAAACTACCTTTTCAGCATTAAGAATAATAACATGATCACCGGTATCAATATGCGGAGTGAATTCTGGTTTGTGCTTTCCTCTTAATAAACGCGCTGCTTCAGTTGCTACTCTGCCCAGTGGGCGATTGGCGGCATCTATTATGTACCAGCTACGTTTTATATCCTGAGGTTTAGCCATGTAAGTAGTGCGCATTTCTACCCTCTCCTTTAAACTCTTCCATAAAGCCACAACCTACATTCTAATATACCAGGGCTGCCCTGTCAAGCTAATCTATGTTTCTAATCCTTGTTTTTAGCAAATAAATCGTATGTTACCTCTTCCAGGCACAACCCCTGTGCCGGAGCAGTTGGACCGACACCCAGGGGATTAATACCTTCGAGAGCTGCCAGGGCGTCGGCAGGAGTAATAACGCCTCTTCCGACCCTGACAAGGGTCCCTGTAATCAAGCGCACCATCCGGTATAAGAAACCACTGCCGGTATAGGTTAGAATTAGCTGCTGAGGAAAGGTTTCTTTTATTTCAATCCTGTATATAGTTCTTGTAGTCTCGGAAACATTACTACCTGCTGCATGGAATGATTTGAAATCATGAGTACCCACAAATATATCTGCCGCTACCTGCATTTTCTCAAGATCTAATACTTCAGGTATATGCCAGCGATACAACCTTTGCAGCACCTGTGGAAAAGGAGCGCAATCTATACTGTAACTGTAGGTCTTGCGCCTGGCATCAAATCGCGCATGAAAATTTTCAGCCACTTCACAGGCGTAGATGACAACTACATCGGCTGGAAGCAGCGAATTTATTGCATGGGGTAATTTATGCGGCTCTATGTAAAAAGGCGGCTTAAAGCTTGCTGCCTGCCCCCGTGCATGCACTCCGGTATCTGTGCGTCCCGCGCTTGCTACCCGTACAGGTTCTTTATAGATTACCGCCAGGGCTCTCTCGATCTCCTCCTGAATCGTTGGAGCGTTGGCCTGTATCTGAAATCCGCTGTAATTGGTACCATCATAGCTGATTGTAATTAGAATATTCGGCATGTGCTTCTCCCGATCGCTTTGCTTTTTTTGTCGTTTCAGGTTATAACTTAAAGTAAAATGCAGCAGCGATTAAAATTATGACGAAAATAAGAGTCCCCAAGTCGGCAGGTAATACCTTATCTACATGCAAGCGGGTACGTTTGGCGCCAAGCCGATAGCCACGTGCCTCCATGGCCAGGGCAAGATCATCAGCCCTTCTGAATGCACTGACAAATAGGGGCACTATTAAAGGTACAAGGTTTTGAGCCCGGCGAAAAATTGAACCTGTTTCAAAATCAGCGCCTCTCGAAACCTGGGCTCGCATCAGGCGCTGGCTTTCTTCCATAAGAGTCGGTATAAAACGGAGCGCAATGGCCATAATCATTGCTACTTCATCAGTCGGCAACCCGATTTTACTAAGCGGCTTCATAAAAAAGCTCATACCATGGGTTAGAGACAACGGGGTCGTCGTCAATGTAACCAGCAGTGAAAATATAATCAGTGTGATCAGCCGCGTTATAACAAAAAAACCTTCCCTAACTCCTTCTGATTCGATTGTAAACGATCCGATACGAAGCAGAACCACTCCACCTTTGGTGAAGAACAGGTAGATGATAAGGGCAAATATCACAATGTATAGAATTGGCCTGAGTCCTTTTAAAAAATAGCGAAAAGGGATCCGGGCTGAAAATAAAAGAAGCAGAGCCATTGCCAGCAATGAAAACAGACCGGCAAAACTGTTCAGACTGAAAAGCAACACAAGCAGAAGAAGTAACGCCAGTATTTTCAAACGCGGGTTTAGCCGGTGAACATAACTGTTGCCGGGCAAATATTGTCCCAGTGTAATACTTCGGCTCATTAAAACTGTCTCTCCTTCATCCTGCCAATTTCCCTGCGCGCTTCTTCGAGATTATATATTCCTGTCTTTACCTGAAAACCTGCCGCTGCAATGTCCTGCATAAGTTCTGTAACTGATGGCAAAGCCAGGCCAAGTGATTCAAGTTTTTCTCGATTATTGAATACCTGATCACGGGGACCATCCATAACAAGTCGACCATCTTTCAGAACCATTACCTGGTCGGCAAGTGTAACCACCTCATCAAAATGATGAGTTGAAATTAAGATAGTGATAGCCTCATTGCTGTTTAAGTCTGCAAGCAGGTTAAAGAGTTTTTGGCGACCTGCAGGATCCAAACCTGCAGTAGGCTCATCAAGAATCAGAACTTCAGGTTTTATTGATAAAACTGCAGCTATGGCAACCAGGCGCTTCTGTCCGGAACTGAGGTTAAATGGATGGCGGTCTTTAAACTCTTCAGCATTTAGTCCAACTCTGTTCAATGCATTGTATACGCTTTCAGCTAAACTCTCATCAGTTAAGCCAAGATTTCGGGGAGCAAATGCCACTTCATCAAAAACAGTTTCAGAAAAAAACTGTTCTTCGGGCATTTGAAAAACCAGTCCAATTTTTCTGCGCAGTCTGAGAAGTTCGGCCTTGCTGCTTTGAATTGATTGATCATCAAAATAAACCTGCCCTGATGTTGGTTTAAGCAAACCATTTAGGTGCTGGATTAAGGTGGATTTGCCCGAACCACTTGGACCAATCAGTAAAGCCACCCGGCCCTTTTTTATCTCAAAAGTTACTTCATTAAGCGCTTCGGCAGCAAAAGGTGTTCCGGGCATATAAATATGGGTCAGCTTTTCCGTTCGTATTGACACAGGCTGTTAACCAACTCCCGGTTATGAAGTATTCTGGTCGGCAGGTTAAAACCATCCTGCCGCAATAACGCGGCCAGCTCTACAACTGCAGTTCCCTGTAAATTATAGCTATGAAGCATTTCAAGATCTGTTAATATTATTTCTGCCGGACCATCTTCCACGACTTCCCCCTGGTTAAGGACCAAAACACGATCTGCATGTGCCGCTTCCTCGGGGAAATGGGTAACATGAATAATGGCGATTCCCTCTTCCCTGTTTAAGGCCTTCACAGTATCCAACACTTCTCGTCTGCCGGAAGGATCTAACATGGCTGTCGGTTCATCCATAAGAATACAGCGAGGCTGCATTGCTAATATCCCCGCTATGGCGACACGCTGTTTTTCTCCACCTGAAAGCAAATGCGGAGGATGCAACAACAGCTTGTCAAGATGAAGCCGTTGGGCCACCTCTGTGACCCTCTGCCGGATTTCGGCAGAGGGTAAAGCAAGGTTTTCCAACCCGAAAGCGATATCTTCTTCTACTGTGGTCGCTACAAGCTGATTGTCGGGATTTTGGAATATCATCCCACAGCTTCGGCGGATAAGGGGGACCTTCTCGTGATCAACGGTTGAAATGCCCTCAACCAGCACCTCTCCTCCAGAGGGGGCCAGCAGGGCATTGAATAACTTAAGTAATGTAGTTTTGCCGGAACCGTTAGGACCGATTATGGCCAGGTATTCACCCCTGTTCACAGTCATATCGATTCCGTTAATTGCGGAAGATCTATTCAGGGAATCTCCCGGATAGTTAAATTCAAGCGCTTTTGCCTCAATAATTATTTCAGGTTTCTTAACCATTTCAAGCTTATTCAGAAACTATCTCTAAAATTACCATGGGAGCGCCGTCTCCGCGACGAGGTCCAATCGGCACTGTGCGGGTATAACCACCTTCGCGGCCTTCCATCTTCGGACCAATCTTTTCAAAAAGGGTGGTGACCACATCTTCTTCCACTAAAAAGGCCAGAGCCTGACGACGGGCATGTAGATCGCCCTTTTTTGCCAGGGTAATCATTTTTTCAGCCAGCGGACGCATTGCCGCTGCTTTAGCTTCGGTGGTCTCTATGCGACCCGCTTTTAAGAAAGATGTAACCAGGCCGCGCAACAGAGCTCGCCTGGGGCCGCTTTTACGACTCAGCTTCTGGTATGGCATGCTTTATTTCCTCCTTGAAGGCTTACTCTCCGCTCTTGTTGAAGCCAAAACCAAGCTCTGTCAGCTTTTGTTCCACTTCTTCCAGCGATTTTTTGCCCAGGTTGCGTACTTTCATCATTTCTTCTTCTGTCTTGCGCACAAGCTCTCCGACTGTGTTTATACCGGCACGTTTCAGACAGTTATACGAACGGACTGAAAGATCGAGTTCTTCGATTGTCATATCAAGGATGCGTTCACGATCTTCTTCCGGCTTGTCTGAAGTGATTTCAACCTTGTCGGTTGTTTCAGTCAGGTTTACAAATAGCGCTATATGAGTATTTAAGATATTTGCCGAAAGGCTGATTGCTTCATCAGGCCTGATGCTTCCATCAGTCCACACTTCAAGTGTGAGCTTGTCGTAGTCGGTTATCTGGCCGACTCTTGTATTCTCAACCTGGTAGTTCACTTTACGAATTGGTGAAAACATCGAGTCTACAGGGATTACCCCAATCGGCTGCTGCTGCATTTTATTACGCTCTGCCGGCACATAACCCCGGCCGTTGATTGCGGTCATCTCCATGTAAAGCCGCGAATTTTCTTCAAGGGTACAGATGTGATGATCTCCATTGAGAATTTCAACATCAGCTGGAGCCTTGATATCCTTAGCTTTAACAGCTCCTGGCTTATCAGTTTCAATAATTAGGGTCTGCGGCTCATCATTATAAATTTTCAGAGAAACTGCCTTCAGGTTGAGGTTGATTTCAATTGTATCCTCAAGAACACCGGGAAGGTTTGAAAATTCGTGCAGTGCACCGTCAAACTTAACATTGGTTATTGCTGCGCCAGGCAATGACGACAGAAGGATTCTGCGCAGGGCATTACCCAAAGTTGTTCCATAACCTCTTTCCAGAGGTTCCACAACATAACGGCCATAATTATTCTGCTCATCCTTATCAACACATTCAATTTTCGGCTTTTCAATTTCAATCATCTTTTTCGATTTACCCTCCTCGCTTGATATATTGAGGGTTAACTGTTCACTTAGCGGGAATAGAGTTCGACAATGAGGTGCTCAGTTACAGGCACATCGATCTCATCACGCTGAGGAATCCTTAAGACTCGCCCTTCAAGCTTTTCATGATCGACTTCCAGCCAGTCTACGATTCCCTGCTGTCCTCTGTCTTCGGCAATAAGCTTGAAGACCGGCTTACTTTTACTGTTTTCTCTTACTGTTATAACATCGCCAACCCTGGTCAGGAATGATGCGATATCAACTTTACGTCCGTTAACCTGAAAATGGCCGTGATTTATAAGCTGCCTTGCTTCTGCACGCGAGCGTCCAAGACCCATGCGAAATACTATATTGTCAAGGCGGCTCTCCAGGAGCTGCATTAGTATTTCACCGGTAACCCCTTTACGGCGATCGGCTTCTTTAAAGTAACGACGAAACTGTCTTTCCATAACACCGTAAATACGACGGGCTTTCTGCTTTTCGCGCAACTGCTGGCCGTATTCCGAAAACTTCTGACGACCCTGGCCATGTTCTCCGGGAGGGTAGGCATGGCGTACTACTCCACATTTATCTGAAAAACAACGATCTCCTTTTAGATAAAGCTTATCATTTTCTCTGCGGCATAAACGACAAACTGCTTCAGTATGGCGTCCCATATTAGCTTATGTTACACCTCCTTCTAAATAAATTATACTCTCCGCCTCTTTGGTGGGCGGCATCCATTATGCGGAATTGGAGTTACATCTCTGATTGCGTTGACCTCAAGGCCTGCTGCCTGCAGTGAGCGGATTGCCGCTTCACGACCGGCGCCCGGTCCTTTTACAAATACTTCCACCTGTCTCATGCCATGCTCCATTGCTACCTTCGCTGCTGCTTCAGCAGCAAGCTGAGCGGCAAATGGAGTGGATTTACGGGATCCTTTGTAACCAACGTTGCCGGCGCTTGACCATGAAATGGCATTGCCGTCAACATCAGTTATACTAATAAAAGTATTGTTGAAGGTCGATTTAATATGTGCAACCCCGCGCTCAATATTCTTTCTTTCACGACGTTTGGTGCGGGTAACTTTTTTCTTGACCAATTTTAGTTACTTCCTCCCTTCTCCATGGATCCTAAGTTTTACGGCGAATACCGACAGTTTTGCGGGGGCCTTTACGGGTACGGGCATTATTTTTAGTTTTCTGCCCCCGTACAGGCATTCCGCGCCGGTGCCTGATACCACGGTAACAGCCGATTTCCACCAGGCGCTTGATATTTAAAGCAACCTCCCGGCGTAAATCGCCTTCTACATTATAATTTTTGTCAACAAATTCACGCAATCTGCCGAGTTCATCTTCAGTAAGGTCTTTTACCCTGGTTTCAGGGCTGACCCCTGTATGCGAAAGGATCTCTATCGCCCGGCTTCTGCCTATTCCATAAATATAACTCAGCGCAACCTCGACTCTCTTGTCACGCGGTAAGTCTACACCTGCGATTCTGGCCAATCGATTAGCACCTCCTTTAAGTTAATCCTTAAAAAAGATAAGGATCGGCTTGAGCTCCGGTTAGCGGTTAACCCTGTCTCTGTTTGTGCTTTGGATTCTGACAGATTACCACAACCCTGCCCTTTCGCCGGATTATCTTACATTTCTCACACATTTTTTTTACTGAAGGCCTCACCTTCATGATTACAGACCTCCTTACTTGTAACGGTAGGTAATGCGCCCCCGAGTCAGGTCGTAAGGCGATAATTCAACCAAAACCCGGTCGCCAGGCAGGATACGAATAAAATTCATCCGTATTTTGCCGGATACATGAGCCAGAACCTTGTGCCCGTTCTTTAACTCAACCCGGAACATGGCATTTGGCAGCGGTTCAACTACTGTGCCCTCTACTTCTACTACATCTTTCTTTTTGCTCATGTTACCAGTTAAACCTCCTCTTCAGAAACCCCGCCTGCCGGTATCAGATCTTTTAGAATTCTGATTACATGGCTGTCACTGACATTTTCGACTTCGGGCGGTTCGCCCAGTTCTACCCTGCGTTCATAATGCTGAAGATGGGCTTTGTTCTTTTTCTTCGGCCGGCTCATTGGCCGACTGCGCCCGTCAACCAGGAGAACGTTCTTCTGATCGAGCTCCCGGAGAACCAGGTAATGCTTTCCTTTGTCTCGGCCGGCCAACGAACGGACCAGTTGTCCCGGTTTAAGTTCCACCATTGCTTCTCCCCCTTAATTCGGGTCAGAAGAGGTCAGTACCTCGGGCCCGTTATCGCCCAGCGCCACTGTGTGCTCAAAATGAGCAGACAGACTTCCATCGGCAGTTACAACTGTCCACTGGTCATTAAGAACTTTTACTTCCCAGGTGCCGATGTTAACCATCGGCTCAATGGCCAGTACTATTCCCTGCTGCATCACGGGGCCGCGTCCCGGCAGGCCAAAATTTGGTACCTGTGGCTCTTCATGCATCTCCTGTCCAATACCGTGTCCTACATAATTACGAACCACCGATAAGTGGTTATGCTCAACATAAACCTGAACAGTATGAGATAGATCTGATAGCCTTTTTCCGACCTGCATCGTATCGATAGCTTTCTGCAGGGATGTTCTGGTTACATCAATTAATTTCCGGGCTTCAGGTGAAATCTTGCCAACGTGAAAAGTTGCCGCCGCATCTCCATAATACCCTTTTAGCCGGGTACCTACATCAATGCTGATTATATCGCCCTCTTTGAGCCTGCGCAACCCGGGAATTCCATGCACCACCTCATTATTGATGGAAGTGCAGATTGAAGCCGGGAAATTATGATAACCGAGAAAAGCCGGTTCCGCACCGTTTTTGCGGATTATTTTTTCAGCAATCTTGTCAAGCATAGCGGTGGTTACGCCTTCTCTAATCGCTTTTTCCATCTCCGCAAGAACTTCTGCAACAATTTTGCCGGCATCCCGCATCAAATTTATTTCCCGAACTGACTTAAGCTTGATCATACTATTTCACTACTTCATAAAGCCGCGGTAGCTGCGCATCAGCATATGGCTTTCAATTTGCTTAAATGTTTCAAGAACAACACCGACAACAATAATCAGGCCGGTGCCACCAAAAACTATACTCATCCCGGTCACTCTTTCCAGCAAGATCGGAAATACCGCAATAAAAGCAAGTGAAAATGCGCCTGCTGTTGTTAGTCTTGAAGTTACCCGGGCCAGATAGTCGGCTGTTGGGCGACCGGGTCTTAACCCCGGAATAAACCCGCCATACTTCTTAATGTTACCCGCTACCTGGAATGGATCAAACTGCACCGCGGTATAGAAATAAGTGAATAGTATAATTAATAGTATATATAACACCAGGTTGAGATTGCTGCCCCAGCTAAGCATGTCGGCAATTCTTTGCGCAACCGGATGCTGTATAAAGCTAACCAATGTTTGTGGAAAGCTTAAAAGCACTGACGCAAAAATCACCGGAATAACCCCTGCCTGGTTTACTTTCATCGGGATGTGTGTCGCCTGGCCGCCGTACATCTTACGTCCGACCACGCGCTTACTGTACTGAACGTTGATTCTGCGCTGTCCCTGATCAAGAGCGATAATACCGACAATCAGGCCAAGAAGAACCAGGACGACTATGCCGATGATCAGCATGTTGATTTGCCCAAAGCGATATTGCTCTGCCGCCATAGCCACACCAATCGGAAATCCGGCGACAATACCGGCAAAAATAATTAGTGATATACCGTTACCGATACCTTTTTCAGTGATCAGTTCACCCATCCACATCAGAAAAGCGGTTCCGGCTGTCATTGAGATGACAATAGTAATGTAGGACAGTGTTGTTCTGTCTATAACTGCTTCACCAGCAATCAGTGTGGAAAGACCAAGGGCTTGTATTACAGCAATAACGATGGTGCCATATCGGGTAATCTGTGATATCTTTTTACGGCCTTCAGGTCCTTCCTGGCTCCACTCTTTTAACTTTGGTATTACTATTGTCAACAGGTTCATTATAATTGAAGCATTAATGTAAGGCATAATGCCCAGAGCGAATATGGTGAAATTCTCCAGGTTCCCGCCACCAATAATGTTGACAAAGCCGAATATAGTATCCTGCTGGAAAAACTCAGCCAGCAGAGATGCATCCACGCCCGGAACCGGGATAGCAGAACCAACCCGGAAGACCACAAACATGGCCAGAGTAAAGAGTATTCGTTGTCTGAGCTCTTTTATCCGCCATGCAGTACGAATTGTTTCCAGCAATTTAAATCACCTCTGCCTTCCCGCCGGCTGCTTCAATTTTTTCCTGTGCCTGCTTGCTGAAACGATTTGCCTGAATTTCAAGTTTTCGATCGATCTCACCGTTTCCGAGTACTTTGAGCGGATCGCGCAAATTCCTGATCAGACCTGCTTCAACAAGCTTTTCCGGTGTGACCGCAGTTCCTTCATCAAATACGTTCAGGTCGCTCACATTAACGATGTTCCATTTTTGTTTAAATATATTGGTAAATCCGCGCTTTGGCAAACGCTGAAAATATGGCATCTGCCCGCCTTCAAAGCCACGGCGGATACCGGAACCCGAACGGGATTTCTGTCCTTTTTGTCCGCGACCGGATGTTTTACCCAGCCCTGAGGACATTCCTCTTCCTTTACGTTTAGCCGCTTTCCTGGCTCCCTCAGGAGGCCTTAATTCGTGTAAACGCATTGGCTACACCTCCCTCTATGCCGCTACTTGAATCACTAGCTTTCTTCGACATTAATCAGATAATTAACTGTATTGATCATACCCCTGATTACATCTGTATCATCATGAGTAACACTCTGGCCAATCTTCCTCAAACCGAGTGCCTTTACAGTACGACGGTGGTTCGGTTTACAAGCCAGCGGACTGCGAACCAGGGTGATTTCGATTTTTTTCTTTGCCATAACTTATAACTCTCCTTAACCAAGCAGCTTCTCTACTTCAATACCACGCATTTTGCTTACCTCTTCAGCCCTCTTGAGCGACTTTAAACCTTCTATTGTTGCGCTTACTATATTGATCGCGTTGGAAGAGCCGAGAGATTTGGTGAGGATATCCCTTACTCCAGCCAGTTCTAAAACCGCACGTACAGGCCCACCGGCAATTACACCGGTACCTTCTGAAGCAGGCTTGAGCAATACCCTGCCAGCTCCGAAGCGTCCTGTAACCGGATGGGTTATGGTTGTTCCAACCATGGGAACGCGGATCAGGTTCTTTTTCGCGTCTTCGATGCCTTTGCGGATCGCTTCCGGCACTTCACCGGCCTTGCCCATCCCGGCCCCGACAACACCATTCTGATCTCCAACAACAACCAGGGCGCTGAAGCTGAAACGGCGTCCGCCTTTAACGACCTTGGCCACACGGTTGACTTTAACTACTTTTTCAATTAATTCTTGTGATGGTTCGATCTTTGACACCCCTGCCATTCCCCCTTTCTAGAAGTTTAACCCGCCTTCACGGGCTCCTTCGGCCAGCTCTTTGACACGGCCGTGATATAGATAACCGCCCCGATCAAATACAACATCTTCTATGCCTTTATCAACTGCTTTGCGGGCAAGTAGAGCCCCTACTTTGCGGGCTGCTTCCTTGTTTCCGCCATGAGGCAGTTCATTGCGCAGCTCAGGATCCCGGCTGGAGGCTGCAACCAGGGTCTCACCAGTATAATCGTTGATCACCTGGGCATATATATGTTTGCTGCTGCGGAAAACATTTAACCGGGGTCTTTCCGGCGTGCCGCTGATCTTAACTCTCACTCTGCGGTGACGCCGCTTCCGGCTGATCAAACGTGATTTTGCCTTAAGCACTATTTTACACCTCCAGGCGGTTATTTGCCCGCTTTACCGACTTTCTGACGGACAGTTTCATTTTCATAACGTATGCCCTTGCCTTTGTAGGGTTCAGGCGGGTATGTCCTGCGTATAACTGCAGCAAGATTACCAACTTTTTGCTTATCGATACCCCTGACTGTTATTTTAGTGGGGCTTGGCACTTCGATCTCCATGTTTTCATCCGGATCGAATTCAACAGGGTGGGAAAACCCGATATTAAGAACCAGCTTCTTCCCCTGAAGTGCCGCCTTGTAACCGACACCAACCAGTTCGAGATTTCGGCTGTAACCTTCGGTTACGCCAACAACCATGTTGTCGATAAGCGTCCTGGTCAAGCCGTGCAGCGCCCTATGCTGAGGGCTGTCAGTAGGCCGTTTTACCAGAATTTTATCTTCTTCCCGCTCAATAATCATTTCCCCGGGCAGTTCCTGGGAAAGCTCGCCCTTGGGACCTTTAACCGTGATATAACTTCCGTCAAGCTGTACCTCTACATTTTCAGGTACAACGACGGGCTTTTTACCGGTTCGAGACATCGGTAAACCTCCTCGCTATGCTACCAGATATAGCATAAAACTTCGCCGCCTTTGCCGGTTTCCCGGGCCTGGCGATCACTCATTAAGCCCTGTGAGGTGGAAATAACAGCTATTCCGAGCCCTCCCAAAACTTTAGGCAGTTCATCTTTCTTAACATAAACCCTTAACCCTGGTTTGCTGATCCTCTTCAGACCGCTGATGATTCTTTCCTGGTTCGGTCCATATTTCAGATGAACACGCAATATGCCCTGTTTCGTATCCTTGATATACTCGTAATCCCTGATGAAACCTTCCTGCTTCATGATCGCCGCAATCGAGCGCTTCACATTCGAAGCAGGGATTTCCACAGTTTTATGCCGTACAATGTTAGCATTACGCACACGTGTCAGCATATCGGCAATCGGATCTGTCATCATTGGCAATCACAACCTCCTCTCATTCTTTCATCATCCTACCAGCTGGCTTTTTTAACTCCCGGTATTTTTCCCTCGTTGGCCAGATGACGAAAGCAAAGGCGGCACAGGCCGAATTTACGTAAATAAGCCCTGGGGCGGCCGCAAATGTGGCACCGGTTGTAACCGCGAACCGCAAACTTGGGCTCTCTCTTGGCCTTGGCAATTAATGATTTCTTGGCCATCCTTTTCCTCCTTATACTTCCGCGAAAGCTTCTTCTTTAGGCAGCCTTGAAAGGCAGCCCCATCAATGTGAGAAGTTCGCGTGCTTCTTCGTCAGTCTCGGCACTGGTTACTATTGTAATGTCCATGCCGAGAACCCGTTCCACTTGACTGTATTCGATTTCGGGAAAAATCAACTGTTCTTTAATGCCAATGGTAAAGTTACCCCGCCCGTCAAAAGAATGCGGCGAGATGCCCCGGAAATCCCGGACTCTGGGAAGTGCAATATTAAAAAACTTGTCCAGAAAGTCATACATGCGGATTCCGCGCAGAGTCAGTTTACAGCCAATCGGCATTCCTTCACGAACCTTAAAACTGGCAACTGACCGACGCGCCCTGGTTATAATCGGCTTTTGACCGGTTATAATCGAGAGATCGTTAACCGCTGCATCCAGTATTTTCGGGTTTTCTTTTCCTTCGCCCAAACCCATGTTAATTACTACTTTTTCTATCCGCGGTGCCTGCATAACATTGCTGTAGGAAAACCGCTTCACAAGGGCGGGCCTCACTTCTTCAAGGTATTTCAGTTTCATTCGTGACATCTTAGTGCTTTAACCCTCCTTACTTATCCAGCGATTCGCCGCATTTCCGACAAATTCGAACCCGGCGCTCATCAGGAAGAACATTTTTAGCTACCCGGGTTGGTTTACTGCAAGCCGGGCAGAGAACCATTACTTTAGACGCCGGAAACGCCGCTTCCATCTCCCTGATTCCCCCCTGGGGAACTTTTCGGGTCGGCTTGGCATGCTTCTTAATTATGTTGACTCCTTCAACCTTTACCCGGCCTAGGCGGGGGAAAGTGGCGATCACTTTACCTTTTTTACCTTTATCTTTCCCGGAGAGAACCAATACCTTATCTCCCCGGCGAACAGACATCTTTTTTACTTCCACCGGTTTTTTGCCACCTCCAGAATGAACAATTAAATCACTTCCGGGGCGAGGGAGACTATCTTCATGAACTCTTTTTCCCTCAGCTCACGGGCGACAGGGCCAAAAATACGGGTCCCCCGCGGATTATTCTGTTCATTAATAATAACTGCAGCATTCTCATCAAAGTGAATATGAGAGCCATCCCTACGGTTAAGCCGGCTTCTTGTCCGCACGATTACAGCCCTGACCACTTCGCCTTTTTTTACAACTCCACCCGGGGTAGCCTCTTTAACCGAAGCAACAATTACATCGCCTATATGGCCTGACTTACGCTTCGATCCTCCAAGGACCCTGATGCATAGGACCTTTTTCGCTCCCGAGTTATCGGCTACATTTAAGATTGTTTCGCTTTGAATCATCGTTGCCTCTCCTTTCATTCTCCAACCGGCAGGCTATCCGGAAGGAGAATCTGCCTACAGCTTCGATCTCTGAACGATTTCCACCAGGCGCCATCTTTTATCCTTACTTAACGGCCTGGTTTCCATGATCTTCACTACATCGCCTACTCGGGATTCGTTTGTTTCATCATGAAATTTGTACTTTTTCGACCGGCGGATGATCTTGCCGTATAATGGATGACGAGTGGTTCTTTCAACCAAAGCTACCCTTGTTTTATCCATTTTATCGCTTACAACCCGGCCGCTGCGAACTTTACGATTTACAGTTTCCAAATCGATGGGCCTCCCTTCCTATTCAAGCTCAGCTTAGGGCCCGTTCCCTGAGCACGGTTTTAACCCGGGCAATACTACGGCGGACCTCTTTAATACGCATATAGTTTTCCAACTGACCGGTGGCTTCCTGGAATCGTAGATTAAAAAGCTCTTCCTTCAGCTCTTTAACTTTTTCTTCCAATTCCTGTTCATTAAATTCGCGTACGTCTTTTACTTTCATTCGGATACACCACCTGATTCGGTTCTTTTCACAAACTTGGTCTTAATCGGCAGTTTATTCGCCGCAAGGCGCATTGCCTCTTTGGCAATTTCTTCGCTGACTCCGGCCAGTTCGAACATAATTCTACCCGGCTTAACAACGGCTACCCAATATTCGGGTGAACCTTTACCTTTACCCATTCGGGTTTCAGCCGGTTTCTCTGTGACAGGTTTATCAGGAAAGATGCGAATCCATACTTTTCCACCCCTCTTGATAAATCTTGTCATTGCAATACGGGCCGCTTCGATCTGCTGACTGCTGATCCAGGTGGGCTCGAGGGCCTGCATTCCGTATTCGCCAAACTGAACTACGGTGCCGCCCTTGGCCTTACCTTTCATACGACCACGGTGCTGACGGCGGAATTTAACCCGCTTAGGCATTAACATTGGCGTCTACCTCCTCCGCAGGCTTTTTCTTGCCCGGCTTAGAGGGCAAAATCTCTCCTTTGTAAATCCATACTTTTACTCCGATACGACCATAGGTTGTTTTTGCTTCTGTGAAACCATAGTCGATATCAGCGCGTAGTGTTTGCAGGGGCACAGTTCCTTCGTGATAACTCTCATTACGAGCCATCTCGGAGCCACCAAGCCTGCCGCTGCAGGCAATTTTAATACCCTTGGCTCCATTACGCATAGAACGGAAAACAGCCTGCTTCATTGCCCTTCTGAATGCAATCCGTCTTTCAAGCTGAGATGCGACACTTTCAGCAACAAGAAATGCATCGAGCTCAGGCTTCTTAATTTCAATGATATTTAAGTGCACTTTTTTATCAGTCATTGTTTCAAGCTTCTTACGCAACTCTTCAACACCAGCGCCGCCGCGACCAATAACCATGCCCGGCTTGGCTGTATGAATATTAATCCTCAGGTTATTCGCCGCCCGCTCAATTTCGATGCGCGATACTGAAGCGCTCTGCAAAGTTTTCTGGACATACTCCCTGATTTGCAGATCTTCATGTAAAAGATCTTTATAGTTCTTACTGGCAAACCAGCGGGCATCCCAATCACGGATTACTCCGATTCGAAATCCGATGGGGCTAACTTTTTGTCCCACAACTAGACCCCCTTTCTCTCTTTGACTACAACCGTTATATGGCTGGTTCTTTTCAAAATCAGAAATCGTCTTCCCCTGGCCCGCGGCTGAACCCTTTTCATTGTTGGTCCTTCATCGACATAAGCTTTGTCAATGTAAAGTGAACCGCGATTTAACTCCAGGTTATTCTCGGCATTAGCTGCCGCTGACTTAACCACTTTAGTAACCACTTCGGCGGCGCGTCGCGGAGTATAGCGAAGTATGCTAATGGCTTCATCAAGATCTTTATTACGAATAAGATCGACAACAGCTCTAACTTTACGCGGCGCGAGACGCACGTAGCGGGCCTGTGCTCTTGCTTCCATTAATATCCTGCCTCCTTAAGCCCTATTTCAATGAGGTAGAGCGTTCGGTATGGTGCCCGTGCCCCCTGAAGGTTCGGGTCGGAGCAAATTCTCCAAGTTTATGTCCAACCATGTCTTCGCTGATATAAATCGGCACATGCCTGCGGCCGTCATGAACGGCTATGGTGTGGCCAACCATATCAGGGAATATTGTTGAACGACGGGACCAGGTTTTAATAACCTTTTTGTCTCCCTTTTCGTTCATCTGCTCAATTTTTTTCATTAAGCTGCCCTCAACATAGGGGCCCTTTTTCAGTGAACGTGACAATTAAGATAACCTCCCTTTCAGACGGAATCCACACCGCTCGTCGCACCAGGCGTTTTCGGGCGTGTTTTCCGACTACTTCTTACGGCGGCGGACAATAAGCCTATCCGAATCCTTGTTTTTCTTGCGGGTCTTGTAACCCAGGGTCGGTTTGCCCCAGGGGGTTACAGGCCGCTTCAAGCCGATCGGCGCTCTACCCTCACCGCCACCATGCGGGTGATCACAGGGGTTCATAACCGAACCGCGTACTGTCGGCCTCCGGCCCAGCCAGCGGCTACGCCCGGCTTTCCCGATAGTAAGGTTTTCATGTTCAATATTGCCAATCTGTCCAACGGTTGCACGACAGTCAAGCGGTATCAATCGCACTTCACCTGAAGGCAGGCGAATGAAAGCCTGATCGCCTTCCTTGGCAGAAAGCTGTGCTGCAGTTCCGGCTGAACGGGCCAGCTGCCCGCCATGTCCGCGTTTCATTTCGATGTTGTGTACAAAAGTACCAACAGGAATTGAACGAAGCGGCATTGCATTGCCCGGCCTTACTTCAACCTTATCGCCCGAAATTACTGTCTGTCCGGTGCGCAAACCCAATGGTGCAAGTATGTAGCGTTTCTCTCCATCTGTGTAATGCAGCAGCGCTATATTTGCCGTTCGGTTAGGATCATACTCAATACCAGCAACTTTAGCGGGTACATCATCTTTATTGCGCTTGAAATCAATTATACGGTAAGCGCGTTTATGCCCACCACCCTGGTGACGGACAGTGATCCTGCCGTAAGAGTTGCGTCCGGCTTTTTTACTAAGTGGGGCCAGAAGTGACTTTTCGGGCTCTGTTTTTGTGATTTCTTCAAACGTTGATACGGTGGCAAACCGCCGCCCCGGTGAAGTGGGTTTAAAACGTTTAACAGCCATTTATATTTCCCTCCTTCTACTAGCGGCTTTCAAACAGCTCAATTGGTTTGCTGCCTTCGGCCAGGGTAATTACAGCCTTTTTCCAGCTGGGTTGTTTACCCATGGGGTAACGGCCCAGACGCTTTCTTTTACCCTTGAAGTTGGCTGTGTTGACTGCCTTTACCTTGACGTCAAATATTTCTTCAAGAGCACGCTTAATTTCAATTTTGTTCGCTTTGCCGGAAACGACAAAGGTATATTTGTTCTCTTCCATCAGGTCGGAAGATTTTTCACTGATCAGTGGACGAATGATAACGTCTCTTGCATCTTTCATCCTCCGAACACCTCCTCAACCTGCTGCAGCGCTGCTTTATTCATTACCAGGTAGTTATAAGTAAGAATATCAAGCACATTTAACTGCCTGGCCAAAACAGTCTTGACCCTGGGCAGATTACGTGCGGCTTTGATGATATTCAAGTCAGGCTGATCAATTACTATCAGGGCACCGCCGCTGATCTTCAGATTATCAAGCAGGGCAACCATTTTTTTGGTCTGCGGGGTATCGATGGCATATTCATTAATTAATATCAGCTTGCCTTCGTTTACCTTATCGCTTAAAGCTGTTTTAAGCGCTGCGCGACGCATTTTTTTCGGCACCTTCGGGTTAAAGTCACGCGGATGAGGGCCAAATGTTACACCACCGCCGGCCCACAACGGAGAACGTGTGCTGCCGTGACGGGCGCGTCCTGTTCCTTTTTGCGGCCATGGTTTTGCTCCGCCGCCTCTCACTTCACTGCGGTCTTTACTTGAAGCAGTACCGAGCCTACGCCTGGCCGCCTGTGTTACAACCGTCTGGTGAAGCGCCCCCTGCTTAAAGGGAGCAGCGAAAAGACCTTCGTTTAAATCGATCTCTTCAACCTGATCACCGTCTCTATTGTATAAAGATAATTTAGGCATATTCAGGGCATCTCCTTTCTTTGGGTTATCCGTTTACCGGCTTTTTACCGACTCTTTAATTTCTATCAGGCCGCCTCTCGGGCCGGGTACTGAACCCTTAACAAGAAGCAGGTTTTTACCGGCATCGGAATCGACAACCAGCAGACGCTGAATAGTGCGCCGCCAACCGCCCATACGTCCCGGCAATCTTCGGCCTTTAAAGACTCGGGCCGGAGCTACAGACCCCAGAGAACCCGGACCGCGGTGGTAATGCGAACCGTGAGTTTTCGGGCCCCTGCTGAATCCCATTTTTTTAATTGAACCGGCGAAACCTTTCCCCCTGGCGACCGCACTGACATCAACATAGTCACCGGCTGAAAAGCTGTCAGCTTTAATTTCCTGGCCAGCCTTATACTGGCCGGTATCCTCCACCTTGAATTCGCGAATGAAGCGAAGCGGTTTTACCTTGGCCTTTTGAAAGTGTCCTTTCATAGGGCGATTCACACGCTGTTCTTTCTTCTCGACGAACCCGAGCTGAATACTGTTGTAGCCATCTGTATCTGTACTCTTAACCTGAACTACACGGCAAGGTCCTGCTTCAAGCACCGTTACAGGTACAACGCGGCCCTGCTCATCGTAGATCTGGGTCATTCCGACTTTACGCGCTAATATTGCTTTAGTCATTATATTTAAAGCACCTCCCGTCTTTCAGCCTTTCAGCTAGAGCTTAATCTCAATGTCAACACCGGCAGGCAAATCAAGCCTCATCAAAGCGTCGATTGTTTTTGGTGTTGGTTCTAAGATATCAATCAGACGCTTATGAGTGCGCATTTCGAATTGCTCCCGAGAGTCTTTATATTTATGCGGCGCACGTATAACTGTGTAAAGGCTTCTTTCTGTCGGTAATGGAACCGGCCCGGAAACATCTGCACCGGTACGGCGCGCCGTCTCAACAATTTTTCCGGCAGACTGATCCAGCAAATGGTGATCAAAAGCTCTCAATCTGATCCTGATTTTTTGATTAGCCATGAACAAATCCTCCTTATCGCCTGATTAAATCAGAGCTGCTCCATAAAAATTCCCCGGCTGCTTTGCCGGCAACCTTTTACTTCATCGCTACTTATATTACTTATTCGCTTACAGCAGTAACCACGCCGGCGCCGACGGTGCGGCCGCCTTCGCGGATAGCGAAGCGGACACCTTCTTCAATAGCAATCGGAGTGATCAGTTCTATATCCATATTGACGTTGTCGCCGGGCATAACCATTTCCATGTCTTCCGGAAGGGTAATGTTGCCGGTAACGTCGGTTGTCCTGAAGTAAAACTGCGGGCGGTATCCCTGGAAAAACGGGGTGTGGCGACCGCCTTCTTCTTTCTTCAGAACGTAGACTTCTGCTTTGAAGTTTGTGTGCGGCTTGATCGTGCCCGGCTTGGCCAATACCTGGCCGCGCTCTACTGATTCTCGGTCAACTCCACGCAGCAATACGCCAATGTTATCGCCCGCTTCGGCGTAATCCATCAGCTTACGGAACATTTCAACGCCGGTGGCTACGGTCTTGCGGGGCTTTTCTTCAAAGCCGACGATCTCTACTTCATCGCCCACTTTAATCTGGCCTCTTTCAACTCTGCCGGTAACCACGGTGCCGCGGCCGGTAATCGAAAATACGTCTTCAATCGGCATCGAGAAGGGCTTGTCTTTTTCTCTCTCCGGCATCGGTATATAGGTGTCAAGCGCTTCGATTAGATCCCAGATCGCTTTGCACTCAGGGCAGTCTTTGCCTCCGCAGCCGCATTCGCCCGCTTTCAGGGCTGAACCAACGATTACAGGGGTGTCGTCTCCGGGAAATTCATATTCGCTTAACAGGTCTCTTACTTCCATCTCTACCAGTTCCAACAACTCAGGGTCGTCCACCATGTCGGCTTTGTTTAAAAAGACGATTATGTAAGGAACGCCTACCTGGCGGGAAAGCAGGATGTGTTCACGGGTCTGGGGCATCGGCCCGTCTGCCGCCGATACTACCAGGATCGCTCCGTCCATCTGCGCCGCTCCGGTGATCATGTTCTTTACATAGTCAGCGTGACCGGGGCAATCTACGTGCGCGTAGTGCCTGTTCTCACTCTCGTATTCAACGTGCGCTGTCGCAATGGTTATGCCTCTTTCTTTCTCTTCCGGCGCCTTATCAATCTCATCAAAGGATGTGTTCTTCGCCAGACCGGCACTCGATAAACAATGGGTCATCGCCGCTGTCAACGTGGTCTTGCCGTGGTCCACGTGACCAATCGTTCCTACGTTAACGTGCGGTTTCGTCCGCTCAAACTTCTGCTTAGCCAATTAAATGCACCTCCAACTATTATTAAGCACCGCTTTGAGTGATTATTTTTTGAGCAATGCTCTGTGGTACCTCTTCATATCGATAAAACTCCATATTATATACACCACGGCCCTGAGTATGCGAACGCAGCTCGGTAGCGTATCCGAATATTTCGGATAAAGGCACAACACCTCGGACTATCTGCTGTCCACTTTTTAATTCAGTGCCAAGGATCCGTCCGCGACGGCTGGTAAAATCTCCGATGATATCGCCGACATACTCCTCGGGAGCAGTAACTTCAACTTTCATCACCGGTTCCAACAGCACCGGTTTTGCTTTGGAAAGCGCAGTTTTAAGTGCTTTGGAAGCGGCAATGCGGAATGCGAGTTCCGATGAATCGACTTCGTGGAAAGAACCATCCTTCAATACTACTTTAATATCTACCACGGGATAACCCGAGAGAACCCCGTTAAGTGCCGACTCTTTCAGCCCGGCTTCAACTGAAGGGATAAATTCCTTGGGTATGGCTCCTCCGACAATTTTATTTTCAAAAACAAACCCTCCACCTGATTCAAGTGGTGAAAGTTCAATTACAACGTGACCATACTGACCGCGCCCACCTGACTGACGCACAAATTTACCTTCGGCAGCTGTTTCACCGAGAACAGTTTCTTTGTAAGCCACCTGGGGGTTACCCACATTAGCCTGCACTTTGAATTCGCGCAGCAAGCGGTCGACTATGATTTCCAGGTGAAGCTCGCCCATCCCGGAAATAATGGTCTGCCCCGTTTCTTTGTCAGTGTAAATCTGGAAAGTCGGATCCTCTTCGGAAAGATGCTGCATAGAAACAGTCATTTTATCCTGGTCAGCCTTGGTTTTAGGCTCAATCGCCACAGAAATAACCGGCTCGGGAAACTGTATGTTTTCAAGCACTATCTGCTTGGTAAGGTCGCATAAAGTATCACCAGTGCTGATCTCTTTCGGACCGATAATAGCAATAATATCACCCGTTGTAGCGCGATCAATCTCCTCCCGGAAATTGGCGTGCATTCTAATCAGGCGTCCGATGCGCTGGCGCTTCTGACGGGCAGCGTTGTATACGACTGAACCTTTTTCCAGCGTTCCGGAATAAACCCGGGCAAAAGCTAATTTTCCGACAAAGGGATCTACCATTATCTTAAAAACCAGTGCGGCAAAAGGTGCATCGTTTGCAGGCAGTCGGAAATCTTCCTCGCCGTTGTTGGGATTGAAACCTTTTACTGCTCCAACATCAACCGGTGAAGGCATCAAATTAACAACCGCATCCAAAAGTGGCTGCACACCCTTGTTTTTGTATGATGAACCGCATAAAACAGGAACAAGGTTGTTTTGAATAACTGCTTTACGTAATGCCCTGTAAATATCATCAGAGCTTATTTCTTCACCGCTGAAATATTTTTCCATCAGGGTGTCATCGACATCAGCAACAGCCTCGAGAATTTTTTCCCGGTATTCAGCTACCAGCTCTAGCATATCTTCAGGAATATCACTTTCATTGCTGCGGGTTCCAAGATCATCTTCGTATATAATTGTACGCTCAGATATAAGATCAATAACTCCGGCAAATTCACTCTCGGAACCAACCGGCAACTGAATCGGGAGGGCATGAGCATGAAGCCTGTCCTGCAGTTGCCCTAAAACATTAAAAAAATCTGCACCAACTGCATCCATTTTATTTATGTAGGCCAGACGCGGAACATGGTAACGATCAGCCTGACGCCAGACTGTTTCTGACTGCGGTTCAACTCCGCCTTTGGCACAAAAAATCGCAACCATTCCGTCAAGAACACGTAACGAACGCTCGACTTCAACTGTAAAGTCCACGTGTCCGGGCGTATCGATAATATTAATTAAGCAATCGCGCCAGCGGCAGGATGTTGCAGCAGAAGTAATAGTAATACCGCGTTCCTGCTCCTGGGCCATCCAGTCCATCGTAGCTGTTCCTTCATGCACTTCGCCTAAACGGTGCAGGCGTCCGGTATAAAAAAGAATTCTCTCTGTGGTTGTAGTCTTGCCTGCATCTATGTGAGCGGCAATACCAATATTTCTAATCTGGCTTAATTGTGCTTCCTTGCTCATTTCATCCCTCCTTCCAAGGGCGGAAGTCAGAAGTCAGAGAACCGGAATCCCGGATAAACTCAAAACCCTGACGAATCTGTCCATAATAATGCTGTCCGGGTAACAAAACCTTTGCTACCAGCGGTAATGGGCAAAAGCCTTATTGGCTTCAGCCATTTTATGCGTATCTTCTTTTTTCTTGATTGAGCCACCGGTATTGTTCGCAGCATCCATCAATTCTCCAGCAAGCCTCTGAGCCATGGTTTTCTCTCCACGGTTGCGGGCAAAGCTGATAACCCAGCGGATAGCCAGAATGTTTTTGCGATGAGTGCTAACCTCAATAGGCACCTGGTATGTTGCACCACCAACCCGGCGGGGCTTAACTTCAAGCACAGGCGCTACATTGCGCATTGCCGTTTCAAAAACTTCATGAGGCTCTTTACCGATCTTTTCCCGGATTATGTCAAAAGCATCATAGATAATTTCCTGGGCGGAACCTCTCTGTCCATCATACATCAGCTTGTTTATAAAACGAGTAACCAGCTTACTGTTATAAACCGGGTCAGCTAAGATTTCCCGTTTTGATACAGGACCTTTACGTGGCATCTTGATTCATCCACTCCTTACTTATTTACTGCGCTTTCGGCCGCTTTGTGCCGTATTTCGAGCGTCCCTGAGCCCTGTTTTCAACTCCGGCCGCATCGAGAGCTCCCCTTACCAGGTGATAGCGCACACCAGGTAAATCTTTTACTCTTCCTCCCCTGACCAGAACCACGGAGTGTTCCTGCAGGTTATGCCCGATCCCTGGAATGTAGGCGGTTACTTCAACCCCATTTGTCAGGCGGACTCTGGCAATTTTACGTAAGGCCGAGTTCGGTTTCTTTGGTGTAGTCGTCGAAACACGGGTGCAAACGCCCCTTTTCTGCGGGGAACTTTCAAGCGCCGGAGCAGACGATTTCTTGGTCATTTGCTTACGGCCCTTACGAACTAATTGGTTAATTGTCGGCATCAGTCCACCTCCTTCTTATTCAGTTATAGCAGCAACAGCTGCTTTTACTTTAATACCGCACATCCTGCCGAGCTGAACCATCGAGTCAACATAGTGCAGTTCGATCTTATTTGCTTCGCACAGTAAGAGTACGGGACGAATCACTTTATCTTCTGCATCCCTGGCTATAATTACCATGCTGACTTCACCTTTTTCCAGGGCTTTAAGCGTCTGTTTTGTGCCGACTACTTTACGTTCGGCCTTTTTTATTAATTCTTCCACCGGAAGGGCACACTCTCCTTATTTCCATACCTATCCCAGGCACGCCTATCAGACGCACTTTAAGATTTTATCACCGCAGCATAGGCTTGTCAATGAAAACTTAACTTTAATCCTCGAATACTTCTGAGTCTTCTCCAGTCACTTCTGGACCTTCATCAGCCTGCACTGTAATAGCAGTCTCTTCAGTATCAAACCCGGGATCGGCCTCAACTTCACTTTCTTCTGCCGCTTCCGGCTCAAAACCAACGGGATGCACATTAATGTTACGATAGCGGGCCATCCCCGTTCCAGCCGGAATCAGTTTGCCGATGATAACATTTTCCTTCAAACCTAACAACTGATCCTGACGGCCCTTGATAGATGCTTCGGTTAGGACCCGTGTAGTTTCCTGGAATGAAGCAGCCGAAAGAAATGATTCGGTTGCAAGAGATGTCTTCGTGATGCCAAGGAGCAGTGGACGGGCTAAAGCCGGTTGCCCGCCTTCATCAACAACGGCAGTGTTAATCTCTTCAAATACATAACTGTCAAGCATGCCGCCTGGCAGGAGGTCGGTGTCACCAGGGTCCTCCACCTTAACTTTCTTAAGCATCTGCCTTACTATAATCTCAATATGTTTATCGTTGATGTCCACACCCTGCATCTTGTATACCCACTGTACCTCTTTAAGCAGGTAGAGCTGAACACCGCGTACCCCTTTAACTTTAAGCAGTTCATGTGGATTAATCGAACCTTCGGTAAGTTCATCACCGGCGTTGACGTTCTTACCGTTTTCCACCTTAATTCTGGCTCCGTAAGGTATAGGGTAAACACGACTTTCACCATGTTCTGCCGTCAGCCTGATTTCGCGCTTGTAACGTGTCTCCATCAGTTCCACTTCACCGGCTATTTCAGCAATCAGTGACTGTCCCTTAGGCTTACGCGCTTCAAAAAGCTCCTCAACTCTTGGCAAACCCTGTGTAATGTCGTCACCGGCCACACCGCCGGTGTGGAATGTCCTCATTGTCAGCTGCGTTCCCGGTTCACCGATTGACTGGGCGGCAATGATACCAACCGCTTCTCCGACATTAACAATCTTGCCGCTGGCCAGGTCGCGCCCATAGCACTTGACACAAACACCGTGTCTTGTTTTACAGGTAAGAACCGAACGGAACCGCACCTCGGTAATATTCAGATCCGAGACCTGCCTGGCCAGTTCTTCAGTGACCAGGGTATCGGGCGGGATAACAACCTCGCCTGTTTCAGGGTGATAGACCGCTTCCATGGTGTAACGGCCAATCAGGCGGTTAACTGCTTCTTCAAGCGGTTCATCACTTTCAAGAAACTCACTGAGACCGATTGACTGGCCGGTTCCACAATCGTCTTCCCTGACGATAACATCCTGGACAACATCAACCAGGCGACGGGTCAGGTAACCCGAGTCAGCGGTTTTAAGCGCTGTATCGGCAAGACCTTTCCGGGCACCGTGAGTTGAAATAAAGTATTCCAAAACGGTAAGGCCTTCCCGGAAGTTAGCCTTAATTGGAACGTCAATAATTCTACCCGCCGGGTCGGCCATGAGGCCTCGCATTCCGGCAAGCTGGGTTATCTGTGATTCATTACCACGTGCACCTGAATGGGCCATCATGTAAATCGGGTTGAGTTCGTCAAGCGAGCCCATCAATGCCTGTGTAACCTGGTCCTTAGCTTTACCCCATACCTCGATTACCCGGTCATAACGTTCATTTTCAGTGATCAGGCCATGAGCAAACTGAGTTTCCGTTGTATCAACTTTATCTTCAGCATCTTTCAAAATTTCCTGCTTCTGATCAGGCACAACGATATCGCTGACCGCTACAGTAACACCGGCACGAGTGGCATAGTGAAAACCGAGCTTTTTTACCTGATCAAGAATTTCCGCTGTCTGGGTATTACCATACATGCGGTAACAGCGGGCGATAAGTTCTGCAAGAAAATCTTTCTTAATCGCCTTGTTACGGGGCTGATCTTTAAGTACTTTTTCCGGATCAAACCCTTTTACCGGTACAAAAGTATTTTCAGGTAAAGAATCGTTAAAATCGGCATTGTTCATGTAGGGGAAATCCTTCGGGAATACCTCGTTAAAAATTACTTTGCCGACGGTAGTTAAAATATATTTTTTCCGACGGGCAAAATCCCGGCCTTTGAAACCGGCAGCGCGAATAAAAATACGCGCATGAAGATCGAGATATCCGAGTTCATAAGCCATGACTGCTTCATCGGTATCGGGGAAGACTTTTCCTTCACCCTTGGTTCCATCTTTTTCCAGGGTAAGGTAATAACAACCAAGAACCATATCCTGGGTAGGGGTGGTTACGGGTCGTCCTTCCTTCGGGTTGAGAATGTTGTGTGCTGAAAGCATAAGTAAACGAGCTTCTGTCTGCGCTTCAGCAGAAAGCGGTACGTGAACAGCCATCTGGTCGCCGTCAAAATCGGCATTATATGCCGAGCATACCAACGGATGGATCTGAATTGCGCGCCCTTCAACCAGTACCGGCTCAAAAGCCTGGATACCGAGTCGGTGCAGTGTAGGCGCTCTGTTAAGCAGAACAGGGTGATCCTTGATTACTTCTTCAAGAACATCCCATACTTCGGGACGCACCTTTTCAACCATTCGTTTGGCGCTCTTGATATTATGGGCCAGACCATCACTAACCAGGCGTTTCATCACAAAGGGCTTGAAGAGTTCAAGCGCCATCTCTTTCGGAAGCCCGCACTGGTACAGTTTCAGTTCGGGGCCAACTACGATAACAGAACGGCCTGAGTAGTCAACTCTCTTACCCAGCAGGTTCTGGCGGAAGCGTCCCTGTTTACCTTTAAGCATATCACTGAGAGACTTCAGCGGACGATTACCGGGTCCGGTAACAGGACGCCCGCGCCGGCCGTTATCAATTAAAGCATCTACTGCTTCCTGCAGCATCCGCTTTTCATTTCGGACAATAATATCGGGAGCTCCGAGATCGAGCAGCCGCTTTAGGCGATTATTGCGGTTAATCACCCTGCGGTAGAGATCATTAAGATCAGAGGTGGCAAATCTACCACCATCGAGCTGAACCATCGGCCGCAGGTCAGGCGGAATTACCGGTATGGCATCTAAAATCATCCATGAAGGATCGTTACCGGACTGTCTGAAGGCTTCAACCACTTCAAGGCGGCGGATTGCCCTTACTTTTTTCTGTCCGCTCGATGTGGCCAACTCTTCACGCAATCCAAGGGCAATCTCTTCAAGATCGAGACCGGTTAAAAGTTTTTTAATCGCTTCGGCCCCCATTTCAGCCTTGAAACCTTTGTTGCTCTTAAACAGCGCCTGATATTTCTCAAAATACTCGCGATATTCAACTTCTGTTAAAAGCTGTTTCTTGCTCAAATATGTATCACCAGGATCAATTACCACGTAGGCAGCAAAATAAAGCACTTTTTCAAGCGCCCGCGGCGACATGTCAAGCAGCAGCCCCATGCGGCTGGGAATTCCCTTAAAATACCATATATGGGAAACAGGGGCGGCAAGTTCGATATGGCCCATCCGCTCGCGGCGGACTTTTGCCCTTGTTACTTCAACGCCACAGCGGTCGCAAACGATTCCGCGATACCGAACCCGCTTGTATTTTCCGCAGTGACATTCCCAGTCTTTCTGCGGACCAAATATTTTTTCACAGAAAAGCCCTTCACGTTCCGGCTTGAGTGTCCGGTAATTAATAGTTTCCGGTTTTTTAACTTCACCTCGTGACCAGGCTCTAATCTGTTCAGATGAAGCAAGACCGATTTTTAAGGCATCAAAATTATTAACATCCAACAAAAAGATCTCTCCTTTCGCCAGGCATCAGCCTGAGCTACTAGTAGATGTTTTCTTCGTCTTCGTCAAGCTCGTCCGGTTCTTCATCCGGCTCTTCTTCTATTCTTGGTTTCTTCGAAGCTCGCTTCGGTTTCAATCCTTCATCATCATCTTCATAGTCAGCTTCCTCGAGTTCTTCGAGCTGATCGAGGGATACTTCTTCGACTTCATCAGGCTTAACAGCTGCCGGAATTACAATTTCATCTTTACTTTCTGCAACACCAGCGTCAAGATCCTCATTTTGATCATCTAATATTTCTACTGCGGGGTTGCCTGCGCTTTCAGCAGCAACAGGCTCCGCTGCAGGTTCCTTTCGGTAAACAAAGCGATCAAGATCATCTTCATCCGATTCCATGCCTTCAATATTCACATCCAGACGGCGATAATCGGAATCATCGTCACCTTCCTTAATTTCCACCTCACCTGACTCTTCGCTCAATACGCGAACATCGAGGCACAGGCTCTGCAGCTCTTTAACCAGGACCTTAAAAGATTCAGGTACACCCGGTTCGGGAATGTTTTCACCCTTGACTATAGCTTCATAGGTCTTGACACGCCCAACCACGTCATCGGACTTTACAGTTAAGATTTCCTGCAATGTGTATGCGGCACCATATGCTTCGAGCGCCCAAACCTCCATCTCACCGAAACGCTGCCCGCCAAACTGGGCTTTACCGCCAAGCGGCTGCTGAGTGACCAGTGAATATGGTCCGGTGGACCGGGCATGAATTTTATCATCAACCAGGTGAGCCAGCTTTAACATATAAACAAAGCCCACAGTTATCTTCTCATCAAAGGGTTCACCGGTGCGTCCGTCATAGAGTGTGGTTTTACCGTTTTCGGGAAGTCCGGCTTCTGCGAAAGCGGCGAACACGTCATCTTCTGATGCGCCATCAAAAACCGGTGAGGCAATCTCAATGCCGAGAACTTTCGCCGACCAGCCCAGGTGAGCTTCCAGAACCTGACCAATATTCATCCTCGAAGGAACTCCGAGTGGGTTCAGCACTATGTCAAGTGATGAACCGTCAGGCAGGAAGGGCATGTCTTCTTCTGGCAGAATACGGGCAATGACGCCCTTGTTACCATGGCGACCGGCCATCTTATCCCCTTCGGATATTTTACGTTTCTGGGCAACATAAACCCGAACCAGCTGATTAACTCCCGGAGAGAGTTCGTCGCCGTCTTCACGGTTAAAAACCTTGACATCAACGACAATACCTGACTCGCCGTGCGGAATACGCAGGGAAGTGTCGCGAACTTCACGGGCTTTCTCGCCAAAGATTGCCCTTAAGAGCCTTTCTTCAGCAGTCAGCTCAGTTTCACCCTTTGGAGTCACTTTTCCTACCAGGATGTCGCCAGCCCTTACTTCGGCTCCGACACGAATAATACCCCGACCGTCAAGATCTTTCAGCGCTTCTTCGCCAACGTTGGGTATATCACGGGTAATCTCTTCAGGGCCAAGCTTGGTATCACGCGCTTCAGACTCGTACTCTTCTATATGTATAGATGTAAAGACATCATCCTTAACAAGTTTTTCGCTGATCAGGATTGCATCTTCGTAGTTGTAACCTTCCCAGGGGAGAAATGCCACCAGAACATTACGCCCAAGAGCCAGCTCGCCTTTACTTGTGCAGGAGCCATCGGCAATAACTTCACCGGCTTTGACTTTCTGGCCGTGCCTGACAATTGGGTGCTGGTTAACACAGGTACCCTGGTTTGAGCGTTTAAATTTCTGCAGCATATAAATATCCAGGCCAGTGTCGAGGCCGGGTTTGCGATCTGTTTCAAATTTTTCCCGGGTTCTCCCGTTAATGATATAGTTCTGACCTTCTCCATCTTCATCACGGCGAACAATAATTTCATTGCTTGTAACCCTGACAACCTCTCCGTCGTTCAGACAGATTGCCACAGCGCCGGAATCAACTGCAGCTTTGTACTCCAACCCGGTTCCTACCAGGGGAGCTTCGGTTTTCAGAAGGGGCACAGCCTGGCGCTGCATGTTCGCACCCATGAGAGCACGGTTGGCATCATCGTTTTCGAGAAAAGGAATCAGGGCGGTAGCCACACTGACCAGCTGCTTCGGAGAAACGTCCATAAAGTCAACTTCGTTCGGGCTCCGCATGACCGTATCATAATAGTAGCGACAGGCAACACGGTTTGCAGCAAATCGTCCGTCATCATTTAAAATAGCGTTCGCCTGGGCAATAACAAAACGGTCTTCATCATCGGCTGTCAGGTAAACAATTTCAGAAGTTACCCGTCCTTCTTTCTTATTTACACGCCGGTACGGAGTTTCCATAAAACCGTACTTGTTTATGCGGGCATAGGTGCCAAGCGAACCAATCAAGCCGATGTTCGGGCCTTCAGGGGTTTCAATAGGACATACCCGGCCGTAGTGAGAATGATGCACATCACGCACTTCAAAACCGGCCCTTTCACGGCTTAACCCCCCCGGTCCGAGAGCGCTGAGACGACGCTTGTGAGTAAGCTCGGCCAGCGGGTTGGTCTGATCCATAAACTGTGACAGCTGGCTGCTGCCAAAAAACTCTTTTATCGAAGCAATTACCGGGCGGATATTGATCAACGCCTGCGGGGTAATCGCCTCCACATCCTGAATAGTCATCCTTTCCCGGACGACTCTTTCCATTCTAGATAAACCGATCCGGAACTGATTCTGCAGCAGTTCACCAACACTGCGCAAGCGCCGGTTTCCCAGGTGATCGATATCATCCACAAAACCGATGCCGTCAAAAAGGTTTATAATATAATTTACAGTTGCAATAATATCGGTAACAACCAGGTGCCGGGTTGATAGTTCAACAGTTCCGTTACCGATAACAAGATGAACTTCGTCACGATGTGTGATCCTGGCCCGTTGGATGCCGTGTTCATCAATGATTCTGGCCGCTTCTTCATCAATTACCGTTCCTGCCGGATAAAGAAGATCTCCACTGACAGGATCGGCTAAATCCTCAGCCAATTCCTGGCCGAACAAACGGTTTGACATTGAAAGTTTCTTGTTGGCTTTAAACCTTCCAACATGGGCGAAATCATACCTTTTTCCGTCAAAGAAAAGCGATTCGAAGAGCGAACGGGCATTATCCACATTTAAAGGTTCTCCGGGGCGAAGGCGCTTGTAAATTTCAAGGAGGGCAGAATCCTCTGAATCAGTATGATCCTTTTCAAGAATCTCTAACAGGCGTGGATCTTTACCCAGTAATTCGATAATCTTTTCATCGGTACCGAAGCCAATTGCCCTCAGCAGGACTGTGACAGGAATCTTCCTGGTGCGGTCAACCCTGACAAAGATACCGTCTGAAACATCAGTTTCAAATTCCAGCCAGGTTCCGCGGTTAGGAATAATAGTAGCGCTGATAAGCTCTTTACCGGTGCTCCCTGTGGGGTCGGGTTGCTTTTTAAAATATACTCCCGGTGAGCGAACCAACTGACTGACGATAACCCTTTCGGCACCGTTAATAATAAAGGTCCCGTTTTCGGTCATCATCGGAAAATCGCCCATAAAAACTTCCTGCTCCTTGACTTCTCCGGTTTCCTGGTTGATCAGCCGCACCCTCACCTTGAGGGGAACGGCATAGGTGGCATCACGCTCTTTGCAGTCGTCAACCGAATACTTCGGTTCACCGAGCGTGTAGTCAAAAAATTCCAGAACCAAATTGCCGGTAAAATCCTGGATGGGAGAAAAATCTTCAAATATTTCTTTCAAACCCTGGCTTAAAAACCACTCAAATGAGCTGCTCTGAACTTCAATCAGGTTCGGTAAATCTAACACTTCAGTAATACGGGCATATGAACGACGGTTGTTACTTACTGCTGTAACGCTACTGGACATTAAAAAAAATCACTCCCCTGATACCTGGTTTATGATTTAGAAACCGAGTAAAATCGGGCTGAAATCATAATACAGCCCTGTCAAATCTGTTGCTCCTAAGGGTATATAAATTACTCAAGAAGACTAATCGAATCATTTCTAAAAAAGCACATAGTGGTAGTACTAGACATCTTAAGATATTATCATAAAAGTTAAAAGGTGTCAACGGTATGTCACTATTATTTTCATTCTATAATAAATATTTTTTCACACTCCCATAGTAATCAACTTTGGGGATATCCTTGAAACAATACAGCGGCCTGAATTCGTCTGGCCCTGTTGTAAATTTAAAGTGGCGACTCGGCATTTGCCCTATTCGCCACTTTAAATTTGATATATCTTAATATTCGGTGTTAAACCATCGCTTCAACAAAACCAGCTGCTCTTGATCAGGGCAGTATTGATGTAGCTATGATGGTGTATTCTGATAGAACTTCATCAACAGCATTTAATAGCTCCGCAACTAATGCCAACTGATCTTCTGATAGGTAACCTCCAAGTTCAGACAGAACTATTAAAGCCTCAGCGTATGCATCAGCCGTTTTTTCGATTAGCCTCAGATCGGCTGAAAGCTTTAATTCAAGTGCATATATTGCTGCTTTTGCAACTGCGAGCTCAGTCCTTATCAGAGTTGATTCCCTAGCTGCGAACAATGAGCTGTTTGCTTCAAACAACTGTAGAGCTTGCTCAAAAACCTTAACCGCTTTTGCAAGATCAGATCCAGTCCCTTCATTTACAGGGGTATCAGTTGGCAGGTTTTCTTGATTATCCTGCACCTTATAATATTCTCCGGCTGTTCCCGGATCATCTGAATTTGCTTCACTGACAAAAAAAACGCTATCGCCTGCGATTCGATCAGCATCGCAATTACCAAAGACAACGTTTTGATCAGATTCATTGTTATCTGTGATGATCGGTTCAGGGGGTTTAACTCTATCCATACTTTCTGTTGTCGAACCAGAACCGTTGCTATTTTCATCAGTCAATACTCCAAAACACAAAACAGCCTCTTGCCGCTAAATCCGGCAGGAGACTGTTTCTTTTAACCTGAGACTGTATTGTTGTGCAGTAAATCTTACTTCAGTTCGATGCTTCCGCCTGCTTCTTCAATTTTTGCTTTAGTTGCTTCGGCAGTTTCTTTATTGACTTTTTCCTGAACGGTTCCGGGAGCTTCGTCAACGAGCGCTTTCGCTTCCTTAAGCCCTAAACCGGTGATTTCGCGGACAACCTTGATTACCTGGATCTTCTTCTCGCCGGCAGAGGTAAGAACTACGTCAAACTCGTCTTTCTCTTCCTCCTCAACTGCAGCTGCGGGTGCGGCAGCCATTGCTACCGGTGCGGCAGCCGTTACGCCAAACTCTTCTTCCAATGCTTTAACCAGTTCGGAAAGCTCGAGAACTGTCATTCCCTTCACTAATTCCATGATTTCATTAACTTTTGACATTATTTTTAAACTCCTTCAATATGTTTATTTTTTAGCAATCACAATTTGCTTTTCTGATAAATTTAAATCTGTAAATAATTGTTTATGCGCTTTCCTTCTGCTGGCGAACCGCATCCATGGTATATACCAACTGGCGCAGAGTACCCTGTAAAACACCTACCAAACCTGAAATAGGAGCCTGGAAGCCGCCGACAACCCTGGCCAGTAATACTTCGCGTGGAGGAATATCTCCCAGGGCTTTAATACCGGCAGGGTCAAGTAGCTGCCCCGATAACAAGCCGCCTTTAACAACCAAAGCTTCATTTTCCCTGGCGAATTCATTAAAGACCTTTGCCGCGGCAACCGGATCAGCGTTTGAATAGGCTATCGCTGTAGGCCCTTCAAAAAGACTTTCAATCTCTTCTACACCGGCCTGGCGACAAGCCAAACGGTTCATGGTGTTTTTTGTTACACGGTAACTGCACTGCTGATCTCTGAGCTTGCTGCGAAGAACGCTGATCGCTTTAACATTAAGACCGCGATAATCGGTAACTATAACTAGTTCAGAGCTTTTAAGTTCAGCTGTAACTTCTTCCAACATCTTTTCCTTAGCTTTTTTGGTGAGCAAACATTTCACCTCCTCACAGCTTCATTTCTGCTGTCTCAAATCTTATAAAAATTAAAAACGGGACTTTCCGCAGTAGAAAAGCCCCGGTACAACCAGATCCAGAGATGGTTGAATCGTGCAATGTTTCCTGGACAGGCGGCCTCTGAAAGCCATTAAACCTTATAGTATGGTGCCTGGCGTCTGCGGAAGAAAGCTATATTCAATTCAAACCTACATTTTTACATCGGGTCCGGCAGTGCTTCTGATGCCGGGGCCCATTGTTGAGCTCACTGTAACCGATTTAATATACTGACCTTTTGCCGCAGTTGGACGGGCTTTAATCAACGCATCCATTACGGCGCTGAAGTTCTCGACCAACTTATCATGTTCAAATGAAACTTTACCAAGAGGCACATGAACATTACCCGCTTTATCGGTTCTGTATTCAACTTTACCTGCTTTAATATCATTGATTGCTTTTTCAATGTCAAATGTAACGGTACCGCTTTTCGGGTTCGGCATCAAACCGCGGGGGCCAAGCATCTTGCCAAGTTTACCTACAGAACCCATCATATCAGGGGTGGCAACAGCAACGTCAAAGTCGAGCCAACCTTCCTGAACCTTGGCAACCAGTTCATCCGCGCCAACAAAATCTGCGCCTGCATCCTCAGCTTCCCTGATTTTCTCACCCTTTGCAAAGACAACTACGCGAACTGTTTTACCGGTGCCGTGCGGCAGAACCACTGAACCGCGAACCTGCTGATCGGCGTGCTTCGTGTTAACACCAAGACGCACTGCAAGCTCAACCGTTTCATCAAAGGTACGCTTGCTCAATTCTTTTACCAAACGCAAAGCATCTTCAGGCTCATACTTTTTCTCGCGATCAATCAGCTTGCGGGCTTCCTCGTATTTCTTACCTTTTTTAGCCATTCCTGTTAACCTCCCGTGGTCAGCGAGCATTTAAGCTCTCCCACCTGATCATGAATTTGTTACTTTTCAACAACTATGCCCATACTGCGGGCAGTTCCCTCAATAATTTTTGCTGCAGAATCAACATCATATGCATTTAAATCTTCCATTTTCTGGCTCGCAATCTCTTTAACTTTATCCCTCGAGATTGTAGCCACTTTAACCCTGTTAGGTTCTCCTGATGCTTTTTCAAGGCCAACAGCCTTTTTAAGAAGCACAGCTGCCGGAGGAGTTTTGGTTATAAAGGAGTAGGAGCGATCTTCGTACACTGTAAGCTCAACCGGAATAATCAGACCGGAATCAGCAGCAGTACGCTCGTTAAACTCCTTACAAAACTGCATAATATTTACCCCATGTGGCCCGAGGGCGGTACCGACCGGGGGAGCTGGTGTAGCCTTACCGGCTGGTATCTGTAGTTTGGTCATACCAATTATTTTTTTCTTCTTAGCCATTAAACAAACCTCCCGGCTGTAATTATCCCCGCTTGGGAAACACAGCACTGATTAAAATTTAATCACCTGGTGGAATTCCAGTTCCACCGGTGTTTCACGTCCAAACATTGAAACAGATACCTTTACAGTACCTTTTTCCCTGTTGATTTCTTCAACCTTACCCTCAAAATTCTTGAAGGGGCCATTGACAACCCTGACAACCTGGTTGATGTCAAAATCAATTCTCGGTTTGCCTTCTACTACACCAACCTGTCGCAGAATATGGGTTATCTCTTTTTCACTCAGCGGCACAGGCTTGGAGCCCGGGCCGACAAAACCTGTCACTCCGGGTGTATTGCGCACAACATACCATGAATCATCATCCATTACCATTTCAACCAAAACATAACCGGGGAAAACTTTTTTCTCCACAGTTCTTTTCTGTCCGCTGCGGCTGGTAATTTCCTTTTCTGTGGGCACCATGATCCGAAAGATCTTATCTTTCATATCCATCGAGTCAACCCGGCGCTCCAGGTTGGTTTTCACCCGTTTTTCATAGCCGGCATAGGTATGAATAACATACCAGTCTTTTTTGATTGAGCTCTCTTCGGTTTCGGCAGCTTCATTTTCAGGATTCTGCCCCAAACCGTTATCAGCTCCCGTTTCTGTTTTAGCGCTCATAGTAAGGGGAATGCTGTGGCATTCCCGGTCACACTCCTTCTATATTACCTTTGATTCGCCAGTCTAGCGGATAACCAGCTGCAGAATCGCCAGGAAGGTGGTATCCAGGAGCCAGAAAAAAACACCAATTACCAGTACCGTCGACAATACAATGCCAGTAAAAACAGTGAATTCGCGCTTATTAGGCCAGTTAACTTTTTTTAACTCGCCCCTGACTTCATGCAAAAATTTTCCGATTCTCTTAAAAAAACGCATTTACTGATTACCTCTCTCTGTATTAATTCTGAGATCGGCCATATTGCTTTACCGGCCGGCAGCTTAATGATTATTTTGTTTCCTTGTGCAGGGTATGAACCTTGCAACGGCTGCAGTATTTTTTCATTTCAATACGGTCCGGGTTGTTCTTCTTATTTTTGTTGGTTGTATAATTCCGCTCTTTGCATTCTGCACAGGCTAAATGTACTGTTACACGCATTTTAACTCCTCCACCTGCCTCTTGAACTCGTAAATACCAATTTACCATAACAAGTTCCAGTATGTCAATATGTCGGCATAATAAAGGGGCAGGGTTTTAGATCCCGCCCCCTCGCCAAATATTACTCATTTGCATATATCATTCGCTTACAGCAGTAACCACGCCGGCGCCAACGGTGCGGCCGCCTTCGCGGATAGCGAAGCGGACACCTTCTTCAATAGCAATCGGAGTGATCAGTTCTATATCCATATTGACGTTGTCGCCGGGCATAACCATTTCCATGTCTTCCGGAAGGGTAA
>JAHYJM010000045.1 GCA_019428945.1 Bacillota bacterium | reverse complement strand
GGCACTTAATCCTGCTGCCCTTATCTTCATGCCCTGAAGATCGCTTAAACTACGCACAGGTTTTGTTGTGAAAAGATCTCCCGGTCCGGTAGCCAGCACAAACATTAGCTTCGTATCCTGAACTTCCTGCGGATTAAGCTCTTTAATTCCCTCCCAGGCTACTTTACTCGCCGCATAGGAGCTTTCGTAAATAATTCCCGGAAGCTCAAATGCTTCCAGAACAGGGAAGCGGCCGCGGGTATAGAAAAATGCTGAAAGACCGATATCGGCAATGCCTGAAACAACTCCTTCATATATTTCAGCAGATTTAAGCAGCGTTTCTCCCGGATAGCTGGTTATTATTATTCTGCCGTTGCTTGCTTCATTTAGGGCATCAGCCCAGCCCTGTACCAACTCTGTTTCGCCCGGATGAACTGCCGGAAAAAAGTGTGCCAGGGCAAATTCATAAACCCGGCCATCATCAATTATTCCTTCTTCACCAACGATCTCCTCTTCTACTCCGGCATCGGGTTGATCTGCCCCACAGCCGCTTAAAACCAACAAGATTGTTCCCATAACCAGTAAAAACAGTTTCACCTTCATCTTCAAATTCGTCTCCTCCTCTAATTTTTCATCATGTAAGAAGCCAGGGCAAAAAAATAAACTCCGATAGGAGTTTGGCAAACAAAAATATACCGGCTCTATGACCGGCATTAATCTTGCGAAATCCCTGCCGTCCTACCATGCTACGCCTGTTACAGTTCGCCATGGTTTATAAAATTCCTTCCGGACAGCAATATTTTTTTATTTTTATATATCTATTAGAAGCTCAAAACTGCATCAGCCTCCAGGGCAAGGTCGTTCAGGGTTGCAGCCCCGGCGATAACAGCTTCTTCAAGCAGATCCTCCGCTTTAATCTCACCGCCAAAAAGCTGCATGCTTTGCTGGCAGGCCATTATTGCTACTCCCTGGGAAGCCGTCTGTTTCAGCACTTCCAGCAAGGTGGGAAACTCGCCAACTTTAACTTTCTCCGCCTCTTCCTTAACAAGGTTTTTAAGGCCCAAACCAAGGAAATATACGGTAGCTTCAAGCCCCATCGCTTTTGCCGTCTGGGCCAAAATTAGCGGAGAATATAGCCTTTCCGGGGTATTCGTACCACTGGTCTGCACATATAAGATCTTCTTCGCTTCAGTCATATCATGATTCCTCCTCATTTTCTTTTTGAATCAGGAAGTGATAGTCATTTTCAAGCTTTCTCATAGCCAGAAACTTGTGCCCCGCTCTCTTTGCCCATCTCGGAATATCCTCAGCAGAAGCCGGGTCATCAGCAATCAGTTCCATCAACTCGCCTTTCTTCAGCCGGTCAATCTCTTCTTTGGCAGTCATAACCGGCACCGGGCAATAAAGGCCCACGCAGTCAACAAGGTGAATTTTTAAATTCTTATCACCTTTACATTTATACCTTTCATCTGCCGGATCAGGACATATCGGTTCGTCACAAAAAGGGCAGGCACAGGGATCATCTTTAACAAAAGGGCTATCTGTTATGCTCATTATTTAACCTCCCACCGGGCATTTGATTCTGCCCGAATCATTAGCGGCGTAATCTTAATCAGGAAACGCTCGCTGATTTAGTACCATGTTTTTCCATATAATCTTCGATAGCTTTATGCAGGGCGTCGGCCCCGAGGTTGGAACAGTGCATTTTATTACCGGGAAGTCCTCCAAGCTCTTCTGCCACCTGCTTATTGGTTATCTGTAAAGCTTCTTCCAGAGTTTTACCTTTAGCCATTTCCGATACCATACTCGATACAGCAATCGCTGCGCCACAGCCAAAAGTAAGATACTTAACATCTTCTATCCGGTTATCTTTTACCTTAATGGTAAATTTCATCATATCTCCGCAAACCGGATTTCCGACTTCGCCTGTTCCATCGGCTTCACCGATCTCGCCAATGTTTCGCGGGTTTGTAAAATGATCCATAACTTTTTCACTGTAATCAGGCATTAATCTGAGCCTCCTTTAAAAACTGATGGTATAGCGGCGACATATTTCTTAACAGAGCAGCTACACTGCCCAGTTTTTCAGTAATGTATGGAATATCATCAACATTGTTTTCACTGCTGAGCGTAAAGAGTAAAGAACCCTGGGCCAGTTCCGGCGTCAAACCGATCGCTGCAAGTACATGTGATGATTTTAAAGCCTGAGATGTGCACGACGAGCCGCTCGAAACCATAATACCGGCCATGTTGAGCCTCATCAAAAGCGCTTCGCCTTCCACGAATTCAACAGAAATATTCAGGTTACGGGGGAGCCGTTTTTCAGGGTGCCCATTTAAATGAAGATGTGGAACTTCTGATAATAGTTTTTCTTTTAGTTCATCCCTGACAATAGCTATTTTAGCCGAACGTTCAGCAAGTGTTTCCCTGGCCAGTCTTGCTGCTTCACCCAAACCTACTATTGCCGGAACGTTTTCGGTGCCAGCCCTTAGGCCGCGTTCCTGAATACCCCCTTCAACCTGGGGTGCAAGTCTGATCCCCCGCCTTACAAATAGAGAAGCAGAACCTTTCGGTCCAAAAAACTGATCTCCTGCAAGGGTAAGCATGTCAACTCCTGTTTTATTAACATCAAGAGGAAGCCATCCTGCCGCTGCTGTAGCATCGGTATGGAATATAACTTCACTCTCCCGGGCTACTGCCGCAAGCTCTTCAAGGGGCTGCACAGTGCCTATCTCAGGGTTGGCGGCCTGAATAGATATTATAGAAGTTTCTTCATTGATTGCTTTTCTTAAATCTTCAGGATCAACCAGGCCATAACTATCGACAGGTAAGAGTGTTACCTTAAAACCCTGTTTTTGAAGAGTTTTCAACTGGTTCAGAATTGAAAAATGCTCAATTGCCGAGGATATAATGTGATTACCCTTCTTTTTGCCTCCTGCTAATAATCCTTTAATGGCCAGGTTGTTTGACTCTGAAGCTGATGCTGTCAATATAATATCCCGCGCTTCAGCTCCAATCAAAAGTCCAATCTGTTCACGGGCTTCAACAATTGCTTTGCGGGGAATTTCACCCAAACTGTGTCCACTTGACGGATTGCCGTAATGTTCAGTAAAAAAAGGAGCCATTTTCTCCAAAACAGCTTTATCCAAAGGAGACGCTGCAGAATAATCAAGATTAATCGTTTTCATGGGAACACCTCGTTATAAATATAATTGCTTTAAAAACTTTACTATAATTCCTACTAAAATTATAGGGTATTTTGTTTCCTCTGTCAACCTATAAAAAAGGATCATAAAAAAGGAATTAGATGCCCTCCGTTGAATTATTATTTTACGTTTTATCTTTTTCAAAACATATACAACAGAGGAGAGATGTTAATGAAAACAAAAGAAAATTTGATGGATGCTTTTGCCGGAGAATCACAGGCCAACCGTAAATATCTGGCCTTTGCCCGTAAGGCAGAAAAAGAAGGTTATAAAAATGTGGGGCGTATATTTCAGGCTATAGCTGAAGCAGAAACCATTCATGCTCTTAAACACTTTGAAATAGCCGGAAAAATAAATGATACCCTTGAAAATCTACATTCTGCCGCTGAAGGCGAAAATTATGAATTTACCGAAATGTATCCCGAGTTTATTGAAACTGCTGATAAAGAAGATAACCGGGAAGCACTGAAAACTTTCGAATATGCAAATGCAGCAGAAAAAGTACATGGCGGTATTTTTAATGAACTTAAAACACAGGTTGCCAGGGGAGATGATGCCGACAATAAGGCTATATTCCTTTGCCCGGTATGCGGCTGGGTCGGTTTTGACCCTGCACCCGACAAATGTCCTATCTGCAACACCTCTAAAAAAGCATTCAAACAATTTTAAGGAGGAGTTGACCATGCAAAGTTATATGTGTGAACTCTGCGACTATACGTACGAACCGGCACAGGGAGACCCCGAACACGGTGTCGCTCCCGGCACGGCCTTTGAAGATCTGCCAGATGAATGGAAATGTCCTGTCTGCGGCGCTGACAAAGATGAATTCCAGGCCGTGCCTGAAACATCGCTATAATACAAGCTATAACTACCCCGGATTTTTAAGGCTCAGATTGAGACGGAAAAACAAGAGCTTCCTCAAAACGGGGAAGCTCTTTTCTTCTGGCGTCTATAAGGCAAAGCTAAATTTCATTCACTACAAACTGGCCGAGAACCCAGAATCCGACCCAGTTAATTTCATAGTTCTTGTCTGCCATATCCCTGCGTATAAAAAAGGGAATGCCTTCTATTTCATTTTTTTCATAATCGTCCTGCGCAACCGGTATACCTGCTTGCACGGCAGGCGTCACAACGCAACCGCCTCAGCCTCCACGACTGGCCATATAAAGAGTGTAAGTCTTAGATCCTTTCTTCATCTTATCAAGTGCGGCAGGTTTTATAGTTATTTTCGACATTTAGCAACCTCCTCGTATGCTAACTTTATCTATTGTTTATCTATCGATAACCATTCCTATTATATCACAGTTTTTTAACCTTTAAAATCTTTTATGCTGTCGGAGAAACCTTCTCCACGCAATATACCGGTAAAAGCCTGCCGGGAATCCTGCATTGCTTTATCTCTCCACTGCTCTTCTTTCGGATTGAAAAGAGCTTCAAAATCTTCCCGGGCTTTACGGGCTGCCCTATTATTTGTTGATCCGTAATGGAACAAACGATTTTCATTTATAAGCGCTTTCAGGCTGCGAATTACTGCCGTAAAAGACTCCCCATAAGTTCCGAATTCAAAACTGGTGCCGTAATAATTTTTTTCGGGATACCTTCTATTAATTAGTTGATATAAATAATCAATCATGTCACCCTGCATCTGGTAAAATTCATCATGGTCAGTTTTCGCTACCAGCGGATATGAAAAAAGTTTCTGAAGTGAAGAAGAATCACGTTTTTCATGAATAGAATTGACCAGGGTCATCTGGTTACGCGGTCCATAACCGCTGTGCATGTCGATGTGCAAAATCTTTTCATAGTCGGAGATGACATTTGTAACGATTCTGTCAAATAATTCTGTAGAACGTTCATAACCTTTGCCCCCGTAGTAAAGTCCTTTGGGATGACGATATTGACCATACAGTACAGCTTCCCGAAAGACAGCCGGTCCCATGGTCAGGATTTTATTGAATATGGCCGGGCAGATTAGCGGATTGTTGTTCAAAGACAGGGGCTTTTGAGGGTTTAAAAGATTCATTGCTTTATCGTATGCCGGATTAACCATTTCCCCCGGTGAAGTCTCTTCAAAAATAAAGTTACGGTTTAAATCAACATTGTTTTCATTGACCCGGCGACGATTCTTCATGCCCCAGGGATTAATGGAATGAACTAAAAACAAGCCGGTATCACCGGGACTGAGCACCTTTAAATATTCCTCAACAAAAAGATGCTGGGCAGCTGCGCCGATATATCCTTCAATACCATGTAAACCGGTTGAAATAATAATCAGGCGCTTCTGCTCATTAGAGGGAAGCGCCCGAATAAGGTCGATAGTTAAATCTTCTTCACTGATAACGGGGTACTGTTCAATTTCCGCCGATGGCCAAAGATCTTTTACCGGCCTGAGCAAATCACGAAATTTAGCCCTGTTTTCTTCATAAGAATCGGCAAAGTATTCTTTTTTCGTAGTCATTTAATTATCACTTCTTTTATTTTATGATTAATGATTGATTTGATCATGATTATATCCTACCACTTACCAGTAAACAATCCGCTTTGGTGTATAATATTTTAAATTATTTTCAAATATACATACCATACAGGACTCATTGAACAACACTAATGCTTAAGTTGCAAGAGCCTGCCAGCCTTATTATTTGGGCAGGATAAAAGACAGCGGTGTAGAAATATTGCGAATGTGAGGAAATTGCGGAGGTTCCATATATGCGATTGATAATTGCGCCAGACAAGTTTAAAGGCAGTATGACCGCTTCAGAAGCGGCAGAGAGGATTGCAGCAGGCGTGAATTCTGTCCTTCCGGAAGCTGAACTTAAACTTCTCCCTCTTTCTGACGGCGGTGAAGGTTTAACCGAAGCCTTATGCGGTGCCGGTAAGGGCATAATTTTTACCACAGAGGTTACCGATCCCCTCGGAAGCAATATAAAAGCAAATTGGGGAATTACTGACAGGGGTGATACAGCTGTAATTGAAATGGCCGCGGCATCAGGTCTGGCTCTAATTTCTTCAAGAGAGCGTGACCCCAAAAAAACGACCACTTACGGTACCGGAGAGTTGATCCGGGCAGCCCTGGATCATGGATGCAAAAAGCTAATAATCGGTATCGGTGGAAGCGCCACTAACGACGGTGGAGCCGGTATGGCAGAGGCCCTCGGAGTAAAGTTTCTTGATAGGAATGGAAATGAAATCGGTCGGGGTGGCGTTGAGCTGCAAAACCTGAGTCACATAGATCTATCAGGTTTGGATCCCCGCCTTAAGACAGCAGATATTAAAGTCGCCTGTGATGTTGATAATCCGCTGACAGGGTTACAGGGAGCCTCATACATATACGGACCGCAAAAAGGGGCAGATTCCGGTACAGTGACAGCCCTGGACAGGGCGCTGTCACAGCTGGCAGCGATTATTAAAAAAGACCTTGATCTGGACATTGAACAAACACCCGGGGCAGGAGCGGCAGGAGGGCTCGGCGCAGGATTAATGGCCTTTCTCGGCGCTACATTGTATCCGGGTATTGAGCTGGTTCTCGATGCATTAAAAATTGAAAACTTTCTGCCTGGCTGTAATCTGTTAATTACAGGAGAAGGCAGCTTAGATAGCCAGTCTCTTCACGGAAAAGCGCCGGTCGGTATAGCGAAAAGAGCAGCTTCACATTCTGTCCCGGTTATTGCCCTGGCCGGAAGGATATCAGGCGATCCCACTAAATTCCATCAGGTTGGTATCAATGCCTGCTTTGCCATAGCCGACGGTCCCTTAACTCTTGCCGAGTCGCTCAAGAGAGGGCCGGAGCTGATTGAACACAAAGTCCGGGAGTTAATGCTGTTCTGGTCAACTGGCATGATGATCACTTAAAGGGCTAATCATACCAAAAAGAAAAAACCCACGAACAAATCGCGGGTTTCCAACTGTTTATGTTCTGAAACTATTCGACCCGAAATACCCTGCGCGAATCGATTTCCATCTCGCGAACATCAAAAATTACTTCTGTATCAACATCAATAGCCATCACATCGTAAGTACCGGGATCAAGAAAAAATATACGGCCGCCCGTTTCTGCCAGGATTACGTCATGGCCAAGCAAATCCTCTCCCCAATCGTCGCTTTCACTGGGCGATATAAATACAAGGGCGATATCTTTATCCAATTTGTTTTCAATCAGGACCGGCACTTTCCCTTCACCGCCAACCTCAATGCTTCTATCTCCCGTAATCTCCCATTCGCTGTAAACCACATAAAGCTCATAAGTAAAGAGCGCCATGTTATACTCGCCTTCAGGCAGAACAAATGCATATGCTTCACCGGGCTCTATAACCTCGTCGCCAAGCATATCCTCTCCCCACTCATCAAGGTTGGGCCCGAAAAAAGCCGCCCAGGATATTATAATATCTTCAGTATTATTGGTAACCTCAACCGTGATAGTATCCTCTTCAACAACAGCAGGCTCATCGCTGCCGCAGCCGGCAGCTGACAGCAGAAAACCGATAATGATGAGCACAAGCAGTAATTTCTTAATCATTTTCAACCTCCATTAAACGTTAATTACAGCTGATCCGGGCTAACTATAACAATCAGACTGCCTTTTAAACAGTCTTTGCTGATACCGTATTATTACATTTCATAATCCTTACTAAATCTTGCCTTTGTAATTTTACCATATCTGTTTATTAAATCAAGCTAAGTCAGGCAAGTAGATCTGAATTCAAGCAAAAGATCGGCTTTTGGGGTATAATATAAAGGTTAAATATTTTTCCCGCAGGGAGCTGTATTACATGAAGCAACAGAGCGAACGTCTAGGAATTGATCCTATCCCAGGGCTGCTGACCGATCTAGCCGTACCTGCAACGGTGGGTATGCTGGCCATGGCACTGCACAGCGTCATAGATGCTATATATATCGCACGGGGAGTGGGAACTATCGGAGTAGCAGCCGTAGCTATTACCTTTCCTATGAGTATGATCATAATGGCGCTTAGCGGAGCGATCGGCATCGGAGGAGCCTCCGTGGTATCAAGAGCTCTTGGTGCCGGCCAGCTTGAAAAAGCAAACAAGGCTTTTGGCAACATTATGGCGATGATTCTAATCGTCAGCATTGCCGGGTTATTGCTTGGCCTGACCTATCTTACACCGATGCTCCGTTTATTTGGAGCCAGCGATACCATATTGCCTTACAGCTCTGATTATTTAAGCATTATCCTGTATGGAACCATCTTTTTCTCATTCAGCTTCGCTGTCAACAATATTGTCCGGGCAGAAGGCAACGCGCGTATGGCCATGCTTACCATGATCATGTCGTCTTTCTTAAATATAATATTTACCCCTGTATACATGTTTGTGATGGATCTGGGGATGAGTGGAGCAGCTTACGGCACTATTACAGCCCAGGGCTTGACTTCAGCCTTCCTCTACTATTATTTCGCATCAGGGAAAAGCACTCTTTCAATTAAGTTACGCTATTTTTCAATTAAATTGCATCTAGTCCGGGAAATACTTACTATCGGCGCTTCGGCTTTTGTTCGTCAGGGCGCTTCCAGCGTTATGCTGATCATCGCAAACAACCTGCTGGTAAGTTATGGAGGAGATCTTGCTATCGCAACCCTGGGAATAATTCATCGTGTGATGATGTTTACCTTAATGCCAATCCTGGGAGTTGTCCAGGGATTACTGCCAATCGTGGGATTTAATTACGGAGCCAGGAAAAATTTAAGAGTAAATGAAGCAATTGTGCTTGGCATGAAAGTATCAACGGCTATAGCACTTTTCGGTTTTCTTCTTGTTATCGCATTCCCCGGGCTTCTTATGAAAATTTTCACCGATGATCCGGTGCTGATCGAAATGGGCATCCCTGCCCTGAGGATTTTATTCGCACTAACTGTTACAGTGGGGATACAAATGGTAACAGGCGGGGTTTTCCAGGCTCTTGGAAAGGCCAGGGAAGCTTTTGTCATGTCTATGGCAAGGCAGATTCTGTTTTTAATTCCACTGCTTTTTCTACTGCCGCTTTACTTTGGGCTCACCGGAATTTGGCTTGCTTTTCCCGTTGCCGACTTATTCTCTTTTACCCTTGCTATCTGGCTGATCAGAACGCACAGAGATTTCTTCTTTCTGGATAGAAGCAGGGCTTTAGCTGCATCAAAATAAAAATTAATCGGAGGTGCTAAATATGGGCTTGCTTACCTGGTTAATTGTAGGAATTCTAGCAGGTTGGCTGGCCGGTCTGGTGATGAAGGGCCGGGGATTCGGTTTACTTGGCAACATGGTGATCGGCGTTGTAGGAGCATTAGTGGGAGGATGGTTGGCCGGGTCGCTATTTAATATCCACAATGCCGTGAGCGGCTTTAACCTGACCACGATCATTGTCTCTTTTCTAGGAGCAGTTATAGTTCTCTATATCGCCAAACTGATCAAGTAGGACAGGTGAAGTAATGACGGGAAATGATGATGCATCAACAATAAAAAAAGATCAGACGGTAAATCTAAAAATTACGGATTTAAATCACCGGGGTGAAGGTGTGGGTAGAGTGAACAGCTTTACCTTTTTTGTTCCCCATGTCCTGCCCGGTGAATATGTGACTGCCATTGTTACTTCCCTGCATAATAATTTCGGCGAAGCAAAACCTGAGGCTGTTACAAAGACTTCCCCATTCAGGGAAAAACCGCTCTGCCCTTATTTCCCCCGCTGCGGCGGATGCAGGTTGCAGCATTTAAATTACAAGGCGCAGCTAAACTGGAAGCATAAAATGATTTCCGAGGTTCTGCGCAGAATCGCCGGGATAGAAATCCCCGTTGAACCGGTTATTGGTATGCAAAATCCCTGGCGTTTCCGGAATAAAGCGCAGATACATTTTGGTCTTGAAAAAGACAAAGTGATTGCCGGCTTCTACGAGTATGGCAGCAGAAATATAATTGATATCAAACAGTGTGTCGTCCAGCACCCGGCTAATGAGCAGGCAATCAATATCATTCGACGGGAACTTCAGGCTTACATCGACAGGACAGAAAACAGCGCAGAACGTAAACTTCCCGTTACAGGAGCAACTATTCGCACTTCTTTTATAAGAGGCAGCTGCGTTATAGCTTTTCAGGCCGCACCCGGCAGAACTTACATAAATAAACTAAAAGAGCTAGCTTTAAAGATTACTGCCAATTCAGGCGGCATTGTCCAGGGGATCACTCTTCTTCATACAGGCAGGAAGAAATCCGGTGAGACAGTATTAAGTGGTGCAACAGTGCTTGAGGAAGAGATATTCCCTTTTCAATACCGTATATCGCCACTCTCTTTTTTCCAGGTCAATCCCAGCCAGGCTGGAATTCTATATAACACGGGAGCCTTACTTTCAGGGGAGCCTCGCACTGCCTATGATCTGTACTGTGGAACGGGAAATTTTTCACTGTATTTAAGCCAAAAGTCGGAACATGTAATCGGTATTGACGTTTCTGATCAAGCTATAAATGATGCCAGGGAAAATGCTGCTTTAAATAGCATAAAAAATACAACTTTTATTAATACCCCGGCCGAAAAAATTAAAGATATTCTTTTTAAAGGCGTTAATCCCAAAATTGTTTATCTGAATCCACCCCGGAGAGGCGCTTCTCCAGCGCTCTTAACCTCCGTAGCTGCGGCAAATCCCGAACGCATTGTTTATATATCCTGCAACCCGGCCACACTGGCCCGCGACCTGGCCCTGCTGGTTAAAGATGGCTACGGAGTAAAACAGATACAACCGGTTGACATGTTCCCTCATACTACCCACGTTGAAACAGTTTGTTTGCTACAAAACGTATAGAATATGATATGATAACTGTTGTTGTCGTTGAATATAGTACAGGATGTGATCTGTTGGAAAGCGAAAATATACATCGCATTGATCTTGACGGGCGCGAAATAATTCTGATCGGCACTGCCCATGTTTCAAAACTCAGTGTCGATGAGGTAAAAGAAGTAATAGAAGAGGAAAAACCTGACACGGTCTGTATAGAATTGTGTCAGTCACGGTATCAGGCTATAACCGATACCGATCGCTGGAAAAAAACTGACATCATCAAGATTATCAGGGAGAAAAAAGCGCTTCTGCTTCTGGCTAACCTGGCTCTTTCATCTTACCAGAAGAGACTGGCAAAGAAATTCGGTATCCAACCCGGACAGGAAATGATCCAGGGAATCAATTCAGCCAGGGAAGCCGGGGCCGAGCTCTGCCTTGCAGATCGTGATATACAGGTAACGATGTTACGTCTCTGGAGAAGCATCGGTTTCTGGGGGAAATTTAAACTTTTCTTTCAGCTTCTACTGGGTATTTTTTACGATGAAGAACTCACTGAAGAAGCGATGGAAAAGATGAAAAGCAAGGACATGTTAAGCGCCGCTCTTGATGAACTCTCAAGATCATTTCCCCAGTTAAAATCGATCATAATTGATGAACGTGATCAGTACCTATCGCAAAAAATTAAAACAGCCCCGGGTAATAAAATAGTGGCTGTACTGGGAGCAGGGCATATTCCCGGCATTAAAGAAGAGATTTATAACGAACATGATCTTGATCAATTATCAAAAGTTAAACCTGCCCCGATAACAACAAAAATTATCGCCTGGAGTATTCCTATATTTATTATTGCCCTGATTGTGTCAACTTTCTCTGTAGACCGGGCAACAGGAATTGAACAGATTATAACCTGGGTCCTCTGGAATGGTTCACTGGGCATGGTTGGCGCCCTAATTGCACTCGCCCACCCTCTCGCCATTTTAACTGCGCTTCTGGCCGCTCCGATTAGCTCTTTAAGCCCCCTTTTGGCCGCGGGTTGGTTTGCCGGCCTCACTGAAGCCCTGGTCAGAAAACCAAGTGTTAACGATTTCGAAACACTGGCAGATGACATCCATTCTATTAAGGGCTTCTGGCGTAACAAGGTGACACGTGTCCTGTTGGTGGTTGTGTTTGTCAACCTTGGCAGTACAGCAGGAACAATTATCGGCGGGGCAGAAGTTATCAGCAGGTTTGTGAGCACATTTTTTGGATAACTTACATAACCGGCCATTTATTCAAGGCTTATGACCAGAGCTATATAAAATAAAGAGGCTTTTACCGCTGCGCCTCTTGCCTTACTTTCTTTTTATCCTCCTAACATCTTTTCGTTATTCTGTCCAGGCTGTATTGCTGATAGATTCAGACAGGGTGGGATGGACATGCATCATATCCTTCAGATTTTCTATCGTTGCACCTAACCGGATCGCCATAATTAATTCATGAATCAGTTCTCCTGCTTCCGGAGTCAGCAAGTGAGCGCCAAGTAATTTACCGCTTTTTCTGTCAGAAACAAGTTTTACAAAGCCTTTGTACTGTTCCATCGAAAGAGCCCTGCCCAAATGCCCGATCTCAAAGCGCTGGACCCGGGCATCATACCCTGCCCGAATCGCCTCCTTTTCTAACATGCCCACTGTGGCTATTTCGGGAGAAGTAAAAACAGCAAATGGAATCAGTCGCCCATCATTTGTGATCTCTGTTCCTTCAACCAGGTGCTTTCCGAGCAGCATGCCATCATGCCAGGCTCTGTGGGTAAACATTGGCCCTCCTGTTATATCGCCGATAGCCCAGATTCCATCCCTGCTGGTTTTGAAGGAGCTGTCAACTTTTATGAATCCGCGCTCATCAGTTTCGACTTCTGCCTCATCGAGAGCGAGGCGATCCCCATTTGAGATGCGGCCGGTGGCAATGAGTAATTTTTCTGCACTGTAACGAACAGGACTTCCCCTGCTGTAATCTTCAGCATAAACCTTTGAGCCCTGATTGCCGACAGAACGTATTTCAGCACTGGTAATTACTTCGATTCCCTCTTCGGTCATTATTTTTTGAATTTCAGCAGAGATATCAGCGTCAAGAACCGGTGCCAGGCGCTGATTGCGCTGTAATATTGTGACTTTAACACCGAGGTAGTGAAAGAGCTGTGAAAATTCCAGGGCAATAATGCCGCCGCCAAGGATGATTATACTCTCAGGCAGTTCATCCATCTCCATTGCTGTTGTAGAAGTAAGATAATTAATCTTATCAAGACCCGAAACTGGCGGTATTGCAGGGCGTGTACCGGCAGCTATCACAATCTTATCTGCAAAAATCTTATCCCCGCTGATGTTAAGTTCCTGCGGACTACTGAAAGTTGCTTCGCCTTCAAAAAGATCTATGTTTCGGTTCTTTTCAACCCCACTGTAAGTGCGGTTACGAATACGCCCGACCAGCCTGTTTTTGCGATGGACCATGGCCGGCCAGTCTGCTTCCGGTTGATTAACAGTAACCCCGTAAATATTGGCCTCGGACACCAATCTCATAACCCTTGCCGAGTAGATTAAGGTCTTGGAAGGGATACAACCGACATTGATACAGGTGCCACCGAGATAGCCTGATTCAGCCAGTGCACACTGCCAACCCTTCGCCGCAGCAGCCCTGATCAGATTCATACCTGCAGAGCCGCTGCCTATAACAGCCAAATCGTATTTTTTCAACTATATTGAACCACCTTTCTCAGCAGTCTGCATAAGCTGTAATTAAAGTTAATCGACTTTAATCAAGTCTCTAGGAGTGATCAGACATAAAATAACCGGAGAGAATTGCTGTAACTGGCACGGCAGCAATTAATCCGATGCTTCCCGCTATACCGCGCACAAATTCTGTGGCGATAATATCCATGTTAACGACCTTTAACCAGTCAATTTCGTAACCCATCACCAACAGCAGCATCGGTATTGCAGCGCCTACATAGGCCAGAATTAATGTATTAGCCATAGTGCCCATGACATCACGACCAACATTGAACGCTCCACCGGTTAGCTCTTTAAAGCGTATATCCGGGCAGGCCTGCTTTATTTCTGCAGCAGCCGAAGCTACCGACATACCAATGTCGGTTATTGCTCCCAATGAGCCGATGATAATACCGGCAAAAAGAAGTCTCCTAAAATCTATTGTATGATCCATGAAATAGAGCATCTGGGCTTCGTGGGAACCAAATCCGGTTAATTTGGCCAAACTTCCCGCCCAAAAAGCCATTAATCCGGCTACAATGACACCTGTTACAGTGCCCAGGATGGCAATCAGTGATTTAATATTTAAGCCACCGATAACAAAGAGTGTAAACGTTATTGCTATGCTGGCAATCCCTATAGCCAGCCAGATCATGTTCTTCTTCTGTTGATTCAAGTACTTCAAGAACACGAGCCCTGTAGAAGTGCTCTTCATCGTAATATTCCTCATGGGCAAAAACAGCAGTTGATGTGAAAAAAATTAAAAGAACTAAAAATAAAACAAAATGCATATTTTTAAACGACATAATTTTTCTCCTCTTTAATGACCTGTAAATATCTGAGTATAATAATGGGTGCCATCGTTTTTAGTATAAATACCCACTCCAACATAACTGAACCTGCTGTTCAATATATTGGCGCGATGCCCTGTTGAACCCATTAGAGAATTATGTGCAGCAGTAACACTGCCATTTGAATTCATCGCCAGGTTCTCGCCGGCAGCGCGATAACTGATACTGAACCTCTTTAAAAGGCTGCCTAGATCACCATATACAGGAGATGTATGGCTAAAATAGTTATTATTGACCATATCCTTACTTTTTGCCCGGGCGGCAGAGGTAAGCTTACTGTTTATCTGAAGTGCGGGCAGGCCGGCATTTTTTCTGGCCTCGTTGATCAAATTAATCATCTGCTGCTCTTTCTGGTTTAATGATCCCGAAGTTTCTGAAGTTTGCTGCGCAGGTTCAGCGCTTTCTGTGCCAGTTGTATCCTGATTGATTCCTGAAGCAGATTCTGAACCGGAATCTGAACCTGTTTTACCCTCAGGATCAGTGGCAGGATCTGCTTTATCTCCCGGTTCAAATTCTGAATCCTTATCTTCAGATATTATGATGGAATAATAGTTAATCTTTTCATCATCGCTGTTTTCTTCAATGCATCCATTTCCTGTTATAACCGGGATTCCAGCAGATGTATCAATATTGGTTAAGTAAAGAATAAAGGGCAGCAAAAAAGTAAGAGCGACAAAAATAAAGAGATGTAAATATTTTTTTATCGTTGTCATTCTGATCGATTCACCCCAGAAAAATTTCCCATGATGTTGATGTCACCTGACAGAATCATAACAAATATGATCGATAATCTATTCAGTCTGGCTGTGGTTAGTCTGTCCCAGTTCTCTGTGAACAAGAGGTAAATCTCGGTTGGTAATAATACCAAGCAGTTTTTCGTCAGATTTACCGTGCTGGGTTATAAAAACAGCTTCTAGCTTCCGCCCTTCCTGCTGCCAGCGGTAAAAAAGGGTTGGGATATCAAACAGTGACATATTAACTGAGACTATTTCATAATTCTTTTCATGTCCGACCGTCTCCACAACATCAAAGACAGTTGTATTTTCAATATCAGGGCCTTTATCTTCAAGTCTCAGGCCCATCCATTTAACAATCATATTGGATGTGAGCAAACAGACAATTTTGCCCTTTTCAT
>JAHYJM010000044.1 GCA_019428945.1 Bacillota bacterium | reverse complement strand
GGCCAGGGATGTATTAACGGCGATGCAGTCATGGGATGTTTTAAAGAGGGTTTTGCGCACAAGAGAGATTCGTATTGAAAATATTGGTGAACATTTCGGCCTTGTTGCCATGGCAACGCTGCGCCCGCAGCCGATTCCGCTGGATATAAAAGTTGTAATGATCGGAAATCCATATCTTTACCAGATACTCTATCATTACGATGAAGACTTCCGTAAATTATTTAAAATAAAAGCAGATTTTGATATTGAAATGGAAAGAGGCAGCGATAACATCAAGAAAATGGCCGGCTTCATATCTTTTCACTGTAAAAAACAGAATTTCAGGCATTTTGATCGCCAGGCAGTGGCTGAAATTGTGGAATTCAGTACCAGGCTGGCCGAACACCAGGATAAGCTAAGCACCAGGTTTAATGAAATTGTTGATGTTCTCTGTGAAGCTGATGCCTGGGCAGATATTGAAAAAGCTGATATTGTCAGTAAGGAGCAGGTGGAAAGAGCACTGGAAGAAATGGTCTACCGTTCCAACAAATACGAGCAGAAGATAATTGAATCAATTAAAGATGGTGTTATATTGCTGGATCTGGAAGGCGAAAAAGTGGGTCAGGTTAACGCTCTTTCAGTGCTCAATCAGGGTGATTATATCTTTGGCCGACCTTCAAGGATTACCGCTTCAACCTATCTCGGAAGGAAGGGTATAATCAACATTGAACGTGAAAGCGATATGAGCGGTAACATCCATAATAAAGGCGTTTTGATCTTAAGCGGATGCCTGGGAATGCGTTATGGTTCAAACATACCGATCAACCTTACCGCAAGCCTCTGCTTTGAACAATCCTACGGGGGAGTTGACGGCGACAGCGCTTCAGCGGCTGAACTGCTTTGCCTCTTGTCAAGCCTGGCCGAAGTGCCGCTACGTCAGGATCTGGCCATTACCGGCTCGATTAACCAAAAAGGCGAGATCCAACCAATCGGGGGCGTAAACAGCAAAATTGAAGGCTACTTTCTGGCCTGTAAAGCGGTCGGTCTCACCGGTAAACAGGGTGTGATTATTCCTGAACAGAATAAAAGTAATCTAATGCTTAAAAAAGAAGTAGTGGAAGCAGTAGAAAAAGGGCATTTCCATGTATACACGATAAAAACTGTTGATGAGGGGATTGAACTGTTAACAGACATGTCTGCAGGTGCAAGAAATAAAGACGGCAGTTTCAGAAAGGGCAGTTTTAACGACCGGGTAGTCAGGAAACTGAAGGAATACAACGAAGCGATAAGCAGTGAACAGAACAACAGGGATAAGGGGTAACTAAGATCCCTTCAGCGGAATATATCCTGCTTATTCTCTAAAGAGGCAGTTGAAGATATGCATATTGTACTTGTTGAGCCGGAGATACCACCTAATACCGGTAATGTGGCCAGGACTTGTGTTTTGACAGGAACCAGACTTCACCTGGTTGAACCGCTGGGCTTTTCGCTGTCGGATAAAGAAGTTAAGCGTTCAGGGCTCGATTACTGGCCCTATCTTGACCTGGAAATTCATCCTGATTTTTTTTCCTTAAGAAGCCAATATAAAGAGGCTCGCTTTCTCTATTTTACAACCGGCGGCAGGACATACTACCATGAAATTAAATATCGCCATAATGATTTTATTGTCTTTGGTTCAGAAACCAGGGGACTGCCCGGGGCTGTTAAGGAACAGGCGGAATTTCTGCTTCGCGTGCCCATGGTTGAGCAAATACCCCGTTCACTGAACCTCGGCAACACGGTCGCGCTAGTTCTTTATGAAGCTTTAAGGCAGCAGCGATTCCCGGGGATGCTCTGATCTATTTTCTTCCCGACAATATTATACTTTGCTTTAATAATACTGTTTTAGAAACCGGGTATTTGATTTCAGCAGTTTTTGAGATGGCCAGTTTCTTCATTTTGACGTTTCTGGAGATAGTAGTGAAAGAGAAGTACTTTAAGAGTAGCTGTGATCGGAATAGCCAGTATGATCCCAAGAAGTCCCATTAACTGGCCGCCGATCAGGACGATAATAATTACTGTAAGCGGGCTCAAATCGGTCGCTTTACCCAGGAATACAGGGGTAAAGAGAAAGGCATCAAGAATCTGTACTAAAATATAGAGAATCAACACCAGGAAAAAGTTCGGTGTGTCAGGCATGATGGTTAAGAGAAGAGCAGGGATTGTAGCAGCGACAGGCCCGATATATAAAATAATATTAAAAGCGCCGGCAAGTATTCCCAACATCAGGGCAAAGGGCATGCCGAGAAAACTTAAGCCCAGCCAGGTCAGCAGGCCGACAAAAAGGCATTTCATCAGTGTTCCACGAATGTAAGCCCCAACCTTTTCATCGATGGTGCTTAAAAGATGGACTATGTTTTCCTTGTAAATTTGCGGAAAGAGAAGCGTCAGATTATGCCTGGCCTTGTCAAGATCCTGGACCAGGTAAAAAACAAGAAATATGAGGGCAAGCACTATCCAGGCCCGGCTGAACACACCCATCGAAACAGCGGTTAGATTACGCAGCAGGATCTGTACATTACCCGGAGCCTGCCTGATGAACTGGTTTGAGTACTCAATAAACCCATCTGTTAACTGCAGGTTGAAACGCTGATCAAGATCTTCCAGCTGGACAACCAGGTTTGGTATTTCCTGGATAAATTCTGTTGTCAGGAAGACTATCAGCTGCCGCATTTCTATAATTAACCCGGGGATAAGCAGATAAAATAGTAATATTACCAGAACCAGTATGATCAAAGATGAAACCATGGCTGCCAGAAGGGGTTTAAATTTAATGCTAATTAGAAAAATTACCAGGGGCTTAATGGTGTAAACTATAAATATAGCAATTATGATCAGGGAAATGATGGGAGCGAGTTTAACTACTGACCAGAAGAAAATATAGACAGCGGCGGCGATGAGAATAATCTTAAAGGCTAGGCGGGTCTCCCGGTCATTAAACACGGCATAACTCCTTTGACATAAACTTAATTTATTGTACCATAAAGCAGAGGGTAAAAAAAGTATTATCGCTCAAAGGATCTTCCGGGCGAAAATAGAAACTTAAAATATTCAGACTGGAATCGAGGTAAATAGTTTGACTGGATCTAACTTTGTTCACCTGCACTGTCACACTGAATTCAGCCTGCTTGACGGCGCGGCCAGGATTTCAAAGCTGGTTAAGCGCGCCGCCGATTTGAAGATGCCGGCGCTGGCAATTACCGATCATGGAACGATGTTCGGTGTAATTGATTTTTACAGGGCGGCAAAAGAGGCCGGTATAAAACCGATTATAGGCTGTGAAGTATACATGTCAACTCGCACAAGATTTCATAAAGAAGCAAGGGTTGACGATTCACAGTATCACCTGGTATTACTCGCTGAAAACGATACAGGATACTTAAATCTCATGAAATTGGTCTCTGCCGCATATATTGAAGGCTTTTATTACAAACCGCGGATTGACCGGGAACTTCTGGAAGAATGCAGCGAAGGACTAATCGCCCTGAGCGCCTGCCTTGCAGGGGAAATACCAACTTTAATCATCAATGGTCAGTTGGAAAAGGCCCGTGGAGCAGCCTGCTATTTTCGTGATTTATTTGGAAAAAATAATTTCTTCCTTGAGCTTCACGATCATGGTATCGCTGAGCAGCGAACTGTAAACAGGGCTCTTGTGCAGATCTCGCAGGAGGAAAATATACCCCTTGTTGCATCAAATGACGTTCATTACATGATGAAAAATGATGCAGAAGTGCACGATGTCTTGCTTTGTATCCAAACAGGGAAAACAGTGGATGAAACTGAAAGGATGAAGTTTGAGTCACAGGAGTTTTACCTGAAGAATGCGGAAGAGATGGCTGCATTATTTAGCGATTACCCTGAAGCGATCACAAACAGCCTGCTTATTGCCGAACGCTGCAATGTTGAAAAAGATTTTACCCGGAGACACCTTCCTGAATACGCTCTACCTGAAGGAGTGGATCCGGACGAGTATTTAAAAGAGCTTTGCTACAGCGGGATGCAGGCGCGCTATCCCGAGATAAGCTCCAACATTAAAGAACGGCTTGAATATGAGCTAAATGTGATCCGGCAAATGGGCTTTTCAAATTATTTTCTGATTGTCTGGGATCTGATTGATTACGCAAAGAAAAACCAGGTAATTGTAGGGCCGGGCCGCGGTTCGGCAGCAGGAAGCCTCGTGGCCTACTGCCTTGGTATTACCAATATAGAACCGCTGCAGTATGGTTTGCTCTTCGAACGGTTTTTGAATCCGGAACGGATTTCCATGCCCGATATTGATATTGACTTTTGTGATGATAAACGCGACAAGGTATTGACTTACGTTTGCGAAAAATACGGCCAGGAGCGGGTAGCCCAGATCATTACATTTGGCACTATGGCGGCAAGGGCTGCAGTACGTGATGTGGGACGGGCACTGGCAATTCCATATGCCGAGGTTGATAAGATTGCCAAGCTCATTCCGATGGAACCGAAAATGACCATAGCGAGAGCGCTTGAACAGAGCAAAGAACTAAAAATGCTCTACAGGGAAGAAGGTTACCGGAAATTACTGGATACTTCAATGGCTGTCGAGGGAATGCCCCGTCATGCTTCAACACATGCTGCGGGAGTTGTAATCGCCAGGGAACCTCTTGTAAATTATGTTCCACTATATAAAGCATCCGACAGCGCCATCGTTACCCAGTTTCCGATGATGACCCTTGAAGACCTTGGCCTTTTAAAGATGGATTTTCTCGGCCTTAAAACACTAAGTATTATCGGCGAAGCGCTTGAAAATATTAAAAAATGTCATGGAATTACGATTAATATTGAGGATATTCCACTTGATGATTCTGCTACTTACGAATTATTGACTCACGGTGAAACTACCGGCACATTCCAGCTGGAGAGTTCCGGCATGCGTTCTGTCCTGCGGGAGCTTATGCCGAATAAATTTGAAGATATCATCGCGGTGGTTGCGCTTTACCGGCCGGGGCCCATGGATCAGATTCCAACTTTTGTAAAGAGTAAGCACGGCCTTAAAAAAATAAAATATGCACACCCGATTTTAGAGCCTATACTTAATGAAACATACGGTGTTATCGTATACCAGGAACAGATTATGGAAATTGCCGCCCGCATGGCAGGCTTTACACTGGGCCAGGCTGATCTGCTCAGGCGGGCGATCGGCAAGAAAAAGAAAGATATATTAGATGAGCAGCAGGAGCTTTTTGTGCAGGGTTGTATTAAAAATGGTTATTCGAAGGAGCTTGCAAATGAAATTTACGATCTCATCCTGAAATTTGCTTCATACGGCTTCAACAAGTCTCATGCTGCCGCTTACGCTTTGATAGCTTACCAGACTGCTTATCTTAAAGCCAATTACCCTGTGGAGTATATGGCGGCGATTATGACCGTTTATTATTCCAACAGCGATAAGGTGGCTTTATATATTGCCGACTGCCGTCGAATGGGAATAGAAATATTACCCCCGGATATTAACGAGAGTGAAACGCATTTTACCGTTATCAGTAAAGACAGAATCCGCTTTGGGTTGGCGGCAGTTAAAAATGTAGGCCTGGGTGCAATTGAATCAATTATCAGAGCGAGGGCTGAAAAACCTTTTCTTTCACTCTGCGATTTTGCTTCCCGGGTTGATATGAGGCAATGTAACCGAAAAGTTTTTGAAAGCCTGATCAAATGCGGGGCCTTTGATTCCCTGGGTGGTCATAGGGCACAGTATCTCTCAATAATGGATGATGTTCTTGCCCGGGGCCAGTGTGTTCAAAGAGAAAGGGAAAATGGGCAGATGTCAATGTTTTCCCTGATGGAAAGCAGCGTTCAGGAAGAGCTTCTCACTGATAATCTGCCTGGTATAGAACCTTTTTCGGACAAAGAGAGGCTTTCGCTGGAAAAAGAGATGCTCGGCCTCTTTATTTCTGGTCATCCCCTTGAACCTTATCGTGAACTGCTTGATGCAATGCCCAACCTGGTAAAATGCGCTGAACTTGGTGAAGCAGGCGATAACCACCAGGTTAAAGTTGGCGGTATTGTCGTTGCCACAAGAAAGTTTTATACAAAGAAGAACAAACAGATGGCTTTTGTCAAACTGGAAGATCTGACCGGGTCTGTTGAACTTGTTATTTTTCCAGAATTATTTGAGAGACAGTCAGCGCTGCTTGAAGAAGATAACCTGCTCCTGATAGAAGGCAGAACAGACCTAAAGGAAGAAGAAGATGTTAAGATCATCGTGGAAAATCTGAATCTTTTAAGCAAGGATAAGAAATATTACCGTTTGGTGATCAATAACAAACATGACCGCTCGCTACTTGAAAATCTCAAAGATACACTGGTAGCTGAAAATGGGGAAGTTCCCGTTTGCCTCTTTTTCGAGGAGGATAAAAAGACCCTGGTTCTCGCCGAGGAGTACTGGATTCGCGATCATCCGTCATGCCGGGAGCGACTCGAAAATCTGCTTGGCCGCGGTGCCGTAACGGAACAGGTTCGTTATCCTGATCAGGATACTATGATTACCAGCAAGGAGCATTAATATTAATGAAAAAAATAGCTCTTTTATCAAGCGGAGGCGATGCGCCCGGCATGAACGCTGCTATCAGGGCGATTGTGCGCAGGGGCATAAATAAAGGTCTTAGCGTGCAAGGAATTCAACGGGGTTTCGCAGGGCTGCTTAACGGTAACGGATTTATCGATTTTGAGATGGGCTCGGTAGCCGATATTATTCACCGCGGGGGAACAATTCTGCTTACTGCCAGGGAGCAGGGTATGTTTGATGCCGCATTCAGAAAAAAAGCGGTTAAACGTCTTAAAGAAGAAGGTATTGAAGGGCTTGTGGTTATTGGCGGTGACGGTTCTTTCCAGGGAGCGAATGCCCTTGGAGAGCTGGGCATAAAAGTGATTGGAATTCCCGGGACAATTGACAATGATATTAACGGTACAGAGCAAACTATCGGTTTTGATACTGCTGTTAATACTATCCTTGATGCTGTTAACCGTCTCAGGGATACGGCAACTTCGCATGAACGGATATTTATACTTGAGGTTATGGGCCGCAAAACCGGATACCTGGCCTTGTCGGCTGGTCTGGCCGGTGGCGCCGAATCTATTCTTGTGCCTGAGATTGAATTTGATATAGATGAAGTGTGTGATAGGCTGATGCGTGGTATCGAACGCCTAAAGGCACACAGTATTATACTGGTTGCTGAAGGTGCGGCAGATGTTTTTAAACTGAACGGTGAAATAAAAAAACGAATCAAGGCTGAAGTACGCGTTACAGTTCTCGGACACATTCAAAGAGGAGGCAGCCCCAGTGCTGTTGACCGCCTGATGGGAAGCAGAATGGGAGCGATGGCGGTTGATCTGCTGCTGGAAGGTAAAAGCGGTTATTTTACAGGAGTGGTTGATGGCGAAATAGTTCCAGTGCTCCTGGATCTATGCATTAATGGGAACAAGATATTTCCTGATGAACTTTATAAGCTGGCGCTGGACCTGGCGCGATAGAAATAACCGGGTAATCCGGGAGGAGGCTTTATAAAATGCGGAGGACTAAAATCGTCTGCACGATTGGACCGAGTATAGACACTGAAGAAAGAATTGAAGCGCTGATTGATGCCGGCATGGATGTAGCAAGACTTAATTTATCTCACGGCATCCGTGAAGATCATCTCAGGAGGCTGGAAATGATCCGGGCGGTCGCTTCAAGAAAGAGAAAGAATGTAGGGATTCTGTTTGATACAAGAGGTCCCGAGGTGAGGACAGGCGATCTTGCCGAAGAGGCTGTTTTTCTTGAAGGCGGACATGAATTTATTTTGACCACTGATCAGATTATCGGCACCAAAGAGAGGGTTTCAGTAACTTACCCCGATCTTCACAATGATATAGCGGTTGGCTGCACTATTCTGATCGATGACGGGTTGATCAGTCTCGAAGTTATTGAAATCAGGGGGCAGGATATTGTTTGCCGGGTCTTACACGGCGGAGAACTCAGGAGCTACAAGGGGTTGAATACGCCGGGAACAAGGATTAATCTTCCTGCGGTGGGGGAAGAAGATGAAATTGATATCAAACTGGCTCTTGATAACGAAGTGAGTTTTCTGGCCGCTTCATTTACACGCAGCGCGGAGGATATCCTGGAAGTAAGACGGCTGGTTGAGAATTACGGTGGAAATATAATGATTCTGGCAAAGATTGAAAGCCGAGAAGGTGTGGAAAACTATGATTCCATTCTTGAAGTATCCGATGGTGTAATGGTGGCCCGCGGTGACCTTGGTGTGGAAATTCCGCCTGAAGAAGTACCGCTGTTGCAGAAAAGTTTTATTCGTAAATGCAACCTGGCTGGTAAGCCGGTTATTACTGCAACACAGATGCTCGACAGCATGATTCGCAATCCACGACCGACCCGGGCTGAAGCAAGCGATGTGGCTAATGCAATATTTGACGGAACTGATGCGGTGATGCTTTCAGGTGAAACTGCTATGGGACGTTTTCCGATCGAAGCGGCGGAAACGATGAGCCGGATTGCCGTTAAAACAGAAGAGGGGCTCGATTATGCAGGTATACTAGTGAAAATGAGCCCGACAATTAAGAAGACAGTAACAGACGCGATCAGTTATGCCACTTCGCATATTGCGGCTGAACTGGGAGCTGATGCGATCATTACCGCAACCCAATCAGGTCAGACTGCACGCATGGTTTCAAAATATAAACCAAAAGCGCCAATTATTGCAGTTTCAGCGCGCAGACAGGTGGCGAATCAGCTGACGCTTACCTGGGGCGTAAATGCTATTGTTTGTCCTCCCGTCAGTTCGACTGATGATATGTTCGCCAATGCGATCCAGGCTGCTTTGAAAGATGACATGATTGAAGAAGGGAACCTTGTTGTAATTACAGCGGGTGTGCCGGTAGGGGTGTCGGGCACTACAAACCTGTTACGGGTTGAAACTGTAGGTGAAGTTATTGTCAAAGGTACCGGTGTTGGGAAAAAAGCGGCATCTGGTGAGGCTTTTATAGTCAATAATGATAAAGATCTGGAATATTTCGAAGAAGGCCAGGTGCTGGTGACCAGAAGCACTGGAATTGACTACCTTCCTGCAATTAAAAAAGCGGCTGCATTAATTACGGAAGAAGGCGGCCTTACCTCGCACGCTGCCATTGTGGCGATAAATCTGGGTAAACCGGCAGTAGTTGGTGTTGAGAAAGCAGTTACTTTGATTAATGGCGGTGAAATGATTACTGTTGATGCGATTCGCGGGCTGATTTACCGCGGCAAAGCCAATGTTCTTTAAAAGAGGTCAGATGATTTGAGAAGAATGGAAACTTCAATCAGGGTTCGTTATGTGGAAACAGACCAGATGGGTGTGGCTTACCATGCCAATTACCTGGTCTGGTTCGAGGTGGGACGAACTGAGATGATGCGGGAAATCGGCCTGCCCTATATTGAATTTGAGAAAAGCGGCCTGATGTTGCCGGTGCTTAAAGCATACTGTGAATATAAGCATGCTGCACATTACGATGATCAGCTTATAATCAATACACGCCTGAGCGACCTGCAGAAAGTACGCCTGACTTTTGATTATGAAATCAGGCGTGAAAGCAAGCTGCTGGCCAGGGGTTATACAGAGCATGCTTTTATAAATCAGGAAGGCAAGCCTGTAGCCTTAAAGAAATTCAGCCCCTTTCTCTGGAACAGGCTCTGCCAGGCACTTGAAAAGCAGGGAGAAAAAGGGGGGGTATAACATGAATAATACTGCCGAAAAATTAGGTATTATTTATCACCCAGATTACCTGATTCATACCCAGGGGTATCATCCGGAAAGGAAAGAAAGATTAGAGGAGATCTTAAACGTTTTTGAGAAAGAAAAGATTTTGGACAAACTTGAAATGATCACACCTGAACCGGCTGCAGTTGAAGATATTGCCCTGGTCCACGATCTCAATTATATTAGATCTGTAGATGAGGCCTGCCGATCCGACAGACGCAATCTGGATATGGACACTTATATCGTGCCTGAATCTTACCGTGTAGCGCTTCTGTCAGCGGGAGGGGCGCTGACCGGATTGCGAAGGATTATGGATAAGAACCCTGTGAAAGTGTATGCCCTCAACCGCCCGCCCGGTCATCATGCCGAGTATGACAGGGCGATGGGTTTCTGCCTTTTCAATAATATCGCAATTGCTGCAGAAGTGGCAAAACGTGATTATAGTTTAAAAAAAATTGCCATTGTTGATTGGGATGTGCACCATGGCAATGGTACCCAGCATACTTTTGAATCGGATCCGGGTGTGCTTTTTATATCAACCCATCAAAGTCCAGCCTATCCGGGAACAGGAAACGTTCATGAAACCGGCCGGGGGCAAGGTGAGGGCTATACAATAAATATCCCCCTGCCGCCTGGCAGCGGAGATATAGAATATGCCTTATTTTTCAAAGAAATTATTATTCCTGTAATTGATCAATTCAAGCCTGAACTGCTTTTAATTTCCGCCGGACAGGATGCATACAGGATGGATCCCCTGGCCGGGATGCAGCTTACTTTCAGCGGTTATACGATGATGGCTGCTGAACTGGCCGCGGCAGCTGATCGCTGGTGCAGTGGACGAATGCTGCTCTGCCTGGAAGGCGGCTATCATCTTGAGGGACAGGCAGGCGCTGTTCTGCATGTGCTTAACGCTATTGGCCGCTGGGGTTTGCCGGTTAGAGAAAAGGGCCCCGATTTAAAGCCTGCCGATCAGTCGCTTCGGCTTCTTGAGGATGTGCGCAGCACACAGGGGCGCTACTGGAAGCTTTAGCTTAACCTTCAGCTTAACTCATTTTAACTTTTTATATGGCTTTGCGAACCGCCGCTCGCTTTATATTCGCTTACGGTTCAGCAAAGCCATTTTTATGGCGCAAATGTTTGTTGGGTATGATGCAGATCCAGGCTGTCTGGCGGCTTTGTGAACCGCCGCTCTCTGATCGCTCGCTGGGTATTGTTTAAGCTTCGCCCGTGGGGTTTTGCAGGAAACCTCGTTATCTCAACCGCTGTTTCGGGCCTCGGTCCGCCCCTCAATAAACCTGAGACGGTAAATTATTATTTTGAGGGGCGGATCCTGCTCTACCCCGGTCTCAGCTGCAATACCACTTCGCTCGCTTTATATTCGCTTGCGGTTCAGCAAAGCCGTTTTTATGGCGCAAATGTTTGTTGATTGGTATGAGTTTAGTTTAAGCCATCTATTCGCTTTGTGAAGTTTAACCTGTGTGCAACTTCACCAGCAGTAAGTGAAGGAAGCAGCTCCGGAAGCCGGGGCGGAACATAGAGCGAACGGCCTGGCTTTACCGGCGAATACGGGGACAGAACAGGACCCGACCTTTAAACAATGCATTTCAGTTTCAGTATTATTAAAGGTCGGGCCGAGTTTCGTAGTCTGAGTGCGAGTAACGAGGCTTCCTGTGATGCACCCCGGATGAGCCGTTATAAAGCCCAGTGAGCGATCAGTGACGCCCTGGTTTCCGGAGCTGATACCCAATAAAGTCATTATTTAAGTGATTAGTAGCTGAGCCGGTGATGATGCATGACCAGGCCGCTTGGCAGTTTGGGATAGAAGAATGTTGATTTCTGAGGCATCACTTCACCTTTTTCCGCTCTCTTTAGAATCTCTTCAACCTGGATCGGTTCAAGAATAAAGCCCACCCGAGCCTGGCCTGAGATAAGGGCTTCAATTGCAGCTTCGAGGTCATGCGGGTAGGAAAGCATACTTTTATCAACTTCGCTTTTTTCATCGGGTGCAAGGACAGGTTTCAGAATTTGCTCATGGAGCAGGGCGACAGGCAGCTTTTCAGTCAATTGATCGTATTTTGGTTTAAGGTAGCCGGCCCTGCCGTCCTTTATCAAGCCAATTGAACTGCTGCTGCCTGACAAAGATAGTTTGTGCAGGTAATCTTCACTGTTCATTCCGTTCAGCGGTCCGTAATCACTGTAATCAAAACGCCCGCTAATTACCTCATCCAGCAGCTTTTCCTGAAGCCCGGTTAATTCCCTGACTAAACGGTGTGTCGGCAGAATAAGCAGGCCTGGATCTTTCATGCTGACAAGTGCAGCCAGGACATAATTCTTCCCCGGGGATTCTGTATCGCGGCTGCTTCTGGAATAGGCGAGCGCGGTTTCATACCGGTGATGGCCGTCGGCAATAAGCAGCGGCTGCGGAGCCAGATATGATGTTAGATCTCTCTGGAGGTCTTGATCAGAAAGCGCCCAGAGGCGGTGGCGCTGACCGGAATCTTCAGCTGCCTCGACAAGCGGTCTAGTGTTTCTTACAGCGGCAAAATATTGATCCATACGCTGATCAGGATCGGGGAATAGGGTAAATATTGGACTGATATTGGTTCTAAGGCGGCTGAGCAGTTCCATGCGATCTGCTTTTGGAGCCGACATGGTTAATTCATGGGGAAGGACAATTTTTTCACTGTATTCTGCCACTCTTAGAGCAGCGATAACGCCACGTCTGCTGTAGCTGGCAGAGTTATATGTGTAGATTTGTTCATAGAGATAGTAGCAGGGCTCACGATCGGGTTCAAGAATGTCATCTTCAAGCCATTGGCGCAGTGCCGATTCCGCCCTGCTGTAACGATTATCTTGATCATTGTCAGTGCTATATTCTTTGCCGTATTCCAGACGAATTATATTATAGGGATTTTTTTTATGAAGCCGATCCTGTTCATCAGAGTCGATAACATCGTAGGGAGGAGTGATCACATCCCCCACTGCAGTTATGCTGGCAGGGTTGAAACGTATACCTTTAAAGGGCTGAAGATGAGCCATAAAAACCTCCGTTAAGATGGATTCACTGACTTGAATGCAGGTTGTGCAACTATGATTCTATTATAACTTTGATTGGGATGCAACGATAACCGTTATTCTCTCCACAGATTGCCTTTGCGGGTAATCTGTGCTATACTTACGGATGGTATTTTTAAAACTCACGCTTGGCGAGCCCGGATCGTGTTGGCGTTAAGCTTCGGTTCAGGCAGTGACTCAGGCGGCGGTTAAAACAAAGGAGGATTTAGTATGGCCAGGGTAAGTATGAAACAACTGCTTGAAGCGGGAGTCCATTTCGGACATCAAACCCGCCGTTGGAATCCGAAGATGAAAAATTATATCTTCACCGAGCGTAACGGTATCTACATTATCGACCTGCAAAAGACCGTTAAACTGATGGACACGTCTTATAATTTTGTTCGTGATTTGATTGCCGATGGCGGCAGTATAATTTTCGTTGGGACAAAAAAACAGGCCCAGGAATCAATCAGGACTGAAGCGGAAAGATGTGGCGCTCATTATGTCAACCATCGCTGGCTCGGCGGCATGCTGACTAACTTCAAAACTATCCGCAAAAGGATCGACCGGTTAATTCAGCTTGAGAAAATGGAAACTGACGGCACTTTTGACAGGTTAAACAAAAAAGAAGTTTTAACCCTGAATAATGAAAAACAAAAACTGATGAAGTTTTTAAGCGGCATCCGGACTATGAAGGATATCCCTGATGTAATATATGTCGTTGATCCCCGCAAAGAAAAAATTGCTGTCGCGGAAGCCCGTAAACTGGATATTCCGGTTATTGCAATTGTTGATACCAATTGTGATCCCGATGAGATTGATTATCTTATACCCGGCAACGATGATGCGATCAGAGCGGTAAAGCTGATTACCTCGGTAATGGCTGATGCTGTTCTTGAAGGAAAACAGGTAAGCGAAGCAGCTGAAGAAGAAGTTGAACCAGCTGCTGAAGTTCCGGATGTAAAACCGGAAGAAGCTGCCCCAGATGAAGAAGCTGCTGAAGAAACTGTGGAAACAGAAGTAACTGCAGAGAGCGAAGAAAAATAACCGAAGGAGTGCATATAGATGCATATAGATGCCAAAGTAGTTAAAGCGCTGCGAGAAAAAACCGGCGCCGGAATGATGGACTGTAAAAAAGCTTTAACGGAAACCGGAGGTAATGAGGAAAAAGCTATTGATGTCCTCAGGGAAAAAGGTCTGGCTGCTGCTGCAAAACGATCAGGCCGGGCAGCAAACCAGGGTATTATCGACTCCTACATTCATCTCGGTGGCAAAATCGGTGTATTGGTGGAAGTTAACTGTGAAACCGATTTTGTGGCGCGCAATGATGAATTCCGCGAATTTGTCCGCAATTTATGCCTACAGGTGGCTGCAACCAACCCTGCTTACCTGACTAAGGAAGATGTGCCGGAAAGCATCCTGGAGAAAGAACGCCAGATTATCAAGGCCCAGGCATTAAACGAAGGTAAGCCTGAAAAAATAGTAGAGAAAATTATTGAAGGACGGCTTGAGAAATATTACCGCGAAAACTGCCTTCTTGAGCAGACTTATGTAAAAGATGAAGATTTAACTATACATGCACTTTTAACAAATCTTATCGCAAAAATTGGCGAAAACATAGTGATAAGACGATACTGCCGATTTGAGATCGGAGAGGGTCTCGAAACTGAAATCCAGAGCTGTAATGGTTAAGAAAAGATAAGGAGAACACTGAAAAGTGTTCTCCTCTTTATGTGGTGCCCGGACATACCCGATTGTGGGAAGTGCATAGACAAGGTTAAACGTTTTCATCGTGAGATGGAGTATGGGAGTATAAAGGAAGACTTAAGGCAAATTTCAACCTGACGAATGGTAAGACAGTAAAATCCTCCGCAAGGTTGAATTTGAAGGCAGCATAATGCAAAATTCAGGACCAGTTAAATTGACGAGGCTTTTACTGCAATCCAAAAGCATTATAAAAGTTGAACTATTTAATAAAAAAGTTCGTTATTTTGAAGGTTGTTAAAGATTTTTAGCGAAATAAATAGCCTGGAGGTGTCTTGTTGAATAAACCTGCATATGAAAGGGTCGTACTGAAGCTAAGTGGTGAAGCGATGGCCGGGGAACAGGGCTTTGGAATCGATCAGGAAGTTATAGAAAGCATTGCTCTGCAGATCAAAGAAGTAATCGAGTACAATGTCCAGGTTGCCATAGTAGTTGGCGGCGGAAATATATGGCGGGGCGCCCAGGCCGGGAAAAAAGGGATGGACAGGGCAACCGCTGATTATATGGGCATGCTGGCTACAGTAATTAATGGGCTTGCCCTGCAGGATGCCCTTGAACGCCATGAAGTAGACACGCGGGTTCAGACCGCCCTGGAAATGAGGCAGGTTGCCGAGCCATATATCCGAAGGCGGGCTTTGCGTCATCTGGAAAAAGGCAGAGTTGTAATATTTGCAGGAGGTACCGGTAACCCCTATTTTTCAACAGATACAACTGCAGCCCTGAGAGCTGCGGAAATTGAAGCCGAAGTAATATTGCTGGCCAAGGGTAAAGTGGATGCAGTATACGATGCCGATCCACTTGTTAAACCTAATGCCCGGAAATTTACTGAACTCAGTTATATCGAAGTAATAAACCAGGGTCTTGGAGTAATGGATTCAACAGCAGCTTCGCTTTGCATGGATAACAAAATCAAACTTATCGTATTCGGGCTTAACCTGGGCAATATAAAAAAAGTTATAATGGGAGAGAAAATCGGAACGATAATTAAGGGTGGGTGATTTATGTTAGACATAGTTTATGTTGAAACCGAAGAACGGATGGATAAAGTAATAGCTGCATTTCAGAGGGAACTTGCCACATTACGGGCCGGCAGGGCGACACCTTCTTTGCTGGATCGGATCGAAGTTGATTACTATGGCACGGCCACTCCTTTGAACCAGTTAGCCGGAGTCTCTGCTCCTGAACCACGCCTTTTGGTGATTCAGCCATGGGATAAACAGTCTCTGGGTGAGATCGAAAAAGCAATTTTAAAGTCAGATTTGGGGTTAACGCCGAACAATGACGGAAACGTGATCAGGTTGGCTATCCCCCAGTTGACTGAAGAGCGGCGGAAAGAACTTGTAAAATTTGTCCGTAAAAAGGCTGAAGAGAGTAAAGTAAGTATCCGCAACATCAGGCGTGATTCGAATGATGAGGTTAAACAGCTTGAAAAATCAAGTGACATTACCGAGGATGATCGCAGACGGGGACAAGATCAGATCCAGGAGATAACTGACAAAAAGATTACTGAAATAGATGAAATATTGGAGCGAAAAGAAAAAGAGATGATGGAAGTATAGCCGGATCAGGTTTTCTGTTAAGATTTATATAAGAGGCAATTTTACAGGGCCGCACCGGTTAGATCTGTGATACGAAGATTAACTTTGAGGCTGGTTCAAAAAGCGG
>JAHYJM010000043.1 GCA_019428945.1 Bacillota bacterium | reverse complement strand
CCCCATCCCAATTTACGATCCGCTGAACAAATTCGGTTTGCCTTATGCTTATGTTGATCCGAAAAAAATTGTTGCAGTAATTGACAACAATGAGCCTGATGGCATGGCGCCGCTCGATCCGCCTGATGAGATCAGCCGCCGCATTGCTCACCAGGTTGTTGACTTCTTGTTGGAAGAACAGAGAGCGGGGCGTATCCCTCCGGAATTTTTACCGCTGCAGGCCGGGGTTGGAAATATTGCCAATGCTGTTATGTCATGTCTCGGGGATGAACCCGACATTCCGCCATTCATGATGTATACTGAAGTATTTCAGGATGCATTAATTGACCTGATGGAACAGGGTCAGCTGGTTGGGGCCAGCACCTGCAGCCTAACTGTATCTGATGAAAACCTGCAGCGCATCTATAACAATATGGACTTTTTTACTCCGCGTATCGTTTTGCGCCCCCAGGAGTTATCCAATAATCCGGGGGTGATCAGGCGGCTTGGTGTCATAGCCCTTAATACCGCGCTTGAGTTTGATCTAAACGGTCATGCAAACTCGACCCATGTCTGTGGAACAGACCTTGTTAACGGCATTGGCGGCAGCGGCGATTTCATGCGTAATGCTTATCTCTCGATCTTTATGGCTCCCTCGGTGGTAAAAGATGGTCGTATATCAACCGTGGTGCCCATGGTTACGCATCCTGATCACAATGAACACTCTGTTCAGATTTTTGTAACCGAGCAGGGACTGGCTGATCTACGTGGTTTAGGGCCGAGAGAAAAAACAAAAACTATTATTAACAAGTGTGCTCATCCCGATTACCGCGATTACCTGCAACGTTATGTGCAGGATTCACCAACGGGCCACATAAGCCAGAATTTGCGGGATGCCTTTAAATTGCATGTTAACCTGTTGGAAAATGGAACGATGAAGTTTTGGGAATAGTCTTCTGGGGGAAGATATAAATGTCTCTTTACCATTTGATCGATAACCTGCTTGCTTCCGGTAAAAAAACTGCACTTCTTACAGTGCTAGGTTCAGATAAAGATGATGACTTGGCTGGAAGAAAGCTTGTTCTAAGCGATAGCGGGATAGCTTACAACGAATTTGATCAAGACTTCGCTGAAATCCTGCAAAAAACTGTAGCGCCGCAATTCGAAAGCGGTACGAGCTCAGTTGTGGAAATTCACACTGAAAACAGAGGTTCTTTAAATCTATTTTTTCACATTTATAGTATTCCCCCGCGCTTGATCATATTTGGTGGCGGACATGTAGGGGCTGCGCTCAGCCGCATAGCTTCTCATCTCGATTTTGAAGTTACTGTGGCAGATGACAGACCTGCATTTGCTTCACAGAGTGTACATCCCGAGGCTGATCACCTGATATGTGACAGCTTCGAAAATGCATTTGAAAAAATTAAACCGTTGCCATCTGACTATCTTGTCATTGTTACACGTGGTCATAAACACGATCGCTGCTGCCTTGAGCAGGCTCTTTCAGTTAATACTGCATATGTCGGGATGATTGGGAGCAGGCACAGAGTCAAAACACAGCTTGCGGAACTTGCTGAAGCAGGGTACACAGCTGAACAGTTATCGCACGTACATTCGCCTATCGGTCTGAAGATCGGTGCGGTAACGGAAGCTGAAATCGCCATCTCAATATTGGCTGAAATTATCCAGGTCAGGCGAAGCGGCAGCAGGGAAGAAAATATTCAGGTTGAAGTATTGCAAGCTCTGAAAACTTTGGAAAAAGAGAAATCCCCGGCTGTGCTGGCAACAATTGTGAAAACCCTGGGATCAACTCCCCGCAAAACCGGATCGCAAATGATTATTTACCCCGATGGATCAATCAAAGGTACAATCGGGGGCGGTTGCACTGAGGCAGATGTAAGACGCGAAGCTCTGACCTGCCTTGATCTGGGCATTACTGAAAAAATCCGCTTTAATCTCACTGCTGATGCTGCAGCCGATGAAGGAATGGCCTGCGGAGGGACAATGGATATTTACCTTGAATTAATCAATCAGCCGGAATAAGCCGGAATAAGAATATACACTAAAAAACCAGTTTTGGATGAAAGTAAAGGGGGTTGGTTTAGTGCGTTTACTGACTGGCAGAAAGGGTAACCCGAAAATATCCTCTCGTCTGTTACTTTTTATGATTATCGGCTTTTTTATTGGGCTAAGTCTTTTTTCTTACCCACAAAGCAGTTTCTCCGCAGACGAAGAACTCTATTTTACCATATTGCACACCAATGACGAACATGGTTCTGTTATACCTCATTCACCTACGGTAGACTATCATCCTCTGCGGGAGAATCCTACTGTGGGCGGATATGCCCGTCTCGCCACTGCTGTAAACCGGATCAGGTCAGCCAAAGCAGCTGCCGGGGAGCCGGTTATGCTTATATCTGCCGGCGACTACATCGGCGGGTCACCGTACAGTTGGCTTATCCCTGAGGGTTATGCCCTGGAACTTAAAATTAAGCAGTTAATCGGTTATGATGCTGTGGTTATCGGGAACCATGAATATGACTATGGCCCAGATATCCTTGCCAGCTATTATATCGAAGCCGGGTATCCTGCTGCTCATGAAGAGACAGTTGTTCTTGCCTCGAATACAATAGCGCCAGACGACCATCCGCTCTCGGCAATGGGACTCTACCGTGAAAGTATTATTACAACCCTTGACAATGGTTTAAAAGTAGGCATGTTTGGCTTAATTGGCAAAGAGGCCATTTCTTATACCACTGCCAATGAACCGGTTGAATTTGCGGATCAGCATGAAACAGCCAGGCGCCTGGTTGATGAGATGAAAAGCCAGGGTGCTGATATAATCATTGCCATTGCTCATTCCGGGGTTGAAGAAGATCGCGAAATGGCCCTTGATATTCCCGGAATTGATGTGATCGTCGGAGGGCATTGTCACACTGCGCTTGAAGAACCGGTTGTTGAAAATGATACATACATTGTTCAGACCGGATCACTTTTACAAAATCTTGGTCAGTTGGAACTGGCCTATAACCCTGCCACTGGTGAATTAAGAGTGCGCAATGAAGAAAATAATTTACCTTTCCTGTTACCTCTCGATTACTCAATTCCTCTTGACCCTGTAATAGATTCTTTAATAGAAGAATATACAGAACTGCTTAGTGGACTGATCACTGTAAAAACGGGTGGTCGTTTCCAACATGTTCTTGATACAGTAATGCTCTCTGAATTCGAAATACCCAACTATCCACCTTTTAAAGAGTCGCCCTTTGGTAACTTTGTAGCCGATGCTATGCGCCTGGTAACTGAAGACAAGACAGGCCTTAAAGCTGATTTTGCCATTCAGGCTAACGGAGCAATTCGTGGCAGTGTTACACCCGGAACTATGCCTCATGCCCTTGGCCAGGTTTCTGTATACGATCTGGCTGAATTGGTTGGCCTGGGAATAGGGCCCGATGGTGATGCCGGTTACTCGGTTGTTGCTGTATACCTGACCGGAGAAGAGATTAGAAGGGTTTTAGAGGTTGCCGCGCTGCTGCCGGAAATGATGGGAGATACCTTTTTCCTGCAGTTTTCCGGCTTGCGCTACAGCTATAATCCGCAGAATGCAATTTTATTTACAGTACCATTTCTTGATCTACCCATTCCGACGACCAGGGCAGTTATCAGCGCTGAACGCTATACCGGCGAAGGCAGGCAGGGTTTTGATGATGACCTTTATACCCCTATTGAGCGGGGTGATCAGGAGCTCTACTGCCTGATCACTGATTCCTATGTAGTTTCATTCTTACCGATGGTAGGGGAAATGCTGCCTTCACTAGATATTGTGGTTAAAGATATAGATGGCCACCCTGTTGAAGTAAATGATCTTGAAAGATTGATTGTTAATGTTGATGGTGGTGATCTGAAAGTTTGGGCGACCGTGCTGGAATATGCAGCATCCCAGCCTGTCGGCTCTTCCGGTCTGCCGGAGGCCGACTCATATTATGCCATTAACTCCGGAAGGATCAATCCTGTATGGACAATTCCGCTGGTAATCTGGCCGATTCTAATCCTGACCGCTATTGTACTGTTGATCGTTATTTTAGTCAGACGTAAAAAGCTGAAGAAGAAAGGACTAGTTAAAGGAATAAATGAATAATAGAACTATTCGCCCGGTTAATTATAATCGCAAACTAGATCTGCTTGACAGCGGGCAGGTTGTATTAATTCATCAGGCCTCACTTGATATCTTGAACAGGGTTGGCATTAAAATGGCTCACCCAAAAGTGAGGAAGATACTCTCAGACGCCGGTGCCCGGATTGATGAGAACAGCGACAGGGTCTTTTTCCCGCCGGCGCTTGTTGAAAATGCTCTTAAAAAGGTGCCGCCATGTTTTACTCTTTACTCAAGGGATGGAGAAAAAGATCTTCTAATGGATGGTAGTCGCGGTTATCTCACCCTTGATGGTTGCGGTTTGCAGGTGTTGGATTTGGAAAGTGGCAGTTTGCGTAAATCAACCCTGAAAGATCTTGAAGAGGCTACACTGGTTGCTGATTATCTCGAGGAAATTTCTTTCCTGTGGCCTATTATCAGCGCCCAGGACTATCCCTCATCGAGGCAGCCTCTTTACGAACTGGCAGCCCAGCTGAGATGGTCAACCAAGCATGTGCAGGCTATGACTGCAGTTAACGGAAATTCAGCCCGCGGTTCAGTTGAAATAGCAGCATCTGTTGCCGGCGGTTCTGAAGCCCTGCGTAAACGGCCGATAATATCAAACTTTCAGTGCAGTATCAGTCCGCTTGCTTATGATCCGGAAGGTCTTGACGCTGTCATGGTTTTTGCTGATGCCGGTATTCCAACCGGTTTTCTGACCATGCAGATCGGCTGTTCAACAGCACCGGCAACAGCAGCCGGAAGCCTCGCTCAGGCAAATGCCGAAGTGTTAGCCGGTGTTGTATTTCTGCAGGTTTATAAACCGGGGGCGCCGACTTTTTATGGCTCCTGCGCCACGGTTATGGAGCTTTATTCGGGAGCAGTGTGCTGCGGGGGACCTGAAGATTTTCAGATGCAGGCTTTTTCGGCCCAAATGGCCCGTTACTACAATATGCCTTCAAATGTTGGCACTTTTGCTACCGGAGCCAAGGCATCCAACTGGCATGCCGGTGTGGAAAATGCATTATCAGGATCAATCAGCATTCTCTCAGGGGCTGATATGATGTGCGGGGCAGGCTTGCTGGCAGGTGCGGTAATCTTTTCTTTTGAACAGCTTCTCTTAGATTGTGAGATATATGAAATGATCAGGCGCACGGCCGAAGGAATAACTGTAAATGAAGAGACACTGGCCCTTGATACAATAGCCGGGGTCGGCGCAGATGGCCACTTTATGGTTGAGCCGCATACACTCGCCCACATGCGTGAGCTCTGGCAGCCAATGGTGATCAACCGGGCTCCTTATGGCAAGTGGCAGGCGGAGGGCTGCCGTGAGGCAGAAGAAAATGCCCGGGAAAAGGCCCGCTGGATTTTGGCAAACCATCGTCCTGTGCCGCTTGATGATAAGCTGCTTCCTGAAATCGATAAGATTATTAAAAGATTTTGATCTATCAAGGGCTAATGAGGCCCGGACTTTTTTAATTCTGATTTAAGTTGAATAATATTAATGCCGGAGATGATAATAATGGGAAACCTGGCCTGGATAAACGGCGAAATAACCAGCCTGTCTGAGGCTAAAGTATCACTTGAAGATCGTGGCTATCTTTTAGGTGATGGAGTTTACGAGGTGATCAGGGTTTATAATGGCTGCACCTTCTATTTAGAAGCCCATCTTGAAAGGTTAAGTAACAGTGCTAATGCTATTCAGATTGAGATTCCCTATAGCGGTTCAGAGATAGAAAAAGCTGTTAATGATCTGATTGCAGAAAGTGCTTATAAAGATTGCTATATTTATATGCAGGTTACAAGGGGCGCTGCGATGCGTGATCATATTTTCCCCGATGGTGTTACTCCGGGAATGGTTATGTATGTAAGACCCCTGGCGCCATTGCTCGCTGTTGAAGATGTAAGCCCGGCAAAGTGTATCACTCTTCCTGATGAACGCTGGATGAACTGCCACATCAAGACTGTAAATTTGCTGCCGAACCTTCTGGCAAGACAGAAAGCTTATGAAGCAAAGGCGCTGGAAGCGATCCTCTACCGCCCCGGAAATATTGTTACCGAGGGGACCAGGTCTAACGTATTTGCCATTATTGATGGAGTTGTTCGCACCCACCCGCAGACCAACCTGATTTTACCGGGCATTTCCAGGAGGATAGTTCTTGATCTGCTCGGGGAGAGCGACACTTATTACGAAGAGAAAGCGTTTACTGTTGAAGATCTAAAAAAAGCTTCAGAAGTATGGCTAACATCCACAAGTTTAGAGGTTAACCCTGTATATGAAGTTGATGAGTACAAGGTTAAAGGCAATCTGCCCGGCCCGTTAACGCTTATGTTGATGAAGAAGTTTCGCGAAAAGATTTCTTCTGAATGTAAGGGAGACTAGTTATGCTTACAGTAAAAAAAATAATTTCTTACATGGAAGAACTTGCCCCGCCTGGTTATGCGCTTCAGGGCGATCCAGTCGGTCTGCAGCTTGGTAATCCGGAAGCTGAAATAAATAAAATCATTATATCACTCGATCCCGACCGGGAGGCGTTAAAAGCGGCAGCTAATTATAACGCGGAAATGATCATTACTCATCACCCCCTGTTTTTCGACAAACTTTCAGGTGTAGATGAAAGTTTGCCTTCAGGGGCAATGGTTGCCGAAGCAATCAGAAACCGGATCAACATTTACAGCGCACACACAAATTTTGACATAGTACCCGGTGGCGTAACCTACCAGCTTGGTAAATCTCTTAACCTGCCTGTCGAAAAAAGTTCAGTCATTGAAATTACCGGTAGGGAAAAACTGCTCAAGCTTGTGGTTTTTGTTCCTGCCGGTCATGAAGATAATATTTTAGAAGCTCTTTCTGAAGCAGGGGCCGGCCAGATCGGGAATTACAGTCATTGTTCATTCCAGACTCCCGGAACAGGTACTTTTATGCCCGGAAATGATACAAAACCCTTTATAGGGTTGAGCGGGCGTCTCGAAAGAGTTAAAGAAATAAGGTTGGAAACAATCCTTTTATTTTCAGATCGAACTGCGGTGATAAACGCGCTCCTGGATGCTCACCCGTATGAAGAAGTCGCCTATGATCTTTATCCTCTGGACCTTGAAGGCCCTGAGGTAGGGTTGGGTTTGCTCATTGAGCTCAATGACCCTATAACGCTTGATGAGTTAAACAAAAGATGTCATGACAAGCTTCCTTACTGTATACCCAGGTTTAAGGTATTCGGGAAGGAAGTTTTTAATAAGGTAGCTCTTTGCGGAGGAAGCGGCGGCTCCATGATTGAAACTGCCGCCCGTAAGGGAGCGGAAGTATTTGTTTCCGGCGATTTTAAGTATCATGATCTTAAACATGCCGAAGGATTGGGACTCGCCCTCATTGATGCCGGTCATCTATCAACAGAAATGCCGGGGGTGCAATTCCTGGACAGGTATCTTCAGGGGCGCCTGAAAGATGATGGTTTTACGGCGGAAGTAATTGTACTTTCTTCCCGCCAGGCAATATGGAAGATTATTTAGAGTAGGTTCACACCTACTCTTTTTTGATCGAACTAACACTATCAAAGATATCCTAAACAAATTAGTCAAGTGAGAAAGGATGTGTGCTGATGCAGCTAAAACTGCTCTGGGAACTTCAGAAAATAGACCTGACCATTGCTGCTTTACAAAAAACTATTGAGGAGGCCCCTTTAAAAAGTGGAGTGGAAGAAGCATCACAAAATTTGGAGTCACTAAAGAACGATCAATCTCAGCAAACTGAAAGCCTTAAGGTTGATCGCAAGGCGCTAAAAGAGCTTGAGATGAAAATACAAAAAATTGTTGATGACCGAAAAGATTTAAATGACGGACTATACAGCGGTAAGACTACCAGCGCGAAAGAATTAGAACAAATGCAGCGGAAAATGGATATTCTTGCAGAAGAAAAGAAGAAGTACGAGGATCGCCTGCTGGTATTGATGGAATCAGTAGAAGAACAGGAAGGCGCTCTTAACGCGCTTAATGATCAGATTAATGAAATTGAAAGATTGCTGAAAGATAAAGAGGAAAAACTTGAGCAAGAGCTCTCATTATACAGAAGTGAATTATCGAAAATGGATAATATCAGAGCAGGCAAGACAGAAGGAATTGAGCAGAAGTATCTTGATCGTTATACTATGCTTTCAGAAAAATATAAAGGGCAGGCCCTGGCTCTTGTTGAAAATGATATATGCGGTGGCTGCAGAGTGTTTATATCTTCAGCACAGCGTGGTCATCTTTACAATCCCGGAGCTTTAGTGTATTGTGAGAACTGCGGACGTTTGCTGATTAAATCAGATGAAACGGACTAAAAATTAACCAGAAACTGACCCGGAGGGATTTTTTTGGCGAGAAATAAAGTAAGGGCAAAAGATTTAAAAAAGCAGCGTTGGGCAGGTATTGTGGCGGCAATACTTGCTTTTGGTATGTTACTGGGATTATTCGGGCCGAATGTATATCATGCGATTTTCGATAACAACACACCTGTAGTCAACGAGCAGACTGAGCCCCAGCCTGAAGATTACCTGGCCTATTATAGTGGCGAAGTAGAACGCCTTGAAACTTATCTTGATCAGACTGAACCTACTATCCCAATGCTCTTGGAATTGGCTGAAAATTACCGTTACCTTGTTTTTATTCAGCAGGTATTTTTTGAAGATACTGAAGCGGTTGCAGAAAGCCGCCAGAAAATGGCCTCGGTTTTTTCTACCCTGGTTGAAATGGATCCGGATAGCACGGAATACCGGCTTGAGTTAATTAATCTTTACCAGGAGATGGAAAAAGAAGATAGCTTGGTTGAGGCGGAAATAAATGAACTGCTTCAAATTTTGCGTGAAGAACCAAACATATTGGTTCATCTTTCCCTGCTGAACCTGCTTGGAGCTATGGAATCAGAGGAAAAAGCAGTAGAAGAGATTGAATGGTTACACTCATATCTCGAGCCTCGCTACCCGGAAGGATTTGCCGACAGCGAAGAGAGCTTTTATTATGCCGTGTTACTTGGTGAATATTTAGGCGACCGGGATATGGCTCTCAGCATTCTTAACGATATTATGCTTAATGAACCTGAAGAGAGCAGTGTCTACCAGGATGCCCTGGGCTATCGGGATTACCTTAATGCTGATAATACGAACATTGATGCGCCGGTAGTTGATTAGGGCAGGGAGGACACAATTTAGGCAACTATGGATAGAAACAAACTGATTCGTATTTTCGAAGATCTGAGAAAACGCCTTATTATAATTACGGTTATCGTTTTCATATTTGCTGTGGTAAGTTTTGCCTTTAGTGACCAGGTCAGGAGTATCTTACTCATACCTGCTGATATGGCGTATGCGGGTTTAACTGAACAGGGACTTGATCTTCAGCTAATATTTTTAACCCCCTCAGAGGCTTTGCTGGCAAATATCAGGCTGGCTTTTATAACCAGCGCTACAATAACCCTGCCAATTATCCTTTACCAACTGGTTGCGCTGGTAATGGCTGCTGCCGGAATGACAAAAGGCAGAGCATTTTTATTGACATTCATTATGTATGTGCTCTTTGCTTTAGGGCTTTCCTTTGCCTATTTTGTGGTATTACCTTTTGCCTTGAATTTTTTTATTAGCTTTTCGGCATCAGACCTTGTCCCGAATTTTAGTTTTGCCCGTTATATTTCATTTGTAACGTCATTTATTTTCTCATTTGGCCTGGTGTTTCAGATGCCTGTTGTCTTTTGGTTCCTGGGCAGCTTAGGCATTATCAGCACTTCTTTTCTCAGGAGTAACAGAAAATTTGCGCTTTTAATCATAATTATTGTATCCGCTTTAATTACTCCGCCTGATATATTCTCCCAGGTTCTAATGGCCATACCCCTGATGCTACTTTATGAACTTGGAATTTTTATGGTCTACCTGGCCAGAAGAAAAATGGATAAAGTCTCAGCCGAAGATATCCAGACAGGATAAAGTGAACAAATTTAAGAAATGCAAATTAAATGCTAACCAGTATAATGCCTGCTGTGTTAGCATTTGCATTGCTGGGCAGGAAGGAAAGAAACAGTATTTGTAGAATGCTAGTAAAGATTAGATCTGGCTTTGTCAGTTCGATTAGACTTTATCGACAGTGATAATTTTTGTCAAAAGAACAATAGTGAGGTTGCAGATGGTTATTAAATTGGCCGGAGACGGTGAATACAAAGGCGAAATCTCAAATAACAAGCCGCATGGTAAAGGAACCGTAACCTGGCCTGATGGCAGTAGGTATGCCGGCGAGTGGAAGGAAGGCCTTTTTCATGGTGAAGGTGTATTCACGTGGTCAAACGGGGATAAATACAACGGAGAATGGAAAGAAGACCGCATGCACGGTTTTGGAACTTATCTCTTTGCCGACTGGCGTAAATATACAGGTGAATGGCAGGAAGATCAAATGCACGGATCTGGGACGTATCATTGGCCAAGCGGGGAAAAATACGAAGGAGATTTTGTTGAAGGTCTTTATGAGGGCAAGGGCACCTACACGTGGCCTGATGGAAAAAAATACTCTGGTTGCTGGAAAAATGCTTCGCGCAGTGGGGAAGGCAGAATGACATGGCCTGATGGCAGAAGCTACGAAGGCTTCTGGCAGGATGATAAAAGAGAAGGCGCCGGTGTAATGATTTGGGCAGATGGCAGAAAATATGAGGGCTCCTGGAAAAACGGCCAAATGCATGGTCAGGGATGCTACAGTTTTGATGACGGCTCGCGTTTTGAAGGATTGTTTCAGGAAGGAAATTTTACCGACAAAGGACAATATTACTTTAGTGATGGATCTAAATATAAAGGCACTTTCAAAGATGGTATGCCTGAAGGCAGAGGCACGGTAATTTTTGCTGATGGCGCTAAGTTTACCGGGGAATTTAAGGACGGTCAGGATCTCGGCAATGGCCGTTACTATTATCCAGACGGTGCTGTTTACAGCGGAGAGAGTAAAAACAGCCAGCCTCATGGAGAAGGCGAATTGGTATATAAAGATGGTTCCCGCTATTCTGGAATGTTCATCAATGGTAAGCCCACTGGTGATGGTGTCTATATATTTTCTGACGGTTCAAAGTATAGTGGAGCCCTGGAAAATGGATTGCCACATGGGAAGGGCAGCGTAGTCTACAAGAACAGATTGAAATATAGTGGTGATTTTAATCAGGGAAAAAGAGAAGGCTATGGTGAACAAAGATGGCCTGATGGTTCTGAATTTAAAGGACAGTGGATCAATGATGAAATTTATGGTACCGGGCAGTTCAGATCAGCTTCGGGCGATTGCTATGAAGGAGAATTTAAAGCCGGCCTCTGGCATGGGCACGGAACACTTGAGCAGGCTGACGGATCAATATTTAAGGGCAGTTGGGAGTTTGGCAAGCTGCATGGCAGAGGAACCTGCTGCTTTGCTGCAGGGCTCAAATATACCGGGGAGCTGTTTAAAGGCAGCTACCATGGCTGGGGTATGATGAAGATGATAGATGGCAGTATTTATCGCGGCCGCTGGTATAAAAATTTAAAACATGGCTATGGGAAGTATACCTCAAAAAATGGCGAGAGATATAACGGACGCTGGTTTTTAAACCGCCGTCATGGTCGGTTTATTATAACCGGGAACAATCAAAATTCCAGCAGCGCCTATTGGTTTCTCGGTTTTGGACCTTTCCAGTCAAGTGGTTAAGCGTATGTAGGTGGTCCCGTCGAATCTGATCAATCTGGGACTTAAAAGGCCTGACCCGGTTGATGCGCTTAGGAATAAACGATATATTTTTGAAGGGGGTCTTATAAATGATTAATGAAACTGAGCAGAAGGTATATGATGTATTAAAGAAATTGGCCATAGAGTATGAGCGACATGAGCATCCTCCAGTCTACACCGTTGAGGAAGCGAACAAATACTGGAATGGTATTGAAGGAGCCCATGCAAAGAACCTTTTCCTGCGCAATAATAAGGGCAACAGGCACTACCTTGTCGTGCTGGAAGAAACCAAGTCTGCAGATTTAAAAGGACTTTCAGATAAACTTGGTTCCGGCAAATTAAGTTTTGCTTCCGAACGAAGGCTGGCTGAACACCTTGGACTCGAAACGGGAGCAGTGTCGCCCTTTGGCTTGATCAATGATGAACAGAAAGCGGTTATCGCAGTTATAGATGGCGATCTGGCAAAATTCGACAATGTAAATTTTCATCCTAATGTCAATACAGCCACTATAACAGTTGCTTACAGCGATTTTGAAAAATTTCTGAAGCACTGCGGCAATGAGGTTGTTATGATTTAGGGAGGGCTGTCACTTGGATGAACTAAAAAGTATCCAGGGATTTCTTCAGCAGGTAACCGGGGCATTTGCCGGGGTAGTCGACATAGAGATTGGCGTTATAAACAAAAATCTTGAAGTTATAGCCGGCAGCGGTTATTTTGAAAAAGAGGTCGGCGCTATTTATGATGATGGATGCATGACTCATAAGATAATGTTGTCACCCGGGGATGAGTCGATCCTGGTTGAGAACACTTCTTATGCGGTTTGCTGTGCTGAGTGTGAATATTCAGCTCAGTGCGATGTTCTTGCATTTCTGATGCAGCCGATCACATATGATCATCATAAAATCGGAACCCTATCGCTGCTTGCTTTGACAGAGCAGCATCGCCGCAAGCTGGTCAATCATTACGATAAAATGCAGGATTTTTTAAACAAACTTTGCAATATTATAGTGATCAGCCTTAATGAAAAGAGAATGGAAATCAAGGTTACCAGCCTGATGAGTCAGTTCAGGGACGTAATAAATTCCATTTATGAAGGTATTATCGCCATCAATACAAATGGCAGTATTACCAATATTAACAAGGCTGCCGAGAAGATGCTCGGCCTTGAACATGGTATTAAAAAAGGTCATCATATAAAAAATCTATTTCCTGATTTCAATGTAGAAGATGTAATCAGTATGAATTACAGTTCCGGTAGTGACCAGTATTATGGTAAAGAGATTTCCTATAACGGTAACGGAAACAATAAAATAAGTTTGTTTTACAATATAACCCTTATGTACGAAGATAAAAGCGTTTCAGGTGCCGTCCTTTCTTTCAGGCGTAAAGAAGAAGTTGAAGAGATGGCCAACCGGATTATAAAAGAGAATAAGAAAACAACCTTTTCCGGTATTATCGGCGCCAGCAATGAGTTAACTGAAATTAAGAAAAAAATGAAACTGATATCTTCCACAGATTCAACTGTGCTGATTCGCGGTGAAACCGGTACAGGTAAAAGTGTTTTTGCCAGGGCTATCCATGAAGAAAGTCCGCGCCGCAAAAATCCTTTTGTTGCAATTAGCTGCGCGGCAATTCCAGCGCCCCTGCTTGAATCGGAACTTTTTGGTTATGAAGAAGGTGCTTTTACCGGAGCGCGCAAGGGAGGTAAGCCGGGTAAGTTTGAACTGGCCCATAATGGGACTATTTTTCTCGACGAGATTGGTGACATGCCGCTCGACTTCCAGGTTAAACTGCTAAATGTTATCGAAAACAAAGTCATTGCCCGAATCGGCGGAGTATCTTTTCGTGATGTTGATGTCCGGATTATTGCTGCAACTAACAGGGATCTTGAAGAACTTATAAAAAACGGCAAGTTTAGAGAGGATCTATATTACAGGATCAATGTTATTCCTTTCAGGCTTCCTCTTTTGAAAGAACGAAAGGATGACATCCTTTTATTGATGCACCATTTTCTTGACTATTACTCCAGGCGTCTTAATAAGCAGATATCCGGATTTCGTGAAGGTGCCCGGGAAGCACTGCTTGCCTACCCCTGGCCTGGTAATGTGAGAGAGCTTGAAAACGCAGTTGAATATGCTGTCAATATTGAGTCAGAACCTAAGATTACAAGAGAAAGTCTTCCCGATAAGATTATCAGGCACCTGGGACGAAGTGATCCCACCGGGCTGGAAGATCTTCCTTCACTTGAAGGAAAAGCGATCAGGGCAGCGCTGCAAAAGTTTGGTCAGACCACCCGTGGTAAAGAAAATGCAGCATCTGCATTGGGAATTAGCAGGGCTACCCTATATCGGAAGCTTAAATCGATCAAACATGACGTTTCTTAATATGAGAAAATTTCTCAAAACGATAAAAACTGTATATTCGCCGAATTAAAAGGTTTAACAAGTATTTTTCTGTTTAGCCTTCTCATTTTGAGAAAGTGACCGCTTTGCAACAAGTGAAGCAGTTTCTTTTTATTCAGTAATAACAGGCGCTGGGGCTATCTGCAGCACTAACTTCTATGTGGCATGAATATTGCTTTATTTATAGTTAAGTAATATGCAAATGACGCTATAAAGCTATATAACAGGGTGGTTCAGCCTGATTGCGAGACAGTTTGAATGAAAGGAGATGATTGATGCGGTTTAAAGGAAAGCGGCTTCAAAACTATTTTTAAGGAGGTATTTGTTTTGCAAAACGGAGGTAGTCTTTATACAAAACCAACATTTTTAATTGCTCTTATCGTAATGGTTGTTTTTGTTTTATTAGGTGCTGCAGCACCGGAGGCTTTTGGCGCTGCCACAGGTAATGTATTTAACTACATGGTTAATTCCTGGGGCTGGTCATTTATCTTGGGCAGCAGCATTTTCCTCTTTCTTATTGTTTTCCTGCTGCTCAGCCCGGTTGGTGAAATCAAACTGGGTGAGGATGATGAAAAACCGGCCTACAATAATGAGGTCTGGTTCGCCATGCTTTTCAGTTGTGGCATGGGTATCGGCCTGCTTTTCTGGGGTGTATCCGAGCCAATCTGGCACTACATGTGGCCGCCATTCGGAGAAGCGTATACTGCAGGCGCTGTGCATGTCGCCATGCGTTATGCATTTTTCCACTGGGGTTTTCATCCCTGGGCTATTTATGCGGTTGTAGCCGGGTCGCTGGCATACTTTTCATACCGTAAAGGCTTGCCAATGTTGCTTAGCTCATGCCTGGAACCAATCCTTGGCCGAAAGGGAATCGAAGGCCCCTGGGGTGTTTTGGTTAACATCATCGGTGTATTTGCCACCCTCTTTGGTCTGGCCACCTCGCTTGGTCTCGGAGCCATGCAGCTTGGCGCCGGCCTGGAAAGCCTTTTCGGCATTCCCAGCACTCCGGCAATATGGATTACAATAATAGTCGTTATCACTGCCGCAGCTGTAATCTCTACATCTACCGGTATCGATCGCGGTATTAAATGGCTCAGCCAGATTAATATCGTGGTAGCCGGCTTACTGATGCTGTTGGTCTTTATCGTCGGACCAACGCTTTTTATTCTCAACATCTTTACTCACGCAACCGGTGATTACCTGCAGAACATCATCCATATGTCTTTCGGTCTTGATGCTGCCGGAGAGGGAACTGAAGGCTGGTATGCCGCCTGGACTATTTTCTACTGGGCCTGGTGGATAGCCTGGGCTCCCTTTGTCGGTACTTTTATTGCCCGTATCTCCCGGGGACGGACAATCCGCAACTTTATTGTCGGAGTTATGCTTGTTCCGGTTGCTGTCAGCCTGGTGTGGTTCTCCGTATTTGGCGGTTCAGCGCTTTACCAGGAGCATTTTGGTGGCGGTGGCATTGCTGATGCTGTTGCTGCTGATTCGGCGATGGGCTTTTTCGCCCTCCTGCAGGGACTTCCGGCATCTTCGCTCCTGATTGTCGTGGCGATGTTCTCGGTTGCAGTATTCTTTATTACATCCTCAGACTCGGGGACGTATGTTAATGGTATGTTAACTTCCGGCGGTGATCCTAACCCACCGCTGCCCCTGAGAATTATCTGGGGAGTTCTTGAAGGAGCTATCGCTGCCATTCTGCTCTTCACCGGCGGCGCCGGCGCTTTGGGTTCACTGCAGACTGCATCAGTCGTTGGAGGGTTCCCCTTCATGATTATTATGTTACTGATGCTATACTGCCTCTTCAAGTCACTCTATGCAGAGATGCATGAAGGGACACTGCCTCTTGAGAAAAAACGCATTCAGGATGCACTGGCAGAACTGAAGACAGAAAAGAAACTGTAATAAATGGTTTTAATTTAGCAAGGCATAACGCCGCCGGATGCTTGCATCCGGCGGCGGCATGCCGCTTAAATAAAAAGAAGATAAACAGAAAGGAGTTGTTAGGTAAGTGGCAGATTTTGAAGCATTAGCAGGAGCGATTATTGAATGCAACGCCGCGAAAGCGGGCGAGCTGACCCAGAAGCTGGTTGACGAAGGCGTAAAACCTACGGATATTATCAACCAGGGCCTGATCAGCGGAATGAATGTGGTAGGTGACCGCTTCAAGAAAGGCGACATGTATGTGCCGGAGGTAATGATGGCGGCGAAAGCAATGCACGCCGGCATGAACATTGTTAAGCCTTTACTCTTGGAAGGCGAATCATCAACAACCGGCAAAGTGCTGGTAGGCACCGTAGCCGGCGACCTGCACGACATTGGCAAGAACTTAGTTGGGATGATGATGGAATCAGGCGGTATGGAAGTAGTAGACCTTGGTGTAGACGTGACCCCGGAGAAATTTGCCGCGGCGGTCCGTGAGCACAAGCCCCAGGTAATTGGCTTAA
>JAHYJM010000042.1 GCA_019428945.1 Bacillota bacterium | reverse complement strand
GGCGCAGATAGTCGAAATAAACAGCAGGTATTTCAGCGCCGGGTATATCATCATAGCGATGTAGCCCGAGCAGGCTCTCTTCGATCGAACGCAACGAACGCGATTCCAGGCGTTTTTTCCAGAGAACCCTGGCACACTGAAGCAGATCGAGATGCTGCTCTGGCATTGTTTGCCTGAATCCTGCCAGCATCTGGCGGGTCTGGATAAGCGGCAGATCAAACATTTTGCCATTAAAGGTAATCATGGTCGGGTATTTATCCGCTTCGGCTGCGAAGTGGCTTAAGATAGAGCGTTCCTCGGCCGGGCGGCGCAGAAAATATTGGCGAAGCAGAAAGTGGTTTTCCTCAAGCCAGCCGAGCCCGATCAGGAAGGCCCAGGTGCCGGTACCTCCGGAAAGGCCGGTTGTTTCGATATCGAGGAAAACAGAACGCTGCGGTTCAAAGCTTTCCAGGCCGGCATCCCTTGCCGGCAGAGCTATTTGCGGACCGCTGCAGTTGAGAATGCCCTCCAGCCTGCCGCTGCCGTGCCGGTGATCGAGTGAAAAGCGTAACTCGCGCATGTAGCATCGTCCGAATGCTGTTTCTTCTTCCCGTCCTTCGCCTGGGAAGAGCCTGTCTTCTGCCGGCGCTTTTAGAGTTTCAGCCAGCTGCCGTCCGGTTTGCAGTTCTCCTGTGCGGTGAAGCTCGTTCAGTCGCGATTTGATATCCCACTTCATTTCAGGATCACCTCTAACAACTGGAGAGCCGGTTGTTTTACCGGTCCGCCACCCTGGTAAGCGGGACCGATGCACGAGGGGCAGCCGTCTATACAGCGGCAGTCGGTGATTACACTGCGGGCAGCCCGGAAAATATCGCGGTAAATCCGGTATATCTCTTTGCTGTAGCCAACGCCGCTGGGAAAGTTATCATACAAAAACAGGGTGGGCAGTTCTGTAAAAGGCGCTTTTACCTGGCTGACAGCGCGCAAATCGCGCGGATCACTCATCAGATAAAGTGAGGAAACTTCTGGAATCAGGTGTGTAAGTCCGAGCAATCCGGCCTGAACTGCTGAAGGAAGCATGCCGCCAAGAGTGGCCGGTTCGAAGGCAATCCAGAAGGCGGTTGTATGCATCTCTGTTTCCGGCAGATCAACCGGGCCGGCTCCTAAGTTCTCATGCGTATTAAAACGTATCTTTTTAAACATGGAGACCAGGGCATTAATGCGAACGTCGCCCCAGGCACGGTTGATATGGGTTTTTTCTTCTTCTGAGATGGCAAGGACCCTGAGGTCAACTGAGAGGTTGGCATCTGTATAGTAATTTACATCAACAGGACGGACAAAGGCCTTTTTTTCGGCAAAGTCAAGTTTTTCAACCTGAAACTGACGTCCGCCGTGCATATAGATTGCTTCTTCGTGAACCAGCATGGGGGCGCTAAAGCGGTCAACTTCTCCGATGGTAACAGGGCTGGGCCCGCTGATATCTGTAATAACCACGTTTTCCATGGTGGCGCTGCGCAGGCTGATCACTTCTGCCGGGTAAGAGTCTTCCATCCAATGATAACGCCCGTCGCTCTGGTAGAGAACATTCCCGTCTTCCAGGAATTGCAATACATCTTTAATTTCTGCCCTGCCAAATTTATCTGCTTTATCAAAAGGCAGTTCGAAAGCAGCACAGCGGACATGGTTGGTTAAGATAGTCAGGTTGTCCGGATCGGCCAGCGCCCGTTCTGGTGTGCGGCCGAAAAAGTAATCGGGGTTAGCGACAATATACTGGTTGAGCGGTTCGCTGTTAGCTACAAGCACTGCCAGTGACTGACCGCTGCGGCGGCCGGAACGGCCGGCCTGCTGCCAGGTGCTGGCGATACTGCCGGGGTACCCGGTCATTACACATGCATCCAGTGCGCCGATATCGATACCGAGCTCAAGGGCATTGGTACTTACTACCCCTTTTATATCGCCATTGCGCAGGCCTTTTTCAATTTCCCGTCTTTCACGCGGAAGGTAACCACCGCGGTAACCGCGGATACCGCTTTCATGACCGGGTCTGTTTTTTATACCCTGGCGCAGGTAGGTCAACAGCACTTCAACTCCCAAACGGCTGCGGGTAAAAACTATGGTTTGTACTTCATTTTGAATCAACTTTGCGGCGATATGCCTGGCATCAAGTAAAGAACTGCGGCGGATACCCTGTTCAGGATTGACCAAAGGCGGATTATAGAAAATAAAATGTTTTTCGGCCTGTGGAGCTCCGTTTTCGATAATCACAGTCTGCGGTTCTTCAATGAGCAGGGTGGCCAGCTCGCCCGGGTTGGCAATAGTTGCCGAGCAGAGAATAAATCGGGGGTTTGAACCGTAAAAGGCGCAGATTCTTTTCAGGCGCCTGATCACGTTGGCAACGTGGCTGCCAAAAACTCCCCGGTATTGGTGCATCTCATCGATCACGATATATTTAAGGTTCTGAAATAGCTGTATCCACTTGGTATGGTGGGGAAGGATGGCTGCATGAAGCATATCGGGGTTTGTGACAACAATATGGCCGCTGTGGCGAATACCCTGCCGCAGGCCTGGCTCAGTATCGCCGTCGTATGTGTGACAATTAAGGGTGGTTTTTAAACCGGCAGTCAGGTCGCGCAGTTCTGCAACCTGGTCCTGGGAGAGCGCTTTTGTAGGAAAAAGGTAGAGGGCCCTGCTGGTTGGGTCATTGATCATCGCGCTGACCACGGGCAGGTTATAGCAGAGTGTTTTGCCAGATGCTGTCGGTGTAACCACAACCACATTATCGCCGCGGTTCACAGCATCGATTGCTTCGTACTGATGGCTGAAAAGCTTTTCTATACCACGTTTTTCCAGGGCTGCTGTTAGTTCAGATTGGAGGTGATCGGGGAATTCACGATAGCGTCCTTCTTTTGCCGGAACAATTTCCCAGCGGGTGACACTGCTCATGAATGAGGGGTCATCTTTCCACTGCTGCAGTATTTTATTCAGTATTGTCATCTTGTTTCCTTCCTGCCTTAAACATAAGTTTGTTATACATAAAGTATATTCGCCATCAAAAAATATTATCCTACCTGGCAGGCAAAACCGCTCCAAAAAGCAGAGGAATTGCAGGGCTGCTGCCGAATATTGTAAACATAAAAGATAATATTTTAAACACGGGAGGTTAGAACTTGGGACATTTGGCAGGAGGAAAAGACGAAGCATACCATGCCCTGGCTGAACGTTTAAGCCGTTTTCCCATAGGCGTAGTGATTAATGATACCCTTATGGAAATCTTAAGGCTGCTTTATACAGATAAAGAAGCGGTAATCGGCAGCAAGTTTCCCCTTAAACCTAGACCTCTGGCAGAAATAGTTAATCTGACCGGGCTTGCTGAAAAAGAGCTTACTGCTATTCTGGATGATATGGCGGAAAAAGGCCTGGTAGTTGACATTCCGCGCAAGGATACTACCTATTACATGTTATCTCCCGTGGTTGTAGGGTTTTTTGAATACAGCCTGATGCGTGCGGAGAGGGCGGATATCAAAGAACTTACAGCTCTTTACGAGCAATATTTTCACAATAAAGAAGTGGCTGAAGAGATATTTGGTTCGGATACAAAAATGTTCAGGGCCCTGGTTTACGAACGGTATATCCCGGAACTGATAAAAACAGAAGTGCTCGATTACGAAAAAGCAGAATCAGTTATCAGGGCTGAGGGTGGAGGCGCTCTGTCATTATGTGCCTGCCGCCACAAAAGTTATCATCTCGGCAAGCCCTGTCGCTATCCGATGGAAGATATTTGTACTTCGCTTGGCAGACCGGCAGAGTGGATCATCAGGCGTGGTTTTGGCAGGAGAGCAACTGTTGATGAACTGCTGCAGAATCTCGAGCGAAGTTACCGGCTTGGCCTGGTTTTAACCTGTGACAATGTGATTGATGAACCGGCATATATCTGCCATTGCTGTGGCTGCTGTTGTGGTGTTTTAAAGTCGATTACAGAGCATGGGGTCAATTCAGTTCAACCGAGCAGCTTCAGACCGGCTATTGATCCCGAGGCCTGCTTAAGCTGCGATGCCTGTGTTGATGCCTGTCATATAAATGCTCTGCAGTCCAGGCAAGCAGCTGAACCGGAGCTAGATAAAGAAAAATGTATTGGCTGCGGGGTTTGTGCCGCTGTCTGTCCGGCTGATGCCCTGACGATGAGCAGGCAGGAAAATATTTACACCCCGCCGCAGAACAAGATTAGTCAACTGATCAATATCGCTGTTGAACGGCAAAGATTTTAAAATACATAATAAAATAGTGGAGGTTTGTAAAATGCGTAAAGGTAATCCCTATGGAACTCACAGGGTAATTGAGCCGAAAGGTCTGCTGCCCCAACCGGCTGAAAAAATTGACAATGATATGGAGATTTTTGATAATGAAGTTCTGATCGACGTTGAAGTATTAAATATCGACTCGGCGAGTTTTACCCAGATTGAAGAAGAAGCCGGAGGCGACGAGGGAAAAATTGCTGAAATAATGACCGGTATAGTGGCAAGACGGGGTAAGCACCATAACCCTGTAACCGGGTCGGGTGGAATGCTGATTGGCAGGGTTGAGAAGATTGGGCCCAACTGGAAGGGTAAAACTCCTCTCCAGGTCGGCGATCGCCTTGCTACCCTGGTCTCGCTCTCACTTACACCGCTCAGGATTGACAAGATCAAAAAGATTCACAAAGATATTGACCAGGTTGAGATCGATGGCAAGGCAATTCTTTTTGAAAGCGGAATTTTTGCCGTGCTGCCAGACGATCTGCCTCAGACACTATCTCTGGCGGTGCTCGATGTGGCCGGAGCGGCAGCTCAGACTGCCAAGCTGGTTAAACCCGGTGACAAGGTAGTTATTATCGGCGCCGGCGGTAAATCGGGTCTGCTCTGCCTTTATGAAGCGAAAAAGCGGGCCGGAGTAACCGGACAGGTAATCGGCATTGCCCCCCGGGAGAAGAGTATGAAGAGAGCTGAATCAACCGGTTACTGCGATGTTGCATTAATGGCTGATGCTTCAGACGCTATTGATATAATGGAGAAAGTCGAAGAGGTTACAGGTGGAGCTATGGCTGATGTAACAATCAACTGCGTCAACATCCCCAATACTGAGCTATCTTCAATTTTAGCTACCCGTGACGGTGGTATTGTTTATTATTTCAGCATGGCGACCAGCTTTACTGCAGCGGCTTTGGGCGCTGAAGGGGTTGGCAAAGATGTTACGATGATTGTAGGCAACGGTTATACAAAAGATCATGCTGCAATATCATTGAATATCATGCGTGAGAGTACGGTCCTGCGCAAGATCTTTGAAGATCTTTATACCTAAAGCGAGGTGTAGTTTGTGGAAAGTGTAATGCTCAGGGTTAGAGTAAGTGAAGCTGAAGTTCATTACGGCGGTGGTCTGGTTGATGGCGCACATGTTGTTAAATTTTTTGGTGATGTGGCAACAGAGCTGTTAATCAGAAATGATGGCGATGAAGGGCTATTTGTTGCTTATGATTCAATTGAATTCAAAGAGCCTGTTTATGCTGGTGACTATCTTGAAATTAAAGGCCGGATCGATAAGGTGGGCAATACTTCACGGCATATGCAGTTTGAAGCATACAAGGTTATAACTAAAGCCGGAATTAAGGATACTCCTTCGGCATGCAATGTTTTGAGCGAACCTTTGCTGGTCACCAGGGCAAGTGGAACTTGTGTGGTGCCTGCAAAACTGCAGCGCGGGCGGCAGTTTTGCCCGGCTGCCGGAAAGGAAGGCAGGTAATATGGATAAATTGATCATAACGGCTGCTCTTTCCGGTGCTGAGGTAACCCGTAAGCAGAATCCCAACCTGCCGGTGACGCCAACTGAACTAGCTGAAGCTGCCCATCAGTGCTGTGAGGCCGGGGCATCAATTATACACCTGCATGTGCGAGCCGAAGATGAAAGTCCGACCCAGTCTGGTAAAATCTTTAAAGAAACGATAGACCTGATCAAGGCAAAATGCAACGCCATAGTCCAGGTTTCTACCGGGGGTGCCGTGGGGATGACCGCTACTGAAAGACTACAGCCGGTTTACCTGAAGCCTGAAATGGCCACCCTGTCAACCGGCTCGGTAAACTTTGGCGATGATGTTTTTCTTAATCCTCCGGCTTATCTTGAAGAGTTTGCCAGGGTAATGAGAGAGCAGGGTGTAAAGCCCGAGATAGAAGCCTTTGATGTAGGGATGATCAACAATGCGCTGCATCTACTAAAAAAAGGGTTAATATCAGAGCCGATCCATTTTGACTTTGTGATGGGCGTTCCCGGTGGAATACCGGGAACGGTTAAAAATCTGCTGCACATGGTGGAAAGTATTCCGGCAGGCAGCACCTGGACAGTTGCAGGTATGGGAAGAACAGAATTGCCCCTTGGCACTGCCGCCATTATCATGGGTGGGCATGTTCGGGTTGGGTTCGAGGATAATATTTATTACGAAAAAGGTGTGCTGGCTGAAAGCAATGCCCAACTGGTAGCCCGCATTGTGCGGGTAGCTGAAATTCACAGCCGTGCAGTTGCTTCACCCGATGAAGCACGCCGGATCCTGGGTCTGAAGTAAAATAACCGAAAAAATCCACTGATTGACGAGAGTTATAAAGATGAAGGGGTGCAGCCTGCTGCGCCCCTTGTTGCGGGCAGTTTGCTTTATTTATTCTCTGTGAGAGCTCCCTGCCATGTACCCCTTTTTTTAAGTTCTTCTTCGACCATTGAGGCAATCTGCCCTGCGCCTTCCTGCCAGTGCGGGGCGATAAGCAGATCTATTGATGTTGCCTGACTGGCAAGTCGATGAACAACAATGCCTGAAGAGAGTCTCTCCAGGCAGCTGCAGAGAACAGGTATATAGTCGGCAGTGTTATTAAATATGGTGATTTTCCCTGCTGCATAATCTTTCTCAAGCGCGGTCTCTCTGATAATTTGCAGGTGGTGAAATTTAACGCCGTCCACTCCACATTTGTTTAAAAAGGCTATGGTTTCGAGCATCATTTCTTCTGTTTCACCCGGCAGGCCGAGAATGATATGAGCGCAGATATAAATGCCCCTGTTTTTGGTTTTTTCAACAACATTGGCAAAGGCAGCTGAATCATGTCCCCGGTTAATTCTTTTAAGGGTAATATCATGGGCCGACTGAAGACCGTATTCAATCCAGAGATGGCAGCTTGCGGCGTAATTTTCAAGGAGTTTAAGTATTTCATCTGTGACGCAATCCGGACGGGTGGCAATACTGAGGCCGATTACTTCAGGATCTGAAAGTGCCTGGTCGTAAAGTATTCTCAGTTCTTCTACCGGGGCATAAGTATTAGTATAAGACTGAAAATAGGCCAGGTACCTGGCAGAACCCGATTTCTTTTTACCTTTTGCCAGCTGCTCGCTTAAAGAGAGTGGATTATCCCTGTTGCTGAAGGGCGCAAATGACGGATTATAGCAATAGGTACAGCCTTCAAGGCCAATGGTTCCGTCGCGGTTGGGGCAGCTGAAACCGGCATCAAGAGGAATCTTATAGACAGCTTCGCCGAACTGATCTTTAAAGAAACTGCTCAGGCGGTAGTACCATCCGGGTGCTTTTCTGTTGTTGGTAAGGTTCATGGAGAAGCCTCTATTTCCTGTACCGCTCATAATTAAACAGCTTGAACGGTTAATCTTTTTGGAGAGCTTCGGGTCGCTCAAGGTAGAGCATAAGCACCGAGATGTCAGCGGGGGTTACCCCTTCCATGCGGCTGGCCTGACCCAGGGTAGCCGGGCGAATTTCCTCCAGCTTTTGGCGCGCTTCGCGGGAAAGGTTGGTTGCTTTTTTATAATCAAAGTCAGCCGGTATTGGCTTATCCTGCATGCGGGCCGATTTATCAATCATATGTTTTTGTTTTTCGATGTAACCGGCATATTTAATCTGGTTTTCCAGTTCTTCGAGCGTTCCCCTGGGCAGCTCAGGCAGCTCTTTCTTTTCCCATGCCGCATAAACTCTGTAACTGAGCTCTGGCCTGCGGATCAGTTCCAGGGCGCTGAGAGGGTGCTGCAGTGCCGATGAATTACGATCTGAGAGCAGGTTTTCAATCTCGCTCCCGGGGTTATGTCTTGTAATTTCGAGTCGTTGAAGTTCTTTATCGATAAATTCTTTTTTAGCCTGGTAACATTGGAAACGTTCATCATCGAGCAGTCCCAGGGCATGGCCGGTTTCACTGAGGCGCAGGTCGGCGTTATCCTGTCGGAGAAGCAGGCGGTATTCGCCGCGCGAAGTGAAAATTCGATAAGGTTCCTGTACTCCACGGGTAACCAGGTCGTCAATCATCACCCCAATATATGCTTCATTTCTTTTTAAGATCAGAGGATCTTCTTTTTTAATCAGGTGGGCGGCATTAATTCCGGCCACCATGCCCTGGGCAGCCGCTTCCTCGTAACCGGTAGTGCCGTTCACCTGGCCGGCAAGGAAAAGTCCTGCTACCGCCTTTGTTTCAAGTGAGATTTTTAGCTGGGTCGGCGGGGCATAATCATATTCTATGGCATAGGCAGGTCGCATTATTTCCACTTTCTCCAGGCCGGGAATTGTCCGTAAAAAAGCTTCCTGCACTTCCGGAGGCAGACCGGTTGATATGCCCTGGAGGTAGAGTTCGTCTGTGTCGGCTCCTTCAGGTTCTATAAAGATGGGATGACGATCGCGATCGGCAAAACGGACAATTTTATCTTCAATTGAAGGACAATACCGGGGCCCGCGTCCCTTGATCAGGCCGCTGTAGATTGGGGCGACTGAAAAGTTGGCGCGAATCACATCGTGGGTTTCCTGATTGGTGTAGGTCATCCAGCAGGGAACCTGCTCCTGAGGGACCTTTGCAGTTAACATTGAAAAGCCTGGCGCATCCGGTTCACCGTGTACGGGGTTTAATGAACAGAAGTTAATGCTGCGCCGGTATACTCTTGGGGGCGTGCCGGTTTTAAAGCGATCGAATTTGATCCCTTCTTTTTGCAGGGTTTTCACCAGGTTAAAGGAAGGGGTAATGCTTCCCGGTGCGGCGGTATAATGACGATCCCCCAGGAAAATTTCCGAGCCCAGGTAGACCCCGCTGCAGACAATTACTGTTTTACAGTTGTAGTATGCTCCGCTTCGTCCGAATAATCCTTTAACTGCGCAATTTTCTACCTCGATCTCTTCAACCATATCTTCCCGAATTGTCAGAAGAGGTTCTTTCTCTAAGGTTAGCCGCATATCGCGCTGGTAGCCCCACTTGTCGATCTGAGCCCGCAGGGCTTGAACAGCAGGTCCCTTGCCGGTATTAAGAAGGCGAACCTGTAGCAGGTTTCTGTCTGCAACCCGCGACATTTCGCCACCCAAGGCATCAATTTCACGGACAAGATGTCCTTTACCCGGACCGCCGAGAGAAGGGTTGCAGGCCATAAAAGCAACCATATCAAGATTAAGGGTCAGCAAAAGGGTTTTGCAGCTAAGCCTGGCTGCAGCCAGGGCAGCCTCGCAACCGGCATGACCGGCCCCGACTACAATAACATCATATATTGTAGATTCCTTTTTCTGTCTGTTCTGGTCGGGCACTTATATCACCACTGTCTAATAGTCATAGCTGCGGGCTATAGGCATGCGTCTGCCCATGCCAAACGAGCGGGTGGTAACCCGCAATCCCGGAGCAGCCTGGCGCCTTTTGAATTCGGATCGGTCAACCATATAAATTACTTCCTGAACAGTTTTAGCTTCGAAACCCTTATTAATAATAGCTTCGGCAGACATATTCTCTTCAATGTAATAATGCAGGATCGGATCAAGGATCTTGTAAGGCGGCAGTGAATCCTCGTCTTTTTGATCAGGACGTAGCTCTGCAGATGGCGCTTTGCTTATTGTTCGCCCGGGGATTATCTCACGACCATGGATTAAGTTAAGGTGACCTGCCAGCTCGTAAACCATCATCTTGGGCAGGTCGGCGATAACTGCCAGCCCGCCTGACATATCACCGTATAAAGTGCAGTACCCAACAGCAAGTTCAGATTTGTTGCCGGTGGCCAGGGCCAGATATCCTTCACGATTAGAGTAGTGCATTACAATATTTCCGCGGATACGTGCCTGGAGGTTTTCTTCTGCCAGATCGCCTGTTGCTTCATTTGTTTCGTTAAGCAGGCCGATATAAGCAGCGAAAGGTCTGTCAATGTGGACAACCTGGTAGTTAATCCCTAGGTTTTCAGCCAGTCGTACAGCATCTTCAACACTGTGGTCTGAAGAGTAAGGAGAAGGCATCATAATTCCAAAGACATTTTCCGGGCCGATTGCATCGGTGGCCAGGGCAGCAACAACAGCGGAGTCAACTCCGCCGCTTAAACCGAGAACAACTTTTTTGAACCCGGTTTTATGAACGTAGTCCTTTACACCGAGGCTCAGAGTTTGATAAACCGTGTCAATATCATCTTTATCGGGTGGTTGGACAACGGCTGCCGGTTTATAGAGATCTTCACTTTCAATAAAAAAGAGCTCTTCCTCAAAAGCGGCTGCCCGGTAAATAAGCTCGCCCCGGTCGTTGTAGACCAGGCTGGAGCCGTCAAAGATAAGTTCATCATTTCCGCCGACCTGGTTAAGGTAGATTATTCCGCTGCTGTACTTTTTAGCCAGGAAAGGCAGCAGCTCTTCGCGCAGTTTGTGCTTGCCCAGGTTATATGGCGAAGCCGACAGGTTGAGAAGCAGACGGGCTCCCTGCCCGAAAAGAATTTCTAATGGATCAACATTATGAATTGGCTCAGCAAAGAATTCACAGTCATTCCAGATATCTTCACAGATGGTGATAGCTGTTGGCAGATCGTCCAACAGTTCAACCTTGCGTTCCATGAAGCTTGTGAAATAACGCTTTTCGTCAAACACATCATAATTAGGCAGTAGAGTTTTGCGGTGAACAGATTTTATCCTGCCCTCCTCAAGCAGTGCGGCAGTGTTATATAATTTACCGCCTTCGTGGTGAGATGTTCCGATTATAATTGCCGGGCTGTTTTGAGCGGTAAGGGGTAAAATTTTATCTGTGATAATCTCTTTTTCCCGGGCGACAAAATCATTATAGAGCAGAAGATCTTTTGGAGGGTAACCGCTTAAGGTCAGCTCGCTAAAAACTACGATATCCGCACCGCCTGCCCTGGCCCGATCGTAGTATTCGACTACTTTTTTAGTGTTCCCGGTCAGTGCCCCAATTGTCGGATTGATCTGGGCCAATGCAATGCGCATCTTAACACTCCTTTACAAATAAAGAACTCACGGGAAAGCGACCTTCCCCGCGAGCTCTTTTCCCGTTAAGGCTTATGGTTTATTCTGGCTGAATTATAAACAAGGCCATAACCAAAGTCAATAGCAAGCATATTGTTAAGGTGACAGGATTGTTAAGGGTAAAGGATTGTTGACAACTTTTCCAACTACAAGCAGATAAGCCTGCTTTGTGTCAAGGGCATCATCTCCCTGACGCAATTTTTTAGCGGGGATCGAGGTGGACAACGGTGTCGCAGTGGTAGCAGGCGCTAATGTGGTCTTCCACCCTGCGGGCAATTCCATGCGCTTCTTCAAGGCTTAAACTTTTGTTAACTCCGATGTGAATGGTTACAACCTTCCAGGAACCGTAATCATGTATTTCCAGATCGTGAGTCTCAATTACCCCGTCTATTTCTCCGGCACATTCGGCAACCCCGTTTTTCAGATTTTCATCCGGGGCCTTACCGAGCAGTCGGCTGCACGACTGATAGGCAATTTTGTAGCCTGCATATATTATAAAAGCGGCAACCGCAAAGCCGAAGTAAGCATCGAGTGCCGGCATGCCGAGGTAACTTCCGATTAAGGCAATAAGTACCAAAATTGAGGAAAGTGAATCGCTGCGGTGGTGCCATGCATCACCGATAAGTGCATCAGAATCTATCAGGCGGCCAAGGCGTTCCGAAAAGCAGTACAAAAACTCTTTAACCAATATAGAAAATACAACAGCGGCAATAGCCGGTATGCTTGATTGACCGTGGCTGTCTTCAATCAGGCGGTTGTACGAGTTATATATAAAAGCTATTCCGGCGCCAATGAGCATAATAGAAATAAGCAAGCCGGCCAGGTATTCAACCCTGCCATGCCCATGGGGGTGTTCTTGATCTGGCTTGCGTTTGGCAAGATAAAAACCGATTAGGACTACCAGAGATGAAAAAATATCAGAAGCACTGTGGACTGCGTCTGCTATCAGGGAGATGCTGTTCGTAAGCAGACCGAAAAAGACTTTAAGCAGGGTTAAAAATATGTTCCCCACTATACTTGTCCAGCTTTCAATAACCCCCAGGCGGTGCCTTTCAGCCGGGTCGCGCAGTTTTCTTCCCTGCGTCACTTTGTCTGCAAAATAATTTGCCAGATAGCGCATATCCATCATCCCGATTAGTAATTCTAATTATTATAGCACAGTGTAAAATATAGTAAACTGTTTGATAATATTTGCCCTCTGATCTGGTTATGCATCTATTGTTAAGATCTGAAAGCGAAAACTTCTATATCAAAGCAGATGCTCCCGGGAATGCAATTATTCTTCAAAAAATGGCTTGCTCTTGTTTTTGCATTAAAGTGGTATATATGAAATAATTTATATTTAGAAGTTAATAATCCAGCACCGATGGGAGGGCTCCTCCGGTAAGCGGGCCGGATTCTATGAGATGTGCCGTATGCAAACTCCCGTATATTAATCTAAGTCAGGCCCGACCTGGATGATTGGATACGGGTTTTTTATTTTATAATTTAAAGGAGGTGTGCAGCCTGGTTAAGATGACAGGCTGATCAATTGAGCGATCGTGGAGTTAATGTTCCCAATCCTTACAACAGGCTTAGTAAAGAGCAGGTCGAACTTATAGACAAAACATCACTGGAACTATTACAGCACCCCGGCATTCTTTGTTACCACGAAGAGAGTGTCGACCTTTTTGAGAAAACCGGCGCAATTATCAAGAAGACAAAAGAAGGCGAGCACGATGCCTGGTGGGTAAGTATTCCACCGGGAGCAGTAAAAGAGGCGCTTGAAACCGCCCCATCTAAGATTTTTCTGGGTGCCCGTAATCCAGAAAACAGGGTAATTCTTGATGCAGAAAATACCCGTGTGTATTTTGGAACCGGCTCAGAAACTAATTATTGGCTTGAGGTTGAACCTGAAACTTATATTTCCAGGGAGAGCAAAGATGAGAGGGTTTTTCCGGTTATGAAAAAAAAGCGGGGCTCTCTTGAACTTCTCTGCCAGTCTGCTCACCTTGCTGAGCAATTTGAAAACCTCGATTTTTTTATCCGCAATGTAAATGTTCAGGATGATGATATCTCCACGGAAAACAAGGATGTAAATGTATTTTTCGCCTCGCTGAACCATCTAACCAAGCCAGTCATTGGCGGAGTTGCTGATATCGGGCAGCTTAAAGAAGTAGTCAAAATGGCTGAAATTATAGCTGGCGGGCGTGATCAATTACGCAAAAATCCGGTTGTTGCTTTTATTACCAGTGTTATCAAGAGTCCCTTGCAGGTTGTCGCTGAAACTTCGGAAAAACTGATCGCGATAGCCAGGCTCGGTTTACCTGTGGTAATCTCTACTTCACCCCAGGGTGGTTCTACTGCTCCAATTGACGATGTAGGTATGATAGCCCAGGTGAATGCCGAAGCTCTGGCCGGTATTACCATTAACCAGCTGGCTAATCCTGGTGCGCCGGTAATTTACGGCGCTGTTCCGGTCCGGGCCAGGATGGATGATCTGCATGATATGTATGGAGTGCCGGAATTCTGCCACTATACCATGGCCTGCGCCCAGATGGCGCGGTATTACAAAGTGCCCTGTTATTCAACGGCCGGTGTGGGAGATGCGAAGGTGCCCGGTATTCAGGCGACCATGGAAAAGATGCTCACTCACACAATGGTGCCACTGTCAGCGCCCGGTTTGATCCATTACTCTTTCGGGCTGCTTGATAAAACTCAGACTTTTTGTCCGGAGCAGGCCTTACTCGACAACCATCAGATTGGCATGATTAAGTTTCTACAGCGTGAAAGTAATGTAAACAGCGATACTGTGGAGAACGTAAAAAAAGTTGTAGAAGAAGTAATGCACAGCCCTTACAGGATGTATGCCCGTTATGCAAGAGGTATGCTGCGCAGAGGTGAGATTTTCAGCGGTTTTCCCTTTGAGGGAGAGCTTGAGGATCAGGATCAAACCCTGCTGCTGGCACACGAAAGAATTAAAGAGATGGGAAAAACAGTGCAGAAACACCTGCCTGAAGAAACCTGCCGCCGGATATTCGATGCGGTGCCCGGCCTGCTGCCGAGACTTAATCCTTACGGGGAGGTTAAATAGATGAGTAAAGATATAGTTGAAATGATTGTTGATAATGTATTACAGGGACGGCGCAATAAAGATGATGAAGGTATTGAAGACGGAGTTGTGGGACAGCCGGGAGTGGCTGAACTGGTCGAGGAAGCCCTCGAAACAGGGATTGAACCCGACAGAATACTACTTAAGGGTTTAAGCCGCGGGATGGAGCTGGTCGGAGCAAAATATGAAAGCGGAGAATATTTTATTCCCGATATGCTCACAGCGGCTGAAGCGGTTGAGGCAGGTATGAAAGTTATGGAGCCCCATCTTACCGGTCAGGGCGATAATGGCGGAAAAGGCAAGATTGTCCTCGCTACCGTAGAGAAAGATCTTCATGATATCGGTAAGAACCTGGTTGCGATTATGCTTAAGGGAGCAGGTTTCAGTGTAATTGATCTGGGTATTGATGTGCCGGCGGCCAGGATTGTTGAAGTGGCGGAGGATGAAGATGCTCAAATTATCGGTCTCTCAGCCCTGCTTAATACAACCATGAAAAATATGGAAGAGGTTGTCACGCAGCTTGAGCAGAAAGGGCTGCGTAATAGAGTAAAAGTATTGATTGGCGGTGCTCCAACATCAGGTGATTTTGCCCGTCAGATTGGCGCCGACAGCTATGGCAAAGATGCCTTTGCTGCAATACGCGAAGCAGAAAAATTATTGAAAGCAGGAGGAGACAGTTAATAATGGAAGCTGATAAAGCTTACCTGGAAGCGATACAGCATGGACGATACAGCGAAAAAGTAAAAGGTTTGCGTTGTAAATATGACCATGTGCGCATACAATTTGAAGATTTTATAACTGCTTATTACCTAAGGCCTTATCTTAAGAATGCAAAATGGCACCGGCCTTGGTAACGGACTCGTTGCGGTTATCAGGGTTAATAAGTAAGAGGCTTCAAAAAGAAGAGATAATATGGATATAAATTCTTTAACGGCTGTTAGCGGGCAATATACGCTGAAACATCGCTTAAGGGTGTAAATGCTCAAAAACAGGCAGTATATTGCCGAATTACGACTATAAACGTTGTTTGTGTCTAATTTATGGATATGAAATAATTATTATACATTGAAGATGTAATGTAATAATGTATATATAATCAAATTAATTTCAAATTTACTTCACAAAACTACTTATGGTCAGCCTGCTTCATTTTGTGTCTTAGTTTACCGCCTAATATTAATAATCACAGCTGCGAGATGATACAGGCTGCAGGCTTTGATTTGCTCTGTTTTTATTATGTCAGAAGGGAATGGTGAATGTTTGCTTATGAACCAGTTGACGGTTTTATTAACTAATCAAGTTTTTGCAGATGGCGGCAAAAGCTTTTTTGCCGGGCAAAGCGGAGCTGCATCACTGTTGACAAGGACAATAACTTACCTGCTCCGCCGTAGCGATATAGTCTGGGAATTACTGCTCGAACATATCTGGCTTATTGTAGTTTCAATTTCAATTGCTATTGTCATCTCAGTGATTATCGGAGTTATTATCAGTTATAAAACCGGACCGGCAGTTGTAGTGCTCACAATATGTCAAATACTGATGACTATCCCCAGTATGGCCATGCTCGCTTTTATGGTTCCAGTCTTCGGAATTGGGTTTACCACCGGAGTGGTAGCCCTGATTCTCTATAGCCTGTTGCCTATCGTTCGCAATACTTACACGGGAATTAAAGAAATAAGCCCGGCCATTGTTGAGTCGGCTGTGGGAATGGGTATGACTGAGTGGAGAGTGCTGACCAGAATTAAAATTCCCTTGGCCAGGCCTGTGATTATGGCTGGTATTCGCACAGCCACCGTCATGATTGTCGGTATTGGCGCAATTGCTGCTTATGTGGGAGCAGGCGGTCTGGGTGAACTAATTTTCCAGGGCATATCCCGTTCGAATGAGCCAATGATCATAGTCGGGGCGCTTGGAGTTTCAATAATTGCACTTGCGTTCGACTTTATCCTTTCGTGGGGGGAAAGGAGATTGATTGCAGTAGGTAAAACAGGGGAGGGCAAACAATGATCAAACTGGAAAATGTAACTAAAAAATTCCCGGGTTTAAAAGTACCCGCTGTTGATAACCTGACCCTTGAGGTCAAGGAGGGCGATATATGTGTTTTAGTCGGTCCTTCCGGTTGCGGCAAAACTACAACAATGAAAATGATTAATCGCATTCATGAACCTACCAGCGGATCTATCTATGTTAACGGGCAGGATGCCCTGAAGATGAATCCAATTAAGCTTCGTCTGGAAATAGGCTATGTTATACAGGAAATTGGCTTATTTCCGCACCAAACTATAGAAGATAACGTAGCCACTGTTCCCAATGAAAAAAAGTGGCCCAAAGATAAAACAAAGAAGAAAGTGGCCGAAATGCTCACCCTGGTAGGTCTTGATCCGAAGATTTATGGTA
>JAHYJM010000002.1 GCA_019428945.1 Bacillota bacterium | reverse complement strand
GCATGGTATAGGACTTTACCAGGGGCTGCACACTCTTGAAGTAAGCGAGATTAAACGTGATTACCTGCTGTTGAAATACAGGGGAACAGATAAGTTATATCTGCCGATTGATCAGGTTGGCATGATCCAGAAATATTCAGGCGGTGACGGCCCTACTCCAAGATTGCATAGCCTTGGTGGCGCAGAATGGCAGCGTCTGAAAAACAGGGTAAACCGTTCCGTAGAAGAGCTTGCCCGGGAGCTGCTTACGCTGTACGCCGCCCGTCAGGCGGTGGAGGGGTACCAGTTCGGGCCCGATCACCCCTGGCAGCAGGAATTTGAAGTAAACTTTCCTTTTGAAGAAACACCGGACCAGCTGCGGGCAATTGAAGAAGTTAAAAGCGATCTGGAGAAGAATCATCCAATGGATCGCCTGATTTGCGGTGATGTTGGTTATGGCAAAACGGAAGTGGCCATGAGGGCTGCTTTTAAAGCGGTTATGGATGGCAAACAGGTTGCTATACTTGTGCCGACAACAGTATTAGCCCAGCAGCATCACCGCACATTCAGGGAAAGGTTTAATGGTTTTCCAGTTAAAATAGCCCAGCTTAGCCGTTTTGTTTCTGTTGCAGCGCAAAAGCAAATTGTCAAAGATTTAGCAGCCGGTAAAATAGATGTAGTGATCGGAACTCACCGTTTGCTCTCTAAAGATATTCTATTTCATGATCTTGGCTTACTTGTAGTAGACGAGGAGCAGCGGTTTGGTGTTAAGCAGAAAGAGAAGATGAAGCAGATGAGGTTGGAGGTTGATACGCTTGCTATGACAGCAACTCCAATTCCGCGCACTCTTCACCTTTCGCTGGCAGGGGCACGTGACTTTAGTATAATTGACACCCCACCGGAAGATCGCTATCCCGTTCAAACCTATGTTGTGGAATACTCGGAAAACCTGATCAGAGAGGCAGTGCAGCGTGAACTTAATCGTCAAGGGCAGATTTATATCGTATTTAACAGGGTGTTACAAATCGATGCTTTTGCTGAGAAAATACAGGAACTGTTTCCCGGAATTGAGGTTGCCGTGGGACATGGCCAGATGCCGGAAAAGCAACTGGAAAGGGTGATGTCTGATTTTCAGGAAGGGTATTATCAGATCCTTGTAAGCTCAACAATTATAGAATCAGGTCTTGATATACCTAATGTAAATACCCTGATTGTTTGCGAATCTGATCGTTATGGCCTGGCGCAGCTCTATCAGCTGCGGGGTAGGGTGGGCCGTTCAAACCGGCTTGCCTACGCATATCTTACATACAGGAAAGAGAAAATAGTATCAGAAGCGGCACGTAAACGCCTGAGAGCAATCAAAGAATTCACTGAGCTTGGTTCCGGTTTTAGAATAGCTTTGCGCGATCTTGAAATCAGGGGGGCGGGAAATATTCTTGGCGCTGAGCAGCATGGTTTTATTGCCGAGATTGGCTATGACCTCTATGTTAAATTGCTTGATCAGGCTGTTGCAGAACTAAAAAATGAAAAACAGGAGGTTAAGGCTGAACCCCGTTTGGAATTACAGGTTAGCGCGTACCTTCCCTCTTCATATATTACGGTTCAGGATCAGAAGATAGATTTTTACCAGCGAATTTTCAAAGCCTCATCATATGAAGATTTAACCGCAATCGAAGAGGAAATGATTGATCGCTTTGCTTCACCACCGGAACCTGTCCGGGCTCTTCTTAAGGTGGCCTTCCTTAAACTTACTTCTGCAGGGCTCGGTATAGAATTGATCCGTCAGAAACAAAATGAGCTTATTATTCAATTTGGTAAAAGTGCAGTTTTTAATATTGCCTTGCTCAGCCACATTTCTGCTGCATCTAATAGCCGGGTCAAAATAATGTCACGGAATCCGGTTTCATTTAAAATAGTAAATACTGATAAGCGTTTGTTTTCAATTGATGAATTGGTGGCAATGCTTAATTCATTCAAAACAGGTAATACCCTTGAAGCCGGTAGTAACAGAAATGTTTAGCTGTTATAATACAGGTCAGAAATAACTGTAAAGAAGGTTTTGAAATTTGACAAGCAGCAATATGTCATTTGTAAAAGGTGCTGCCATACTCGCTCTTACCGGAGTGGCTGCACGAGTAATCGGAGCGGTTTTCCGAATTGTTTTAGCGGCAATACTGGGAGATGAAGGGATCGGCCTGTATCAGTATGCATACCCGATCTATTCAACTCTTCTGGTAATTTCCACAGCGGGGGTTCCAGTTGCCTTATCAAAAATAATGGCGGAAAAAATTGCCCTGAATGATTACCGGGAGGCTTTGAGGGTTTTTCGAATTGCATTTGTCATTTTAACTTTAAGCGGCCTGGTAATTACTCTTGTTTTACTGCTGGGCGCGGAATATATTGCCCTCTACCTGATTAAGGATGTTAGTGCTTATTACCCCCTGCTTGCCATTTCGCCGGCAATATTTTTTGTTACCATCATGGCCTCCCTGCGCGGGTTTTTCCAGGGTCAGCAGAATATGACTCCGACAGCAATATCACAACTTTTGGAACAGCTTGTACGGGTTGGCTTTTCTATATTTATGATTGTATTATTGCTTCCAGTCGGACTTGAATATGCATCAGCGGGAGCGACTTCCGGTGCTTCGGCCGGAGGCCTGGCCGGTCTTGCAATGCTCGGCATCCTTTATTTCAGAAGCAGAGGAAAATTTGCAAATAAAGCCAGTGTTGTACAGACTAGCGAACCTGAATCTGCAGGCATGATCATAAAGCGTATTTTCAGCCTCGCTATCCCTATTACAATTGGTGGTTTGGTAATTCCCCTGATCAACCTAATCGATCTTGCTGTTGTGCCACGGCAGCTTCAGGCAGCAGGGTTTGACATTGTAACAGCCCGGGCACTTTACGGGCAGTTGACAGGGATGGCCGGCTCGGTTGTCTATTTTCCCAATGTAATAGCGCTGGCATTAAGTATCAGCCTTGTTCCGGCTATATCAGAAGCTTTTACACTAAAGAATCATGTTCTCATTAAAAGTCGTTCAGATATCGGTGTGAAATTAACTGTACTCTTTTCCCTGCCGTCTGCCCTGGGGCTCTTTCTGCTGGCTGAGCCCATTACAATTCTCCTTTTCAATAATGCAGAAGCAGGTTTTGCCCTGGCCTATCTTTCATGGTCGGTTATTCCCCTTTGTCTTTATGTTACATCGACCGGTCTGATCCAGGGGATGGGCAAACCGATTATTCCGGCCTTTAACATGTTCTATGGCGGTATTGTAAAAATTGTAATTGCCTGGTTTTTAACTGCAGTGCCAGGCCTAAACGTGGGCGGCGCTGCGCTGGCTTCAGTCATTGGCATTGGTGTGGCTGCAGCGCTGAACATTTACCAGGTTCACCGCTTAACAGGCTGGCGGGGGCGATTGCGAGAGCTGATTTTACTGCCCCTGGCGGGTACGGCACTTATGTCTTTTGTAGTTTATTCAGCCTACCATGGTCTTACATATTTAGGAACGCCGTTACTATCTGCCGGCTATCTAAACGCTGTTGCTGTCCTGGTGTCAATTTTAACCGGTATTGTTGTATATGGTATTTTCCTTTTATCATCTGGCGTCGTTAACAGGGATGAGCTTGTTATGGTTCCCTATATTGGGCATTTCCTTGTAAGGCTGGCGGAGCGTTTCAGAATAATGCGTGCCTCTTGAGGAGTGACTGCAAATGAAAAAAATTATTATTATAGGTCTTGGCCCGGGAAGTCCCAGGAATGTAACAGAAGAGGCCAGACGTTATCTTACCGGAAACGATCCTGTCTATTTTCGAACCCTTAAGCATCCTGCTGCCCGTTATTATGCTCATAAAACAAAAGATAGGTTCTCCTTCGATCACCTCTATGCTAAAAGTGAAAACTTTGAAGAGGTTTATAACGCCATAACTAAGAAGCTGCTTATTGCAGTTCAAGATAATAAAACAATTTGTTATGCTGTGCCGGGAAATCCTTCAGTAGGCGAAGCCACTGTCGAACGGTTAAGAAATATTGCACCCCGGGTTGGCATAAAAGTAAAGATTATAGCCGGCCTGAGTTTTCTTGAGCCGCTGTTAAATCTGCTGCAGATTGATCTTTTAGACGGAGTTAATATATACGATGCCCTGGCTATAGATTGCATTAAAGAACCTAGCAGCGCCCATTTGATAATGGCCCAGGTTTATAATCGGATCATTGCTTCACGGGTAAAGCTGAAACTACTTGATTTATATCCTCCGGATTACCCGGTAACTGTAGTTACTGCAGCCGGCCTTCCCCGTGAAACTGCCAGAACAGTTCCTTTATGTAATCTTGATCACGGGGATTTTTTTAACCATTACACGACACTTTACCTTTCTCCTTATCTGGCTCCCGGCATTGGTGAACTCGTTGATTTAATGGCAAAGCTGCGTGCTCCTGATGGATGCCCCTGGGACAGGCAGCAGACACACCGCAGTCTCAGACAATACCTAATTGAAGAGGCCTACGAAGTCGTGGCTGCCATTGATCAGAATAATGATGCTGAGTTGAAGACAGAGTTGGGAGATCTGCTGCTTCAGGTGGTTTTCCACAGTCAGATAGCCCGCGAAGAAAATCGCTTTGATCTATCAGAGGTAATAAAGGCTATTTGTACAAAACTGGTTAGACGTCACCCTCATGTTTTTGGTGCAGCGAAAGCTTCTGATGCATCAGAAGTTAAAGTGCTGTGGGAGCAGATCAAGGCTGATGAGCGAAATGATCAGAAAGCAGGCAATATAGTATTTGTTGACCATGCCCTGCCGGCGCTTTTAAAAGCGTACAAGTTGCAAAAAAAAGCTGCTGATCTCGGGTTTGACTGGCCAACTGTCCAGGGACCGCTTGAAAAAGCTTTTGAAGAGCTGGAAGAGCTTAAAGAAGCCTTTCAGAACAATGATCAAGCGGCAATAGAAGAAGAGCTTGGCGATTACCTGTTTACCATAGTTAACATAGCCCGATTTCTTAAGGTAAATCCTGAGATGGCCCTTGGCAAGACGATTGAGAAGTTCGTTGAGCGATTTAAATATATATTGGAGCAGGTGGATAAATCAGGAAAAGATATAGAAGAATTTAACCTTGAAGATCTCGATCACTGGTGGAATGAAGCCAAAAAAATAAGGAAAATAAACAAATAAAGCAGGAATCTTCAAAATAAAAGCGAATAACGTTAAGCATTAAGGGAATCTTACTATGTATGAGGAGGGCTTTATAAAGTGAATAAGTCTGAACTGGTAGATCTGGTTGCAGAGAAAGCAGGAATGTCAAAGAAGGATAGTGAAAAAGCAGTAAAAGCAGTGCTGGACAGCATTACCGACGGTTTAGTAAAAGGTGATAAAGTGCAACTGGTTGGTTTCGGGACATTCGAAGTCCGCAGCCGTAAAGAACGTGAGGGGCGTAACCCGGCAACAGGAGAAAAAATCAAAATTAAAGCTTTGAAGGTTCCGGCTTTTAAACCGGGAAAAGCCTTAAAAGAAAAAGTAAAATAAATTATAAGCTCTTATACAAACACTATAGACCATAACCCTCTATCCAAAGATAGTGGGTTTTTTTTAACCGGGTAAGGTTCAATCGGTGGACTATGATATTAATAGAGGCAGATTAGCAGGAATCTGTTAAATTTTGTCGAACTGTTACATCAAATTATGGTTTATTCGGAATGCTGTGATAAAGATGGTTAATAAGGCAAAAAAAAGGGGCCTTCGTTCCGACTTTTCCAGGCAAAGTCAGGGAAATGGATACAGTATGTACAAATTGATTAATACAATTGGAATTATTATTATCGTAGGCCTTTTTGTTATAATCGGCGCTCAGTATCTTCAGTCATATAGCGCCGCTCAAGAATTGGAACTTTTTGAGACCAGGATCAAAGAACAGGAAGCCAGGCAGGAGTTACTTCAGGATGAAATTGAAAGATTGCAGCACCTCGACTATATTGAAATTTTAGCCCGCGATCGGTTGGGTCTGGTCAAACCGGGTGAGATAATTTTCCAGCTAGAGGATTGACATTAAACCCAAAAAAGTTATAATAACCTTAGTCTTCAAGTATTTTGCTCAAGGAGGAGTTTTTTATCAAGAAAGAGATAGTAGTTGGAAGCATAATGGAAGGGGTGATAACCGGTATAACCAAATTCGGAGCTTTTGTTGAGCTGCCCGGAGGGACAACCGGTCTGGTTCATATTTCCGAAATTGCGGACGAGTATGTCAAGGACATTAATGATTTTTTTAAGAAATCCGACAAGGTTAAGGTCAAAGTTCTGACTGTTGAAAATAATGGCAAGATAGGGCTTTCTATCCGCCAGGCCGTTGAAGGTTATACCCCGGAGAAAAAGGGTGGACGAGGTAAACCGGCAGCAGTGAACAAGGCTTCGTTTGAAGATAAGATGAACCGCTTCCTTAAAGAGAGTGATGAGCGGCTGTTGGATTTAAAACGTAATACTGAATCAAAAAGAGGCGGACGCGGTTCTTTTAAGGAAGCTTTCTAAATAGATAATTAGTGGTTAATAACCGTTAGAAAGGCACTCTGGTTCAGGGTGTTTTTTTATCTCTGCCCAATGGTGATTAATAGAAATGACAATGCTACAGCTGAAAGTAAATAGTTTTGTAAAAGAATTTGGGCTACTATCCGATAATGAGACAATCGTGCTTGCCGTTTCAGGAGGACCGGATTCTTTATGCCTTCTTTACATGTTCAACAATCTTGCAGTTGAATATAACCTCAAACTTGTGGTTGCTCACCTTAACCACTGCCTTAGGCCGGAAGGTCTTCAAGAAGCCAGCGCTGTCGAAAAAATTGCAAATTCATTTAACCTGCCCTGTGAAGTTAAAGCGGTGGATATAAGGGCATACAAACAGTCGCTGGGGGTTGGTGAAGAAGAGGCTGGTCGCAGGGCGCGCTATTCATTTTTGCTTGAAGTCGCCCGAAAGTACGGAGCCTCAAAAATTGCAACCGGTCATCACCGCGATGATCAAGCTGAGACTGTGCTGTTGAATATTATAAGGGGTAGCAGCTTAGACGGTCTTTCGGGGATTCTGCCGATTCGTAAATGGAAAGGTGTAAAGCTCATCAGACCCCTGCTTTGCCTCTGGCGAGTTGAGATTGAAAGCTATTGTCGTGAACTCAACCTCAAACCTTTTACTGACAGCAGTAACCTCGAGACAGATTATAAAAGGAATAAATTGCGCCTTGAACTTATTCCACTGATAGAAGCAAGATATAATCCTAAAATACGCGAAGGCCTGGCAGGTTTGGCTGACCTGGCAGCCAGGGATCGCCATTTACTCCAATCTCTGGCACGGCTTAAGTACATAAAATTAGCCCGCTTTACCGACAGTGAAACTATTTTCAAACAAAAGATATTAAGCGAATTGCCCCTGGCTTTACGAGGCCGGGTTGTATACATGGCAATAAAGAAATATCTTCCGACCGGTAAAATATCACGTACTCATGTTGAACAGGTTTTACGTCAGGTAATGAACAATAAGACTGGTCAAATTCTGACACTGCCTGGGGGACTCAAGGTAGAGCAGTCGTATGATAATATTCTATTTTTCTTTCGGAAACCGCAGGAAAGAAAAGAAATAAAACCTGACATATTGCCTGTACCAGGCCGGATATTTATCGGGGATCGGTTTATGATTGAATCCAGGCTTGTTTCCCTGGAAGATCTTTCATGGCCTCCGTGTAAATTAGAAGCATATTTAGATTACAACAAACTTCCATCCGGAATGATTACAGTCAGATCAAGAAAACCGGGAGATCGGTTTTTCCCTCAGGGTGCAGGGGGAAGTAAAAAACTAAAAGACTTCCTGATTGATCAGAAGATACAAAGGAACCGCAGGGATCTCATCCCGGTGGTTGCAGTTCAGGATGAAATAATATGGTTGGCTGGAGTGAGAATTGCTGAGCCATACCGGATAACAGAAGAAACTGATCAGGTACTGCTGCTTCAGTACAAAGCTTTGAGAAAGAAAATAATTAAAAAAGGTGGCTTATCGGATGACGGAAGAAAATCTGGAAATAATGTTGGCGGCAGAGGATATTGAAAGACGTATATGTGAATTGGCTGATGCCATTTCTGAGGATTATAAAGGAAAACAACTGCTTTTAATCGGTGTGTTAAAAGGGGCGGTCATATTTTTAAGTGATCTTATAAGGCATATCAAAATACCTGTAGAGATTGATTTTATGGCTGTTTCAAGTTATGGAGCCGATACTACTTCCTCGGGGGTAGTGCGGATCCAAAAAGATCTTGAGCAGAGCATCACAGGCAAAGACGTTTTAATCGTTGAAGATATAGTCGATACCGGACTGACTCTCAGTTACCTTTATGATAACCTGGCCAACCGGAGTCCGCAAACACTTAAGGTGGTAACCCTGCTTGACAAACCTGACCGGCGAAAAGTAGAGTTTAACCCTGACTACTGTGGTTTTGAAATTCCTGATCGTTTTGTAATCGGCTATGGCCTTGATTTTAATGAGAACTACCGCTATCTGCCCGATATCTGTGTTCTGAAGCAATAACTAAAACAATGATACATAAAAGTGCAGTTAATGCTTTATTGCTTCTCCAATAGCTGTGTGTTAGAATTTAGTTTAGGCTTTTATGGCCTTGTATGAAAGGAGGTAGCTTCTTGAGTCCATTTTTAAGGCAAATAACATTCTACCTGATTATAGCGCTGGTAGTGTTTGCATTACTGGCGACTTTTAATACCGGTACGCCACCGGAAGAAATCCGTTACGATCAATTTATCCGTAAGATAGATCAGGGTGAAGTGACCGAAGTTGTAATTTTCGGTAATGACATTGAAGCTCTACTTGTTAATGGCACCCAGGTTATTACGGTAAGGCCGGAAGATCATAACCTGACTGAAATATTGCTGGAGAAAAATATTCATTATGAAACAAATAAAGCCAGAAGTCCGGCCTGGTGGCAAAGCGCCCTGACTTACATGATCCCCTTTTTGCTGATAATCGGGATATTCTTTTTCTTTATGAACCAGACTCAGGGCGGGGGCAACAAGGTGATGAACTTTGGCAAGAGCCGTGCCCGTCTGCAGGAAGGCGAAAAGAAAAAGGTTACTTTTAAAGATGTGGCAGGCGCTGACGAAGAAAGAGCTGAACTATCAGAAATCGTCGATTTTTTGAAAGATCCCCGTAAATATATTGAAATCGGAGCGCGTATCCCTAAAGGGATACTATTGGTTGGTCCTCCGGGAACCGGTAAAACCCTGCTTGCCCGGGCTGTAGCCGGCGAAGCCGGCGTGCCCTTTTTTAGTATCAGCGGATCTGATTTTGTTGAAATGTTTGTCGGTGTCGGAGCTTCGCGTGTTCGTGACATGTTTGAAAATGCGAAGAAAAATTCACCCTGCATTGTTTTTATTGATGAGATAGATGCTGTTGGGCGTCAGCGTGGAGCCGGTCTCGGCGGCGGACATGATGAACGTGAACAGACTCTTAATCAACTCCTTGTCGAAATGGATGGTTTTGATGTTAATGAAGGGATCATCATCGTTGCCGCAACAAACAGACCGGATATTCTTGATCCGGCTTTGCTGAGGCCTGGAAGGTTTGACCGGCAGATTACTGTCGGGTTACCTGATGTAAAGGGTCGGGAAGAGATTCTGAAAGTACACACCCGCAACAAACCTCTTGCGGAGGCAATAGACTTGAAAGTAGTTGCGCGCGGCACACCAGGTTTTACAGGCGCTGATTTGGAGAATGTGGTAAATGAAGCGGCTCTCTTAACGGCGCGTATTTCTGGAAAAAAAATCGGCATGAAAGAGCTTGAAGAAGCTATTGAAAGAGTTGTCGCCGGTACCCAGAAAAAAAGCAGGGTTATCAGCGCTTTTGAGAAGAAAATTGTTGCTTATCATGAAGCAGGCCATGCTCTTGTCGGCTACCTATTGCCGCATACAGATCCGGTGCATAAAGTTTCAATTATTCCCCGCGGGAGGGCAGGCGGCTATACTCTTATGTTTCCAGAAGAAGATCGATACTACATGACCCGTTCAGAGCTGCTTGACAGGGTTAGCACTCTATTAGGTGGTCGGGTAGCTGAGAAACTTGTTCTTAATGATATCAGCACGGGTGCTCAGAATGATCTCGAAAGAGCCACCTCAATTGTACGCCAGATGATCATGGAGTATGGAATGAGTGATGCACTGGGTCCGATCACCCTTGGGAAAAAGCATGACCAGGTATTTCTCGGCCGTGACCTTGCCCGTGACCGTGATTACAGTGAGGAGATTGCAAAGGCAATAGATCAGGAAGTTCGCAAGACCATGGACAATTGTTACCAGCAGGCCCAGGATATCCTGGAAAAAGAACGTGACAAACTCGAGCGTATTGCCCAGGCTCTTCTTGAGAAAGAGACAATTGATGCTGAGGAAATTAAGTCTCTTGTCGAAGGTAGACCTTTATCAGAGAAAAAAGAGCAGGGCGGGGATGAATCTGAAGATGCTCCGGATCACAGAATATTTGATGAGAATGAACAAAGCGATGAAAACCTGAACGAAAAGGTAATTAAAGAAGCCGCTGTTAAAACAGAAAAAATAGAAGTAGTGAAGAAAAAAGAAGAGCGCCGTGCGTCTTTTCAACAGCGTGCCGGTCAGAATGAGAAACCTAAATAAAATAAAGTGGAACCTCCGGGTTCCTTTTTTTATGGAGTGATTATCTTTGGCCATTGGGTTAACAGATATAACCGGTATCAAAGTAGGCGTTGCTTCTAACTTGAAGGCTGCAACAGGCGTAACTGTAGTCTTAATTGAAGATGGTGCACAGGCTGCAGTTGAAGTACGCGGCTCTGCTCCGGGTACCAGGGAAACAGATTTGCTTAACTCCTGCCAGTTGGTCCGGGAAATACAGGCTTTGGTGTTGTCAGGCGGCAGTGCTTTTGGTCTTGATTCAGCTGCCGGTGTAATGAAATACCTTGAAGAAAAGGGATCCGGCTTTTCGGTTGGTCCCCTGGTTGTACCAATTGTACCGGCAGCAGTATTGTTTGATCTCTTTATCGGAGATTGTAACGTCCGGCCGGATGCCGCCATGGGTTATCAAGCCTGCCTTGCAGCATCAGAAGGTAGTGTGCCGGAAGGGTCAGTAGGAGCCGGCACGGGCGCAACTGTAGGTAAAATAAACGGTATGGCCTCTGCGGTAAAAACAGGTCAGGGCTCAGCGGCAATAGTCAGGGGGGACCTGATTGTCGCTGCACTGGCGGCTGTGAATGCTTTTGGAGATATATACAATGAAGACAATACGCTCATGGCAGGCCCTCGCAATAGCGACACAGGTATTATGGAAAAAACTATTGATCTATTGGTTGATAAGGATGTTGCTGGGTTCCCCGGCAACACAACTCTTGGTGTTATAGCTACTAATGCTAATTTTAACAATGGTGAACTGAGAAAGATCTGCCAGTTGGCTCATGATGGATTAGCCCGTTCAATTTGGCCGGTTCATACTATGTGGGATGGCGATACAATATTTGCTCTTTCAAAGGGTGAGCTTAATACTGATCTTAACCTGGTCGGCCTGATGGCTGCAGAGGCGATTGCTATGGCGGTCAGAAGAGCTGCACTAACCGCTTCTTCACTGGCAGGAATTCCAGCGTTGTCAGATCTGAAATAGAATATAATTCAAGGATTGTTTATAAAATATTGTGAAACAGGTAACTTTATAGCAGGATTTTAACATGTTATGTTGAATTAAAGCATTTGTCTGCGTATTAATGCGGGAGGTTAGAGTAAAATTTAAATATACTAAGGAGGTTGTTTTAATGCCGTTAGATCCAACCAAGCATGCTGACTGGGAAATCGCTGAAGCTGCAGAATCACACATGAAGCAGGTATACCAGTTGGCAGAGGAGTTAAAGCTTGAAAAAGAAGAGCTCCTCCCCCATGGCCATTATGTGGCTAAAGTCGACTACAAGAAAGTACTGGAAAGACTGAAAGACAGACCGGATGGCAAGTACATTGATGTAACTGCGATCACTCCTACTCCCCTTGGTGAAGGTAAATCGACTTCAACCATGGGTTTGACCCAGGGAATGGGTAAACTTGGAAAGAATGTTATAGCCACAATTCGCCAGCCTTCGGGCGGTCCGACCATGAACGTCAAGGGTTCAGCAGCCGGCGGTGGATTAGCCCAGTGCATTCCCCTGACCCCCTTCTCTCTCGGACTTACCGGGGATATTAACGCAATCATGAATGCGCACAACCTGGCAATGGTAGCGCTCACTTCCCGTATCCAGCATGAGTTTAACTCAACGGATGCTTTCCTTGAGCGCAGTGGCCTGAAGAGGTTAAATATCGATCCCCGTAATGTTGAAATGAAGTGGATTATCGATTTCTGCGCCCAGGCCCTGAGAAACATTATAATCGGCCTAGGTGGCAGAAAAGATGGATTCATGATGAATTCAAACTTTGCTATCGCCGTATCCTCAGAAGTTATGGCTATCCTTGCTGTTGCCAAAGATCTGAAAGATATGCGTGAGCGGATGGCCAAGATAGTAGTAGCCTATGATAAGAAAGGCAACCCTGTTACAACCGGCGATCTGGATGTGGCCGGTGCAATGACTGCCTGGATGGTTGAGGCGATTAACCCGAACTTACTGCAAACTCTGGAAGGACAGCCTGTATTTGTACATGCCGGCCCCTTTGCCAATATTGCGATTGGTCAGTCTTCTATTATTGCTGACCGTATTTCACTGAAACTGGGCGATTATTGTATTACAGAGTCAGGTTTTGCTGCAGATATCGGATTTGAGAAATTCTGGAACCTGAAGTGCCGTATGTCCGGCCTGACCCCACACTGTGCTGTTATTGTAGCCACTATTCGTGCTCTGAAGTGTCATGGTGGCGCACCGATTCCACTACCCGGACAGCCGCTTGACCCGGCATATAGCCAGGAAAATATCGAGTGGGTTGAAAAGGGTTGTGAAAACCTTATCCATCACATTAAGACAGTTAAAAAAGCCGGTATTAATCCTGTGGTATGTATTAACCACTTCCATACCGATACTGACAATGAAATTAAAGCAGTTCGCCGCCTGGCTGAAGAAGCCGGAGCACGTGTTGCACTGTCGAAACACTGGCAATATGGTGGGGAAGGCGCAGCCGAATTTGCTGAAGCTGTTATTGAAGCTTGTGATGAAGAGCCCAACTTCAGATTCCTTTATGAGCTTGAAACCCCTCTGCGCCAGCGTATCGAACTGATTGCCAAAGAAGTATACGGAGCAGCCGGTGTTGAATATTCACCGGAAGCGCTCGAAAAAGCGAAAAAAATGGAAGCAGATCCTAAATTCCAGAAAATGGGGACATGCATGGTTAAAACACACCTTAGCTTAACCGATAACCCCATGCTCAAAGGTGTTCCGAAGGGCTGGAACCTTAATATTCGTGATATTCTTACCTATGGTGGGGCTGACTTTGTAGTTCCTGTTGCCGGCGCAATTTCGCTTATGCCTGGAACCGCAGCCAACCCTGCTTATCGCAGAGTCGATGTCGATGTAGATACAGGCAAGGTTAAAGGCCTGTTCTAGAGGGATGAAAAGCCCATTGTGATATTCACTAGATTATAACAAACAGGAGGCGCCAATGTGGCGTCTCCTTAATATTTTTATCTTTTCCTGAGGTTCGGGCTCAAGGTTAAAATTATTTAAACCAGCCACGGGATAAATATAACCTGATTTCGTTACCAGGCTCCCGATCGGTTAATAGCTCAAGAACAGATCGGTTACAGCCCGGAATTATGAGCTTTGGAGCTATGTCGGCCAGAGGAACAAGAACAAAATCACGTTCGCACATTCGTGGATGCGGCAGGTCCAGCAGTGGCGTCCTCATCATTATTTCATCGTAAATAAGAAGGTCAAGATCGATTATACGCGGACCCCATCGCATTTCACGTACCCGTCCAATCACATTTTCCAGTTCTAGCAACTTAAGCAATAATTGAACCGGAGACAGGCAGGTCTTAATTGCTGCGCAGGCATTAAGATAAGGGCCCTGTACAGGCCCTCCAACAGGTGCAGTTTCATAAAGAGCAGACAGAGCTTCAAACCTGATTGCCTTTTCGGCCTGAAGTAACTCAACCGCCTGTTTCAGGTAATTTACACGGTCGCCTAGATTTGTGCCCAGTGCAATATAAGCCTGATCCATCATTTGCCCCTGGTTACCATGACAGAAACGCCGCCCTGGACTCCGGGAATTGGTGGATTTGGTTTTCGCACTTCCACGGCTACTTCCAGGACCCCCGGGATGGAGAGCAGCTTATCGGCAATATTACAGGCTAAAGTTTCCAGAAGACGTTGTGACTGGCCATACATGATTTCTTCTACCATCGATACAGCTGTTCTGTAATCGGGTACTGCGTCTATTTGATCATCACTGTGTGCAGAGAGATCAACGCCAAGTTCCAGGCTTACCTGGAATTCCTGTCCCAGAGTTTGCTCTTCCAGCAGAACTCCGTGATAAGCAAAACATACAATTCTTTCGACTATTATACGATCCACCTGTGGATCACCTCCGAACCATAGCATCCGTCATTTCTGCAACCCTTTTCATTTGTTTGACATCATGTACCCTAACAATATCAGCGCCGGCGCTTATGCCATATGCAATTGTGGCAGCAGTGCCTTCAATGCGCTCATCAACCGGCAGATTCAGAGTTTTGCCTACAATACTTTTACGCGAAGTGCCCAGCAAAAGGGGATAACCCATATCTTTGAATTCACGCAAATGCAGCATAACATCAAGATTTTGTTGATAATTTTTACCAAATCCGATCCCAGGGTCTATAATAATGTGCTTATCAGCGACTCCTGCATTATGCGCGAGATCTATAGACTCCTTAAGTTCATTGATAATATCAGATATTAGATCCTGATAATCTGTATTTCTGCGGTTATGCATCAGGCATACCGGTACCTTGTAACGTGCAGCCACCCCGGCTATTTCACTATCTTCTTTAAATCCCCAAACATCGTTTAACATTTCAACACCGGCTTCCAGGGCTCTTTCTGCGGTTTCTGCCTTGTAGGTATCAATGGAAAGGGGTAGTTTGAAAGAGCTCTCTTTTTTGAGTGCTTCAATAATTGGCATTACACGGTTAAGCTCATCTTTGGCCGTTACCCGTTTTTCTTTTTCATAACCCGGCCTAGTCGATTCTCCGCCTATGTCGATTATATCTGCACCATCTTCAGCCATCTGGTAAGCCTGGGCCAGAGCAAGCTCAATTCTGTCAAACTTGCCACCATCAGAAAAGGAGTCTGGCGTCACGTTTAATATTCCCATTACCAGGGTTTTTTCACCCACTGTGTAAAGGTTCTTCCCAAGCTGAATCCCTGTACGGGCAATTCTGGTTGCCCTGTTGATTGTCCGCTCAATAGTTTCACCAAGCCTGGCTGAATCATCTCCAAAAGTTTTTATAACATCGGCTGCACTGATCAGTTCAGATTCAGTCCCGGAAATTATTGCACAGGCGCTGTCGTCAGAATCCCTGTATAAATAGATGGCAGCATTGTTCCCTGTTTGTAATTTTTCCAGTTCTAATAACACTGAAAAAGGAATATTTCTGATTTTAAGGGTATGGCAGATGCTGTGACGCATAAAATGGCTGGTTAATTCTTGCGCCAGTCCAATTTTTCTAAGCTCATGTTTTATCAAATTATGATCCATGTACATAGCATACAATGTTACTCACTCCGTTAATCAATATTCCAGCCTGCACTTGTGGGGCTGTTTATTAAGTTTATTACATACTTCACGAGCGTTGCAGGTGAAACAGAGCCGTGAGTGTTTATCTGCCCTGTTTAGTGCCAGGCTAAGCGGTGATCTGTGAATTTCAGGATCATAACTGTCACGATGCTGCTTAATGGCTTTAATTATCAAGCCGCTTTCAGCTTCTGAAAATCCAGATTTCCGCAGCAGAGGCTTAGCCAGTTCTGCGCTGTAATCGGCATGATCACCACCATCCCGATATTCCCGCCATCTTCCAATGTCATGTAGAAAACCGGCAGCATAAGCTATTTCCCGGGAAATATATGGAGATCCTCCTTCGAGTAAATAGATCCAGGTCAGACGAGCGGTAGAAAGGAGGTGATCAAAATGATGTGAACAAAACAATCTGCCTTCTTCCGCAATGTCGATCTTATGTAGGTAGCCTTCGAATTCAGGATCAATGATTATCCTGTTAACCCTATCCATAGGATCACTCCTGATAATTCTACGAATTTCCCTGGATCAGGCTGAATATTTCAACCCGCGAGCTGGGGTTTCTTCTGAAAAGGCCTCGCACTGCTGAAGTCACAGTAACAGCCCCTGGTTTACCAACTCCCCGAATGCTCATGCAAAGGTGTTCAGCTTCGATTACAACCACTACACCCTTGGGGTCCAGTTCTTCAGTAATGATGTCTGCTATATTGCTGGTCAGCCGTTCCTGTAGCTGCGGTCGTCTTGAAACGGTTTCAATAACGCGGACCAGTTTACTTAAACCGACTATTCTCCCGCCTGACGGGAGATAAGCTACATGAGCTTTGCCATAGAATGGGAGTAGGTGGTGCTCGCACATGGAGTAAAAAGAAATATCTTTTACGAGCACTATCTCATCGTGTCCATCTTCAACAAAACATGTTTGAAGATGCTTGCGCGGATCCTGGTGAAGGCCGCCAAAAAGTTCGGCGTACATGTTGGCAACGCGTTTAGGGGTGCCGACAAGCCCTTCTCGGTTCAGGTCTTCTCCAACTGCTTCAAGAATCATTTCCACGCCTTTAATTATTTTTTCTTTATCCAATGTGATTCCGCCTTTCCGCTAATAAAGAATTATACCGGGCAGCCATAGAATAAGGCTGTGAAGTAGCGCGCAGGCTAGTATATTTTCTGTGCGCAGGTATAGGTAACCGAGTATAGCAGCCAGTCCCGGTACCAGAACAGCTAACTCAAGGTATGTATAAGGGTAGGTCAGCATCCAGGGGGCGGTTATCGCTATGACAACTGTACGTGCAATAGCAGCAAGAATGATCATGACAATTAGTCCCTTTGTCGGATTTAACTGCCTGCTGATAACTGCCTGGATAAAGCCGCGCCATACCAGTTCGCGCGGTAACCCAAAAACAATAAAGATTACCGGCAGATGCAGAAAAGCATATATATTATCTGTGCAGATGCCCTGTGGCAGGCCACGGACAGCAGCAATGATCAGGATTGAAGTAAATATAGCCATAAAGTACCCATGCTTAAATCTGTCGCGCCGCAGGCCGAGATCCAGATAATCTATTCTGCCTTTTCCTGCTAAAACAATAAGCAATACGATTACTATAGCATAACCGGCAGATGAATACATCTCATTCCAGCCCATAAGTTTTGTTAAAATAGTGAACAAAATAATTAAAAGTAGTGAAAGTGGAATTAATAATAAGCTAAATATTCCCGGAGGGGTTTTCCCAAGGTGGAACCAATACCGGGAATAGCGATGATCCAATGAAAATATTGTAATCAGCAATAACGTGATAAGAATAAAAATGATATAGATGATAAAAGTTCCATAAAGCTGCCAGAGAGTATACTGGGTATGTGGCGGTAAAATAGGATTACCCTCAGTTGTTATAAAATAATAATGAAACAATCCTTCGTGCGCATGAAATAAAAGCGGTATTGTCTCAGACCATACCGGCGGTACGCCAATTTGCTTTTCGGTAAAGGCAGAAAGCATATTCATTGTGTTTACATCCTCGACAGGTATGAAAATGTTTGTGCCCCGGATTTCTTCAAAATAGAAATCTTCAACCATAATAAAAATACCACCAGGTTTTTCATTATCAGGTATTCTGGAATCAGGCTCGTAAATTCCGCTGCCGACAAGTAAATAACTTCTGCTGTTACCGGTCTCATTCAGAGTTGCTATAATGCCGCCGTCTGGAAAGTTTACTTTTAAGCCATTTGCTTCAAAAGTCCATGGCTCAAACTCACTGACCGAAGTCATTTCATAATCAACTGGGTTTAATCCAAGAGGGTCGGGAATAAAGGCTGTCAGTACAAAAACTGAAATTACCAGTAAGGCGGCTATGCCAAGCAAGATAAACAGCGCGACAAAATAATTTTTGCCGGCCCATTTTTTGATTAACAAAAGGTATTCCTCCTCAAACTTTCTCATGATGTCAAAGTGCTTCACAATACTTCGACGAAAGCGTATTTATTCCTTTATTAAAGGTTCGCAGCCGCTTTGTTGGAACCCGTGATTCTTTTCAAAATAAGGCTTATCTGCTATAGTATATATATTCAAAATATCATCCTGCATGATCATCATATTCAATCTGAGGTGAATATAGTGTTTCTGGCAATAGACGTTGGCAATACTCATATAATGCTTGGAGTATATCGTGAAGATAAAGTTGTAGTTTACTGGCGTTTGGCAACCAGGCGAAACAGTACTGAAGATGAACTGGGAATGGTTATTAAGAACCTCCTCCACAACAGCAGCCTTAGTATGAAAGATATCGACTCCATTGCCATTTCCTCAGTAGTCCCTCCACTTATGTATTCCCTGGAAAGAATGGCCGGGAAATACTTCGAGGTTGAACCCCTGATCATCGGACCGGGCATTAAGACCGGTTTAAACATTGTAACAGATAATCCGCGTGAAGTGGGAGCCGATCGCATTGTTAATGCAGTAGCAGCGTTAAGCCTTTACGGTGGGCCTTTAATTATTGTTGACTTTGGCACTGCTACAACTTATTGTGCAATAGCGGAAAACGGCAATTATCTTGGAGGCGTCATTTCTCCCGGGATAGGTATCTCGATGGAAGCCCTGTTTGAAAGAGCGGCGAAACTTCCCCGTGTTGAAATTATCCGACCTCCCAGGGTAATCGGGAAAGATACAATCACCAGCATGCAATCGGGCATTGTTTTTGGTTTTGTCGGTCAGGTAGATGGAATAGTGCGCAGGATCTGCACTGAACTTGAAGGAGATCCCTATGTTGTGGCTACAGGAGGTTTTGCCAGCCTGATTGCGCGCGAATCGGAAACAATAAAGGAAGTTAATCCCCTCTTAACCCTTGAGGGACTGCGTATTATTAGCCATTTGAACGAGTAGCTTTTGAAGGGAGCGGGGAATATGAATGTAGGACTGGCTTTAAGCGGAGGTGCAGCCAGGGGTATAGCCCACATTGGGGTGTTAAAGTACCTTGAGGAAAAAAAGGTTAAACCCTGCTGCATAGCAGGAACGAGCGCTGGTAGCATCGTCGGCGCCATGTTCTGCTCTGGCAAAACGGCTGAAGAAATTGAAGATGCAGCTAAAACAATATCCTGGAAGGATCTTCTGAAACTGTCGATTCCCAGGAAAGGTCTTATTAAGTCAGAAAGGCTTTTAGCTATTTTGGAAAAGTATATCGGAGATATCGAGTTTTCCGATCTTAAGATTCCTCTCATGATTAATGCAGTTGATTTATTAAGTGGAGAAGAGGTTGTTATCACTGAAGGTAAAGTGGCTGAAGCAGTTCAGGCCAGTTGTGCAATGCCAGGCATATTCACCCCGGTCAGGTTAGGGGAGCACCTATTTGTCGATGGTGGACTTCTTGATAATGTGCCGGTCACGGTTATGGAAAAATTTGATCTCGATTATATTATCGCCGTTGATGTAGGAGCTCAGAAACCATTGCAAAAGGAACCAGACAGCATATTTGAAGTGATAATCCAATCATTTGACATAATCAGGCGCCAGAGAGATATGCCTGCACATGAACTTGCCGATATAATTATTGAACCTGAACTTGGTGACATCTTGATATGGGATATTTCCAAAATTGATTTATTAATTGAGCGCGGTTATGAGGCTGCCGGTAAAGCGCTGCAGGATGTAGATTTGCTAAGGAAAAAAGGCAAAATTCTAAACTGGCTCAGTCGTCGCAGGAAAAAGAAAGCGGGGTAAAAATAAATGTTAAGTTGCTCTGAAGCAATTATTCGCAGGCGCAGTATCAGAAAGTTCCAGGATCGTCCAATACCTGAAGAATACCTGGATCAAATTATAGAAGCAGCCAGGCTTGCCCCTTCAGGGACAAATAGACAGCCATGGCGCTTTGTCCTTTTGCAGGGTGATGATAAAGAGAAAATTGCCGGGTCAGTAATTCAGCCTTTCGTTCTAAAAGCACCTGCTGTTTTTGTCTGCTGCCTTGATAAACACGCTTATCTCAAAACCCTGGTGGAGGAAAGGTTAAATGAACTGGTTCAGGCTGACGTGGTCAGTAAAGAAGCAGCCGGTGTTATTTATCAGCACAAGCTACCTGAAAAAGTTGAAGATGTAGTTCTGCCAGCATCAGCCTATCTTGATCTTGGCATTGCCATTGAAAATATGGTTCTTATGGCAACTTCTTATGGATTGGGAACCTGTTGGGTTCGCCTTTTTAACCCTGCTCAGGTTCAAGAAACTCTAGCATTACCTGCCTGTATTGAAGCTGTGGTATTACTGCCTGTCGGTTACCCTGACCAGGACCCTCCGCAGCGTCCCCGCCTCAGCCGGATGGAGATCATGATCCAGCCTTAGTAGTATAGAAGAATTAATTCTTCTTACCCAACATCCAATTATTGTTACAGCGAAGAGGAGACCTCTGGTAGCAGCGCCTCCTCTTTGTTTTAAATTATAATATTTACAGTCCTGCTTGTTGTTTAAAAAACTAAGAATCTGAGTTTGTCTGGGTTTTGGCAAGCTGACGATGCATCTCAAGCCGTTCCTGCGCCACTTTCTCTGCCTTGGCAAACAGTTCATCCGCCCTTTCCGGGAACTCTTTTTTAAGTGCCCGGAAGCGAACTTCATTCATCATGAAAGTGCGCAGACTTTCTTTTGGCTCCTTTGAATCAAGAATAAAAGGGTTTTTCCCTTCCTGAGATAAAAGCGGGTTGTAACGGTATAACGGCCAGTAGCCTGATTCGACTGCAAGTTTAGCTTCACTCTGGCTCTTACTCATATCAATTCCATGAGCAATGCATGGCGAATAAGCAATTACAAGAGAAGGCCCGGGATATGATTCTGCTTCAACAAGGGCTTTCATCAGTTGGTTCTTGTTTGCGCCCATAGATACCATTGCTACATATACATAACCATAGGTGACAGCCATCAAACCAAGGTCTTTTTTACGGATATCTTTTCCTGCGGCGGCAAATTTGGCTATCGCTCCGGTAGGAGTTGACTTGGATGACTGTCCGCCTGTATTTGAATATACTTCAGTGTCCAGGACCAGAATATTAACATCTGCGCCGCTGGCGATAACATGATCCAGGCCGCCAAAACCGATGTCATAAGCCCAGCCATCCCCGCCAAATATCCATATCGAACGTTTTGGCAGCAGATCGGCGCTTTCTCTGATCTGGTTTAACAGTTTCATGTTTTCGGGTTGTGGTTTCTCAACCTCAAGAAGTTCACGGATCTGGTCTGCAGCTTTCAGGGAAGGCTCTCCTTGATCTTTTACGTCGAACCAGTTTTCAAGCGATTCTTTTAACGGTGCGGAAATACTGGTTTTGAGAAGATCAGAAACCTGTTCGATCAATTTGGCTCTTCGTTGACTGACCCCCAGCGAATAACCATAGCCGAATTCAGCGTTATCCTCAAAGAGTGAGCTGGCCCAGGCGGGCCCGCGTCCCCGGCTGTCTACCGTGTAAGGAACTGTTGGCGCATTCCCACCATAGATAGATGAACAGCCGGTAGCATTGGCTATAACCATACGGTTTCCGAACAGCTGTGTAACTACTTTTATATATGGAGTTTCGCCACAACCGGCACAGGCTCCTGAGAATTCAAAGAGAGGTTTACGATATTGACTTCCGCGTACTGTGGTTGGAGCTGTATCAATGTCCGGTTCCGGTAATGTTTCAGCAAAACGGTAGCAGGCATCTTCAGAAATTTTCATAGGTTCAAGGGGTTCCATTACCAGTGCTTTTTCTTTTGCGGGGCAGATATCGGCACAATTGCCACATCCGGTGCAATCAAGAGGTGACACCTGAATGCGATATTTATAACCGCTTATATCTTTACCACTACCGTCAAGAGTTGCAAACCCTTCCGGGGCGCCATCAAGGTCTTCTGGTTTAGCCAGGTATGGTCTGATTGATGCATGCGGACAGATAAAGGAACACTGGTTGCATTGGATACAGTTTTCTGGAATCCAGCGGGGTATATTGATTGCAATTCCACGCTTTTCATAGCGTGTTGTCCCCGTTGGGACAACTCCGTCAGGTTTAAAAGCACTTACAGGCAGGTCGTCACCTTTCAGGGCAGCCATGGGGTATATAGTGTCACAGACATACTGAGGCGCTTCTTCAGGTGTAAAAATAGCGCCTGTTGTAGCATCCGCCCAGTTTTCCGGGTATTTAACCTCTTCGAGAGCTTCAACTCCCTTATAAATTGCCGCAACATTTTTCTCGACAATTTCAGCGCCTTTTTTACCGTATGATTTATTGATCATCTTCTCGATTTGTTTGAAAGCGAGGTCAGAGTCAATAACTCCGGCTAACTTGAAGAAGGCAGCCTGCATTATTACATTAATCCGTCCGCCCAGCCCGATTTCGCCAGCAATATTGAATGCGTCAAGGTTGTAAAACTGCAGCTTTTTACGGGCAATGGTCTGCTTCATCTCTGCAGGAAGATGTGTTTCCATCTGTTCCAGGTTCCAGTCCGAATTTAACAGAAAAACACCATTATCTCTGATTCCTTCAAGAATGTCATAACGCGTAACAAAAGAAGGATTATGACAGGCAATGAAGTCGGCCTGATCGATCTGGTAAGTGGATTTAATCTCTTTTGGCCCAAATCTGAGGTGTGAGACGGTGATTCCGCCTGACTTTTTCGAGTCATATACAAAGTAGCCCTGGGCATACTGGTCGGTATTGTTGCCAATAATAATGATGCTGTTCTTGTTTGCTCCCACGGTACCATCGGCGCCAAGGCCAAAAAATTTAGCCCTGTATGTACCCTCGGGAGAAGTGTGCAGGCAAGCCGGATATTCTAATGAAGTGTGGGTGACATCATCATTGATGCCAACAGTAAAGTGATTTTTCGGGTTCTCAGAGTTCAAATTGTCAAATACGCCCTTCGCCATGCACGGGTTAAATTCCTTGGATCCCAGTCCGTACCGGCCGCCGACTATCAGTGGAGTTTGTTTAACCTCCATGAAAGCAGTGCAAACATCCTGATAGAGAGGTTCCCCGAGAGCGCCCGGTTCTTTTGTTCTGTCAAGAACTGCAATTTTATTACAGGTTTCAGGTATTGCTGCAAGGAAATGTTCACGTGAAAAAGGCCTGTATAAACGTACCTTTACAAGGCCTGCCTTCTCACCGTTTTTGTTCATATAATCAACGGTTTCCTCAATAGTTTCGCAGGCTGAGCCCATGCAAACTATAATCGACTCGGCATCAGGAGCGCCATGATAATCAAATAGATTATAACGACGGCCTGTAAGCTCAAAGACCTGATCCATTACACCAGCAACTATTTCAGGCGTGTCGAGATAAAACTGGTTGGCTGCTTCACGATTCTGGAAGTATATATCAGGGTTCTGCGCAGTACCGCGTTGATGTGGTTTTTCAGGGGTTAATGCACGTTCCCGGAAGGCTTTTATCGCGTCCCAGTCAACGATTTTTTTAATATCTTCATAATCAATCAGCTCAATTTTTTGAACTTCGTGGGATGTGCGGAACCCATCAAAGAAATGCAGGAATGGAACCCGGGTTTTTAATGTGCTCAAGTGAGCAACCAGTGCAATATCCATTACTTCCTGCACAGAGTTCGATGCAAGAAGAGCAAAACCGGTCTGCCTTGCTGCATTGATGTCAGAATGGTCTCCAAAGATTGATAAGGCATGCGCTGAAAGGGCCCGGGCTGAAACATGAAAAACTGAAGGAAGAAGCTCGCCGGATATTTTATACATGTTCGGTATTTTTAACAACAAGCCCTGCGATGCGGTGAATGTAGTAGTCAGGGCGCCGTTAACCAGGGAGCCATGCACGGCGCCTGCTGCGCCTGCTTCAGATTGCATCGTCGCTACCCTTAGTGTCTGACCGAAAATGTTCTTCCTGCCATAAGCGGCCCACTCATCGCATATTTCAGCCATGGGAGATGATGGTGTGATTGGATAGATAGCTGCAACATCGCTCAGGGCATAGGCGATATGTGATGCAGCTGTATTGCCATCCATTGTCTCAATTTTCTTGGCCAATAAAGACACCTCCATATGTGATTATTCCGAAAACGGTTAATTTTACAAATATTACCGTTTAATTCCCGATTAATCTTAACACTTTTAACCTGTGCTGGCAAGGTTAGGTGGCTATTGAAAGACCATCCACCAGGTAGGCGGCAACCCAGTACAGAACAGTTCCGTCGAAATCTTTTCCCATCTTAATCTGAGTTACCTGATCATATTCGGTAATGACAATCATATCGGGCAGCCTTTCTTTTTAAGTATTTTTCCTTGAATGATTATGCCATTTACCGGCATTTCTTGTCAAAACCGGTCTAAAGATGGAACTGGTGCCAATCTTGTGATTTAAAATGTGAAGCATAAGTATGCATTATTGCTTGAAGAGATTTAATTATTGGCCGAATGTGCTAAAATGATCTCATGGAAAAGAATTCTTGCGACTATAAAAAACATAAAATCCTGGTGGTTGAGGATGAAGAAGATATTTTACGGCTTCTCGTGTTTAACCTGGAGAAAGAAGGATATAAGGTTGTTAGCTCCTCTAATGGAGCTGAAGCTCTTGGCATTGCCATCGATACCCCTCCTGATCTGGTCATTCTTGATATCATGCTTCCTGAAATCGATGGCCTCGAGGTATGCCGTCGTTTACGCAGCAATGCATTAACTGTCAATGTGCCGATTTTAATGTTGTCAGCCCGGAAAGAGGAATTTGATAAGGTTTTGGGACTTGAACTGGGTGCCGATGATTACATGGAAAAACCATTCAGCGTACGGGAGCTGGTTGCCAGGGTAAGGGCAATGCTCAGGCGACAGGAGCAGAGTCGTCAGCCTGCAGCAGAATTATCTGTGGACGAACAGATCTTAAAGGCAGGGCCGATTATTATTTATCCTGAACGTCACCGGGTAACTGTAAACGGTGAAACACGCAACCTCACCCACAAAGAATTCCTGCTGTTAGAACTGTTGATGAGTAATCCCGGAAGGGTGTTAACAAGGGAACTGCTGCTTGACAAGGTGTGGGGTTACGAAGTTGAAGTTGATACCCGGACAGTTGATGTTCATATCCGCTATTTGCGCCAAAAGATAGAAAGTGATCCAGCCAACCCAAACTTCATCGAAACAGTAAGAGGTGTTGGATACCGGTTCCGTGATCACTGAATATAGATAAAGGCATCATACTAAATGTAACTGGAGGATCATTTGTGCTCAAAGGCATACGCAGGCGTTTGATTGTTTATTACCTGCTTGTGATAGCTGTCGTTGTTATTCTGATGGGAGTTTTATTCGTTTGGTTTTTTAATTACTTTTACATGCAGACTCTTCGTGAAAATCTATATACTCAGGCTCGTCTCGCGGCAGCCCTGGTTGAAGAAATGGCAGAAAATAATCTAATCCCTGAGGATATTGACAAGGTCATTACAAATCTTGGCGCTGAACTGGGCCTGCGTATTACTTTGGTTGATCAAAAGGGGATTGTTCTTGCCGATTCCGCAGAAAATCCTTTCCGGATGGAAAATCATGGTGACCGCCCGGAAATTTTAGAAGCTCTCAAAGATCAAAAAGGCGAAGCTATCCGCTACAGTGTAACTCTTGATGAGCAGATGTTCTATCTGGCTGTTCCCCTCAGAGGATTATTCTCCGGAGACGAAAGCGGTAATCCTGCCATTGTCCGCCTGGCCCTCCCTCTGTCTGCAATTAACCGGGCCAGATCTGATTTGCTCTTCTACATTATCGGAGCACTGCTATTGTCTTCATTGTTTGCCCTGGCTGCGGCAGCGATTCTTTCTTCGAAAATCACGGGACCGATTAAAAAGATCAGCAGCGCTTCAAGTTCGATTGCCGGGGGTGATTTTTACCCTGATCTTAGAGTAGATGGTAATGATGAGTTGGTTGATCTTGCAGCTAATATAAGTGCAATGGGTCAAAATCTTGACAAAAAAATCAAGCAGGTTCTTCTGGAAAAGAACAAATTTGCGGCAGTTGTCTCTTCAATAAGCAGCGGTATTATTTTTACTGACAGCAACCTTGATATTGAACTTATTAATCCGGCGGCAGAAACGCTTTTTGAGGTAAAAAGTGATAAGGTTACTGGGAGCCCGGTTCAAAATATAGTCCGTTATTTTGCATTGTATGAAAGTTTAAAGCATGTCAACCGGGACGGCCTTACCCGATTGATTGAAATGAATTTATATTATCCACGTAATGTTGTTCTTGAAACCTATATTATTCCTGTAACCGGAGCTGATAACAGGGTTAACGGAATTTTACTTCTTTTTCATGAAGTGACCCACCTGCGTTCTCTTGAGAAAATGCGCAGTGACTTTGTAGCCAATGTATCACACGAATTACGCACCCCCCTGACCACAGTCCGCGGTTATACTGAAACGATCCTTAATGAAAAATTATCTAAAGAAGAGCTTTTTGAATTCCTGACGATAATTGACCGTGAGACGGGAAGGCTCTCGAGCCTTTTAGATGATTTGCTGGATCTTTCACAAATAGAAAATGAAAAAAGTTTTGTTAGAAAAGAGTTGGTAGATATTGCATCAGTTATCGAGGAAGCTGTTAAGAGGGTTGATCAGTCAAGAGAAGAAAAGAATTTCCAGATAGAAGTTATAAAGACCAGCTCTCTTTTACATGTAAAAGGAAACTTCGAATGGCTCTGCCAGGCAATTGTTAATATCCTTGAGAACAGTATCAGGCATGGCAACTATGGAGGTACTGCGAGGATTAAATTAAACCTGAATGATGATAAAGTTGTAGTTGAAATAAGTGATAATGGTCCTGGAATTCCCGAGCCTGACCTTCCATATGTATTTGAAAGATTTTATCGCGCTGATAAAGCCCGTTCGCGAAAAAGCGGCAGCACCGGCCTTGGCCTTTCTATAGTCAAGCATATAATGGAAGCGCACGGAGCTGAATATGCCCTGAACAGCCTTGAAAACGTCGGAACCACTTTTATCTTTTCATTACCCTTTGCTGAAAAGTAAAAGATTTTCACTTCTTTTTAATTTAAACCTCGGTGTCCAGCTATTATAATTGAACCCACTTTTGCGGTCGGGTCTTTTTATGCTTACTCCTGAAACCTGAAGACTGACTTCTTGACTCTATTCTTACATTTAACCTCAATTTAACATTGATTTTACCTGTTCTTCCTTGTTATTTAATCTTATATAGCTATGCTGAACAAGGTTAAATATTATTCCAGGAGGATAACGATGAATCAGAATAGATGGTTAACTGTTTTAGGGTTGGTGTTATTGGTATCTATGTTGTTTGTAGTTGGATGTGGTGGGCAGCATACTGCTGCGGATACAACTCCCGATGAAGGAGGAGAAAATGGCTCTGATGAAGCACTGATAGAAGCAGCTTCAATTATGATCGGTGGGTCAGACTCGGAAGTTAATGTTGTGACCAGGCTGGCTGAAGAGTTTATGATTGCCAACCCCCATGTATCAATTGCCGTAACTGGTGGTGGCTCCGGGGTGGGAATCTCCTCACTTATAGATGGAGATATTGATATCGCCAATTCATCACGCCCGATGAAAGATGAAGAAATGGAAAATCTTAAAGCTAATCAAGGCGATGATGCTTATGCAGTTATTTTCGCTGTTGATGGAGTCGCAGTTGTAGTTAATGAAAACAACCCGGTATCCGAGCTAACAGTTGATCAGGTCGGAGCAATTTACCGTGGTGAAATAACAAACTGGTCGGATCTTGGTGGTGATGACCTGCCAATAACCCTTAATGGTCGCCAGAGTACCTCAGGTACCTACGTTTTCTTTATGGAACTTGTGGTAAAGGCCGACTATTCACCTCAGATGCGCAACTTGCCTGGAACTTCGGATATAGTTGAAGCGGTTGCCGGTGATATTGGCGGGATCGGCTATGCTGCCATCGGTTATGCTGATAGAGATGGTGTTAAAGCATTAAGTATTGCAAAAGATACCGGCTCACAGGCTTATGATCCTACAGTTTTAGAGAATGTTACCAGCGGAGACTACCCTCTAACCCGCCCTCTGTACCAATATATTACCGGTAAGCCCGGTGGCGCTTTGCTCGAATTCTTCCTTTTTGAAACTACAGAAGTAGGGCAAAAGATTGTTTTGGAAGAAGGTTTCTATCCGATTACAGAAGCGAACAAAGAATTTAACAAAAAAGCACTTCAGTAAATCTATATCGAGGGTCATCCAGCTTAAGTTTGGATGGCACAATATGGCTACAGCCTACTGTTTGTTTAAACAGTGGGCTGTAGGGTCAGTTTTTAGCCTTTTTGGAGAATGACAGGTTACCGAAAGGAGGATTATTTTTGCGCTCTATAACAGAAAAAATTATGAGAGTTATTTTCTGGCTTAGTGGTATTGCAATTATCGTTTTTCTTACTGGAATTCTATTCACCCTGCTTTCAAACAGTATCCCGGCGTTTACAGAGATTGGTATTAAACCTTTTTTTATCGAAGGGCTCTGGAGGCCTGGTGCCTATGGTGAACCTACTTATAGTATTAATAACTTTATTGTCGGTACATTCATGGTTACTTTAGGTGCACTTGCTTTTGCCGTGCCCCTGGGTGTTGCTGCTGCCGCCTATTTATCAGAAATTGCTTCACCCTGGGAACGTGAACTATTTAAACCGATCGTTGAAGTGTTGGCCGGTATTCCTTCGGTAGTTCTCGGCTTTATCGGTTTGGTGGTTTTAGCTCCCCTGATTGCCAAACTGTTTGGGATACCCAGTGGAATCAATGCTCTGAATGGGGCAATCTTAGTAGGTATTATGGCCCTACCCACTATTATCACCCTGGCAGAGGATGCGATTACAGCGGTGCCAAGTGATTACCGCCACGCTTCACTCGCTTTAGGCGGTACCCGCTGGCAAACTATCTGGAAGGTCACTATCCCGGCAGCATTTTCTGGTATTACTGCTGCTACTATGCTCGGCATGGGCAGGGCTATTGGTGAAACAATGACAGTATTAATGGTCACCGGTAATATGATCGCCCGCCCTTCATCTTTTCTTGATTCGGTCAGGACTTTAAGCGCAAATATTGCGATTGATATTGGTGATGTTGTTTTTGGTTCTATTCACTTTCACGCTCTATTCGTAGTGGGCCTGGTTCTCTTCCTGATTACCTTTATTATCAACTTGTTGGCGGATATTCTAATTCACCGCAAACCGGAGGTGAACAAATGAAATTAAATAGAAGAAAGAATATTATTGCAGAATGGCGCGGATCTGAACTAATCGGTTATTGGCTGCTTCGCTTATCGTTGCTTCTGGTTCTTATTATTCTCGGATTTATTATTTTTGATATTTTTTCTAAAGGTATAGGCGTGATTAATTGGGAATTTATAACTGCTGCGCCCCGGGTTGGCATGACTGAAGGCGGGATATTCCCGGCGATTATTGGTACTTTTTATGTAACAATTATTACAGTCGCGTTTGCTGTCCCTCTGGGGGTCGCAGCTGCGATCTACCTTAATGAGTATGCAATACAGGGCACATTTACAAGACTGGTACGGATGTCATTGCGTAACCTGGCCGGGGTTCCCTCGATTGTATTCGGGTTATTCGGCATGGCTGTGTTTGTCAAACTATTTGGTTTTGGCCCCTCACTCATTGCTGCCGGTTTTACACTTGGCCTGCTGACTTTGCCGGTAACGGTAACCGCTGCCGAAGAAGCATTAATCACTGTTCCCCGTGCTTATCGAGCCGGTTCTTTTGCCCTGGGTGCAACCCGCTGGCAGGTAGTAAGAACGGTGGTACTGCCGCGCGCTATACCGGGTATTCTTACCGGTACTATTCTCGGCCTGGCCCGTGCAGCAGGTGAGACAGCGCCTATCCTGGCAACCGGCGCTGCTTTTTTCCTTCCATATTTGCCTGACTCAATTAAGAGCCAGTTTATGGCTTTACCGTATCACCTTTTTATCATGTCAACTCAGCACCACGCCCTGGCAATTGTTAGACCTATTGCTTATGGCACAGCACTTGTTCTGGTAACCTTAGTCTGTATTCTTAACCTTGCTGCAGTGCTTTTACGAAAACGCTACCGGGACAGGGTAGCAAAAGGACTTTAAAAAATTAGCATGACTATTTAGGACACAGGAATCTGCCTAGTTGAACTAATACTAATTCAGTAAGACTGCTGATTGAAGATTTTAACGAGCATAATTTAGTGATCAGGCGGCTAAAACTTTTAGAGGGCTGGTTAAATTGAAAGGTTAAGAGTCTAAATACTTAAAAAAGACTCAGGGAAGGGAGTGTGTTTAAGGTTCCGCCAGCCGGGAACTATCTATGATGATGCAAATACTAAACGGTTTTAAAAATGGGATCAGTGATGCCCGCCACAATGTTGAAATGACAGAGCAGCCAAATGGTAACAACTATTGCGAGGTAAAAGTGGAGCAGCTAAATTTCTATTATGGCAGCAAACAAGCCTTGTTTAATGTTGATATTGAGGTTAAAGAAAAGGGAGTTGCTGCTTTGATTGGTCCTTCGGGATGCGGCAAATCGACCTTTTTAAGAGTTTTGAACCGCATGAACGACTTGATTCCCGGAACGAGGCTCGAAGGTATGGTTACCGTTCATGGTGAAGATATCTATGACTCTTCGATGGATGTGGTTGAATTGCGTAAGAAAGTGGGTATGGTTTTTCAGCAACCAAATCCTTTTCCGAAGAGCATATATGATAATGTGGCATATGGCCCGCGAATTCATGGTCTAAAAAATAAAATAATGTTAAACCAAATTGTAGAAGAAAGTCTTATAGGTGGCGCCCTTTGGGATGAAGTTAAAGATCGTTTGCACGAACCGGCCCTGGCTCTTTCAGGCGGGCAGCAGCAGCGTCTCTGCATAGCCCGGGCACTCGCTGTTCAGCCCCGGATACTTCTTATGGATGAACCGACTTCGGCGATTGACCCGATTGCCACTCAGCGTATTGAAGACCTGATTCGTGATCTTTGCAAAGAATATACAATTATTATAGTTACCCATAATATGCAGCAGGCGGCTCGAATTTCTGATTTTACCGGATTCTTTTTCCAGGGGGAAATGATTGAGTGGGGCAAAACCGCACAGATTTTTACAAAGCCCGAAGATCAACGCACTGAAGATTACATTACCGGGCGTTTTGGCTAACCCGGATCAGAGGAGACTGAGCGATGGACAATTTAGAACGCGAAAGAAAAGTAGTTTTTGAAGAAAAAATATCTTTACTTCATGAGCGATTGCAGCAGATGGGCAACCTGGTAGAAGAATCAATTGCCCTGTCGATAGAAGCCCTGAAAAGTCAGGATCTTGAGCTGGCCCGAAAAGTAATCGACGGTGATGATGTTATCGATGATCTGGAGCATGTAATTGAAGATAAGATCATCGAATTTATTGCAACCCAGCAGCCTATGGCCAAAGACTTACGACGGGTAGCCACTCTTTTTAAGATGATTAATGATTTGGAGAGAATGGCCGATTATGCTACCAGTATTGCCAGAATAACGTTGCGAATTGCCGATCAGCCGCTGATTAAACCGCTTGTTGATATACCGCGCATGGCAATACTCAGTCAAAAGATGGTAAAGCAGGCGCTTGATGCCTATGTGCGCGAAGATGTAGAATTGGCGATAGCTGTCGGAAAAGACGATGATGAAGTAGATAAACTCTTCGGTCAGATTTTCAGAGAGCTTTTGACGATCATGATGGAAAACCCTAAAACTATTACCCAGGCCACCCATCTTCTATTTGTCGGACGCTGGTTGGAGAGAATTTCCGATCATGCCACAAATATTGCCGAAGAAGTTATTTTTCTGGTGACAGGTGAAAAAAGAAATCTGAATGAATGACAGGATATGATATTTAATTTGCATTCCTGTTTTTATGACCAGGCAGGAGAATTGTTTCGCCTTCCAGAAAAAGTTACAGATTATATTTCAGATATAGAAAGGCATGATTTCCCAATATGAAACAGCTTAAGTCGGAACATCCGTCTTTGTATAACATGGATCCCTGGAAAATTAGCGAAACAAACTTTTCCCTGAAAAACAATCTTCTCAGTGAGTCCATCTTTGCATTGGGAAATGGTTACATCGGTATGCGCGGCAGTTTTGAGGAAGGCTTGGCCGGGGCTGACTGCAGAACTAATAACGGAATATATTTGAATGGTTTTTATGAATCGGTGCCTATACCTCATGCTGAAAGGGGTTATGGTTATGCGGTTAATACTCAAACTATGCTTAATGTAACCAACAGCAGAATTATTGAGCTGTACCTTGATGAAGAACGTTTTAGTATGGTTAGCGGAACCATATTAAAATATGAGCGAACTATAGACATGAAAAAAGGTTACCTGTTCAGAGAAGTTCTGTGGAGATCTCCACTGGGACGGGAGGTGCGAATCTGCATAAAAAGACTGGTTTCCTATACTAACCGTCATATTGCAGCTTTTTATTATGAGGTGGAACCGCTTAATTTTTCGGGTATCATAAAATTTAGAACAGCGCTGGATGGAGCAGTGGATAATCATACTCATGAGGAAAATGACCCGCGGCTTTCTGCGTCATTAGGTGGATTGGGACTTTCAGTAAGCGATATCAGGGCAGCCGGCGAAAAGGCTGTAATGCTTCAGGAAACAAAACGTTCTGAACTGAAGATGGCCTGCGCAATGCTTAATTCGCTGAACGCTGTGGGCTACAATAAAATTGATTTAGAACAAACTGAAAGCGCTGTATATTTGAATTACCTGGTTGAAGGAGAAAAAAATAAGATCCTGGCTCTTGAAAAATACGTAGCTTATTATACTACGCGTGATTTCCCGGAAGATGAGTTGATTGTGCTTGCCGAAAGCGCGGTCAATAGTTCCAGCCAGGCAGGGTTCCAGTCATTACTTAAAAAGCAGGAAGAAGCGTTAAATATCTATTGGCAAAATCTTGGTGTTGAGATAGCCGGTGATCTGACGGTGGAACAGGGTTTGCACTTTAACCTCTTCCATCTTTTTCAGGCAGCAGGTGGTGAAGGTAAAACAGGTATTGGAGCTAAAGGGCTCACCAGCGAGGGGTACGACGGGCATTATTTCTGGGATGCCGAAATATACATGATACCTTTTTACAGCGCTATATTGCCGGATGAAGCAAGAAACCTTTTGGAATACCGTTACAGCATACTTGAGCATGCCCGTTCAAGAGCCAGGGAGCTTTCACATCCACGGGGAGCGCTTTATCCCTGGCGAACAATTGCCGGGGAGGAGGGGTCGTCGTATTATCCGGCAGGCACGGCGCAATATCACATTAATGCTGCGATTGCTTATGCAGCATGCAAATATGTTGAAATGACCGGGGATTACGATTTTATACTGGAAATGGGAGCTGAAATAATTTTCGAAACTGCCCGCCTCTGGGAAGATCTCGGAGCATATATATCAAGAAAGGGAAATCAGTTTTGTTACCATGAAGTGACCGGCCCCGATGAATATACCGCTCTGGTCAATAATAATTGTTATACAAACCTGATGGCAGCATGGCACCTGAATTTTGCTGCAGAAACTGCTCGCAGGCTTAAAGTTGAATATCCGCATGAATATAAAAAAATAACTGTTAAAATAGATTTAATGGAAGAAGAGCCCCTTGCCTGGCAGAGAGCAGCCGATAATATGTTTATTCCATATGATGAGGCATTAATGATCCACCCACAGGATGACAGCTTTCTTGACAAAGAAATCTGGGATTTTGCTTCAACGCCTGCTGATAATTATCCTCTGCTGCTTCATTATCACCCGCTGGTGATATACAGGTACCAGGTGTGTAAACAACCTGATATCCTTCTAGCTCAATTTCTGCTTGGAGATCGATTTAGCCTCGAACAGAAAAGACGCGACTATAAATACTACGAACCGATAACAACTCATGATTCATCATTGTCTCCCGCTATATTTGGAGTTGTTGCATCCGAGCTCGGCTATAACAAGGATGCTTACCGTTTTTTTTCGATAACTGCAAGACTTGATCTTGATAATCTACTTAAGGATGCTCATTTTGGTGTGCACATGGCCAATATGGCCGGTTCCTGGCTCTGTCTTGCCTATGGGTTTGGTGGAATGAGAACTCAGGACGGAAAATTAAGTTTTAAACCGATTTTGCCGGATAGTTGGGAAAGATTCAGGTTCCGGATATATTTTAAAGGATCACACCTGGAGGTTCGGGTAGATCAAAATAGGGTTTCTTACCATTTGCTGCAGGGAGATTCAATATCATTTACGCACTATGATGTGAAAGTAAATTTATTGTCCGATGAAAAATTTGAATGTTCTTATGTAAAAACCAACCCGGTCAAATATTTAAATACTGAGGTTGATATGAGTAAAGACAATCTTGTTCATTCCTGCAAAAGGACAGCGATAATATTTGATTTAGACGGAGTTCTCACCGATACGGCGGAATTTCACTATCAAGCCTGGCGCCGTCTGGCTGAAGAGGAAGGATTTGCATTCAGCAGAGAGGATAATGAAAAATTGCGCGGTGTTTCACGCCGGGCATCACTGGAGCTTGTCTTAAAGGGCAGAGACATTTCTGAAGATAAAAAGTTGGAATTGATGGAACGAAAAAATAGCTACTATCGTGAGCAAATAAAAACAATTAGCGAAAAAGATATTCTTCCCGGAGCTGTAGCACTGCTCAATATTCTTAAAAAAAAGGAGATTAGACTGGCCCTTGCCTCGGCAAGTAAGAATGCCCGTGATGTGGTGGGAAAACTTGGAATAGGTGACTACTTTGAAGTAATCGCCGATGGAAATAGTGTTGAAAAAACAAAACCTGCTCCGGATCTCTTTCTTTTCGCCGCTGATAAACTGGCAGTATCTTCCCGGTGTTGTGTGGTTATTGAAGATGCAGAAGCAGGAATTTCTGCAGCCAGGGCGGCAGGAATGTCTGTAGTAGGTATAGGGCCGGCTGCCAGAGTCGGCGATGCTGATCTGGTATATAATTCAGTTGCAGAAATTAATATTAATGAAATACTGGCGCTCCTGCAGAAATGATCAACCTGATTTGATTAGATGATAAATAATCCTTGGGAGTAATATGTTATGAATACAGAAATAACAAAATACGGTTTTCTATTCAGGGGAGATAATTACTGCCTCCACATTTTATACTATCAGGATAATATCATGCGATTGGTTTATTCTGCTACTGAAGAAGTTCCAAATTCTACAGATGCAGTGCTGGCCTCCCCGGTAGAAGTAGCATCTTGGATTGAAAACGATCGTTATAACCTGGGTTTGTTCAGTGTGGAAGTTGATGACAGAACCCTGGCCGTTAAGATCTTTGACCAAAATGGTGCAAAAATAAACGAAGATCTACAGGTTGAGCCAGATCAACCTCAAATCAGGAAGAAGTTGTTGTGGGAAAAGGGTATATATGGAAATGGTGAAAAATACAGTTGGTTAAACCATTTGGCTAATGCTACTGTAAATTACAACAGCGATGTTTTGTTTCATAATCCCATTCAGCATCCCCAGGTTCAGGAAATGCATACTTCAATTCCCTTCTACCTTGGAGTTGCCCCAGGCCGGGCTTACGGTCTTTATTTTGATAATAGTTTTCGAACCGAGTTCGATTTCGGTAAAACCAGCTTTGATCTTATCAGTCTGAAGGCAGAAGGAGGTATTCTTGATTATTATTTTATATACGGCTCCACTGCAGCCGAGGTTGTTAGTGCTTACAGTTATCTGACCGGGAAGCCTCCCATGCCCGATATCAGATACCTTGGTTTTCAGCAGAGCCGTTACAGTTATCAGGATCAGAACGAACTGCTTGCAGTTGCGGAGAATCTGCGCCATCATCAAATACCCTGCGATATTCTCTACCTGGATATTCATTACATGGAAGCTTACAAGGTATTTACTGTAAGTCGGGAACGTTTTGCAAATTTCAAAGCAACAATCGGCAAACTGAAAAATATGGGCTTTGGCGTTGTAGTGATTATCAATCCGGGTGTCAAGGCAGAAAGAGGTTACAGAGTATTTGATGAAGGAATCAAAAATAATTATTTTGTTTATATGCCTGCTGGAAAGGAATATATTGGGGAAGTATGGCCTAAACCGGCTGTTTTCCCCGATTTTCTACGTGTAGAAGTAAGGGAATGGTGGGGTGAGTTTCACCGCGAACTACTTGATGCCGGAGTGGAAGGTATCTGGAACGACATGAATGAACCCTCAAATTTCTCCCTTTCCAGTGGTACTTTGCCGGATGAAGCGGTTCACCGCACCGACAGTGGTAAAGAATTATCCCATGCCGAAGTCCATAATATGTACGGGTTTTATCATACTATGGCGACAAGGAAAGCTCTTGATAAAATTGAACCATCAAAAAGGCATTTTGTCCTGACCCGGGCAGCTTTTGCCGGCAGCCAGCGTTATGCAGCACTCTGGACAGGTGATAATTCGAGTATCTGGGAGCACCTGGAGAGCAGTATCCCCATGATCCTTAATCTTGGTTTGAGCGGGTATTCTTTTGCAGGTGCTGATGTAGGCGGCTACCGCGGGGATTGCACTGAAGAACTGCTTGTCCGCTGGACCCAGTTGGGCGCTTTTTTGCCTTTTTTCCGTAATCACAGTGAAATTGGAACTGCATACCAGGAGCCATGGAATTATTCAGAAAAAGTGCTTGATATAACCCGATATTATATTAGTTTGCGCTACCGTTTCCTAACTTACATCTATAATCTGATGAGAAATTGTTCACTGACTGGTGAACCGGCAGTCCGGCCACTTTTTTATCACTATCAGGAGGATAAAAAAACATATAATATTAATGATCAATTTCTTCTTGGTGAAGGGTTGATGATTTGCCCTGTGATCAGGCCGGGAATTGAGCAACGGGCAGTTTACCTGCCTGGAGGTGATTGGTACGATTTTTGGACAGATAAGAAGTATTCAGGTGGTGCTTACATAATTGCTGACGCTCCCTTGGATAAGCTGCCTCTATATGTAAAAGCGGGAACCATTCTGCCCTTTAATCAATGTGGTAAAAACAGTATCGAAAGCTTGGATAGCGAGCTAGAGCTACGTTGTTATTCTGGTCAGGAAGGCTTTTGCAGGCTTTTTTTTGACGATGGTATTTCAACAGATTATAAAAAAGGTAATTACAGTGAAATTGAGATCAGCCTGAAAGCTGATCTGCGAAATCCTGATCTGAACATTGAAATAATCAGAAACATATATCCTCTCCCGAAGATAAACTGCAAATTAATCGGGGGTTGAAACAGTTTTTCATTAAACCTGCAGCAACCCTGCCATCTTATGTTTTCACCTGACTATTTAAGCTGTTTCCCCGGATCTGAGCATACCGGTGCTCGTGTTTCCAATCAACAGCACCCTCCATTATTTTTTTGCCCGATCCTGAATTTAAATTTTAACACTGCGATCACACTGCTGATGCTCCTCCATCAATGGCTATTATCTGACCGGTAATAAAATCGGCGCCCGCCGAACAGAGAAATAAAACCGGGTCGACGATGTCTTGTATTTCGGCCAGTCGGCCAATCGGAATGCCTTTTACAACTTCATCATGTACATCCCGGTTAGACCAGAAAGGTGAGCTGAAGCCGGTTTTAACCATGCATGGTGCTACTGCATTAACCTGTATGTTGTCTCTTGCCAATTCAGCGGCCAAAACTTTTGTCAGCATCTCTATTCCTGCCTTTGCGATTCCATAAATACCCATGCCCGGTGCTGCCCGGCAGGCAGCAAGGGATGAAATACTGATAATTTTGCCGCCACCCTGCCCTTTCATGATTTTGGCCGCTGCACGCGAACAGTAATAAGTTCCGGTGAGGTTTGAATCAATAATTTTTTGCCAGGTTGCAGCTTCAGTTTCTGTGACTGAAGGAGTCAGCAGATTCATGCCTACGTTATTGATTAAAGCATCTATTTTTCCGAATCGTGAATACGTTTGTTTAAAAAGGTTGTCTACCTCTATCTCTTTGGCAATATGGGCCGGGACTGTCAACAGGGCATCGCCGCCGTTTAACTCCTTGGCTGCCAGATCGAGCCCTTCCTGTTTGCGGGCGCAAATAGCCACCCTGGCTTTTTCCTGAAGAAGACGGCGGGCAAGTTCAAGGCCAATTCCCCGGCTTCCTCCTGTTATTACAAATACCTTATCGGTCAGGCCATATTTCTGGTTTTCCAAGCGATCACCTCTTTTATCTTAATTTTCTTGTTATAATTATAACAGATTTAACAGCCCCAGATATGTTAATAGATTGAAGTATTTTTCGACTTTCCAATCAGGCTGAACCCGATCTCCATGAACAGACCGACTGTAAGCGCAAAAATAACTGTGCCGAGACCAAGCGGACCGCCGAGGAAGTAACCACTGATTGCCACTATTGCTTCCATCATCGTCCTGATTGTTCCTGCTCTTTGAGATGTTAAGCAGCTTATCGTAAAATGATCCTGCGGAGATTAAGTTTATTTAAGTTTAGATGCATCTTTTTTTCCCATTCTTAATTTATGATTTGCTGCGACCGGCCCCTTATTCTTTCCGGAAGGCGGTTTAATCAGGCACCGGCGCCCGTAGCCGATCAGATCTTTTCGTCCTGTTTTCTGCAGAGCTTCGTATACGAGCCTGTAATTCTTTGGGTTTCTGAACTGTATAAGGGCTCTCTGTATAGCTTTTTCATGTGGTGTCTTAGGCACGTAAAGAGGCTTCATAGTTCTCGGGTCGATCTCTGTATGGAACATGCAGGTGGAAAGTGTGCCGGGTGTGGGATAAAAATCCTGAACCTGTTCCGGGCGGTGTTCATTATTTCGTATAAAAACGGCCAACTCCACAGATGCTTCCAGGTCAGAACCCGGGTGGCTGGACATAAAGTAAGGTACCAGGTATTGTTCCTTACCCAGTTTCTCATTAATTGCTTTATATTTTTTCTTGAAGTCAAGATATACTTTTTTATCCGGCTTGCCCATTTTATTCAGCACAGCCGGGGCGGAATGCTCCGGTGCTACTTTCAGCTGTCCGCTGACGTGGTGTTGACATAGCTCTTCAAAAAAAGTTTCTCCATGTGGGTCGGCGAGCAGGTAATCATAGCGGATTCCTGAACGAATAAAAACTTTTTTAACCCCTTCAAGTTTACGCAGGCGACGCAGCAGATTCAGGTAATCGCTGTGGTCTATGATCAGGTTATTGCATGGTTGGGGAAAAAGACACTGTTTATCCCGGCAGATTCCCTCTTTAAGCTGCTTTTGACAGGCTTTCAGACGGAAATTTGCAGTTGGTCCCCCCACATCATGAATATAACCTTTGAAATCGGGATCACCGATAAGGATTTTAGCTTCTTCAACTATGGAATCACTGCTCCTGGTCTGAATGGTTCTTCCCTGGTGGAAATTTAGCGAACAGAAACTGCAGCCACCATAACAACCGCGACTGCTGATCAGGCTGAATTTAACTTCGGTAATGGCTGGTACTCCGCCCGCTTTTTCATAAACGGGGTGAAAATTCCGGGTAAATGGCAGGCGGTAGATCATATCAAGCTCATCAGTGCTTAATGGCTCTGATGGTGGGTTCTGAATTAAATACCCATCTTGATAGGGTTCTGCCAGGATATTAGCAGTGATATAATCGGTGTTGCGGGACTGGATCATAAAGCTTTTTGCAAAAGCCTTTTTATCCGTGGCAATTTCCTCAAATGAGGGCAAAATTATCGTATCATCCGGGTTGTTGATAGTTTGTGCTTTATAGACTGTGCCCCTGATAAAGATAAGATCGTCAATTTTTAGACCGCTTTGCAGCGCTTCTGCAACTTCAACCACCGTTTTATCGGCCATACCGTAAATTAGCAGATCTGCTGTGGAATCGAGCAGAATTGAATTTAAAACCCTGTCTTCCCAATAGTCATAATGGCCCAGACGTCGCAAACTTGCTTCAATACCGCCTATTATTACTGGCAGATCAGGATATGCTTTTTTTATCATACGGGTATATATTGTTGTAGCCCGGTCAGGACGCAGACCGGTTTTACCTCCAGGACTGTACGCATCGGTTTTTCGCTTCTTTTTTGCGACGGTATAATGGTTAACCATGGAATCAATATTGCCGGCTGTAACAAGAAAACCTATAGAAGGACGGCCTAATTTCTGAAACTCATTTATATTTTTCCAATCTGGTTGGGCGATAACCCCCACTTTAAAACCACAGGCTTCAAGCTGGCGGCTAATAATGGCAGCGCCAAATGAGGGATGATCGACATAGGCATCGCCGCTGACTAGAATAAAATCAGGGCTGTCCCAGCCTCTCTCATAAACTTCTTCTCTGCTTATTGGTAATAACTGTTCTGACATTATTTACACCTGTTGTTCAATTTGGCCTGAAAAGATCAATTACAATCGATTATAGCACATAAGGCGCTTTTGTTGACCCGTAATAGAAGATCGCATCCCTTTCAAAGGGTTAAAATGACGGACGCAATTAAATTGCATAAATTTGACATTATTATCATGCTGTAATAATATGAAACCATTAAACCCTGAATACACATTTATTCCTGTCGGAAAGGTTGATTTTATGTTTCCCCTGAAATACGAGGGCGATCTTTACAGGCCGCCCAGTGAAGCAAGCAGTTTGATATTACAGGCTACGATCGGCTGTTCACATAACCGGTGCAGCTTTTGCGCCATGTATAAAAAGAAAAAATACCGGGAACGTTCACTGGAGGAGTTAAAAAGCGATATTGCTCTTACTTCAGGTAATTTCCCCCGCACCCGAAGGGTATTTCTGGCAGATGGCAATGCACTGGCTGTCTCCTCGGAAAAACTGATCAAATTGCTTGATTTGCTAAACCAAGCGTTCCCCGACCTGGAGCGGGTTTCGCTCTATGGTAATCCCCAGGATCTCCTGCAGAAAAGTGTCAAGGAGTTAATTGAACTGAAAACGAATAAGCTGGGGATGATTTACCTTGGTGTAGAAAGCGGCAGCGCCTCTGTGCTTAAATCGGTTAATAAAGGAGTAACGCCAGATGAAATGACAGAAGCTGCATCAAGAGTTAAGGAGGCGGGAATACCTCTGTCGATTACAGTATTAAACGGCCTTGCCGGTCTTGAAGGTTCAGAAGAACACGCTCTGGCTACTGCAGCATTGTTAAATAAAATTGATCCCGACTACATTGGACTGCTCAGTTTGATCAGCGTACCAGGCACTTCTATGCACAGGGCATTTGAAGAAGGGTTATTAACCCCTTTAAATTCATGGCAGCTATTGGAAGAAATTAAAATGATCGTAGAAAGACTTGAACTGACAAAATCAGTTTTTCGAGCTAATCATGCATCTAACTACCTGCCGCTGAAGGCGACACTTTCCCGGGATAAAGAATCGCTGCTGAACATGCTTAACAGTGTAATATCCTCAAAGTCTTCCAGATCTCTAAAAAGTGAATACTTGCGGGGGTTGTAAATGAAAAAAACTAATGCAATCCGGATTCTGGAAAGCCTTAATGTTCCCTACAAGCTGAGGGAATTTTCTATTGATGAAAGCGACTTAAGCGCAGAAAATGCTGCTCTAAGGCTGGAGTTGCCTGTAGATCAGGTCTTTAAAACCCTGGTTGTTCGTGGCGACAAGGGCGGTGTAGTTATTGTTTCTATTCCGGGAGGCAGAGAATTGGATCTCAAAGCTTTTGCCCGGGTGAGCGGAAATAAAAAAGTAGAAATGGTTTCTTTGAAAGAAGTGAAGCTGCTAACCGGTTATATCAGGGGCGCTGTCTCTCCCCTTGGGTTAAAAAACAGCTACGAATATTATCTTGATGAAAATGTTTTCCGGTTTGATTCTGTTATTATTAGTGCCGGTACCAGAGGAGTGCAAATAGAAATTGCCCCTGAAGATCTGAAGAAAGCCGCATCTGCCTTAATCGGTAGTTTTGTCAGATGATTAAGAGGATACTATAGCCTTGTGTAGCTTCCAATTCTTAGCCTGGTAACTTTAACTATCTAATATGTTATATGATTTATTGAATTTCTTACAGAAAAATAAAGGGCTATCCTAATCTTAGAAGTTGTAACAGGTGCTTTTATTTTGCACTTTCTGAATGGATAAGCTCTTTTACTTTTTCACCCAGAACTGTTTCAGCCGAAGCTGTCTCAAATTGCAAGCCTGTTTCAAGAGTGCTGTTCATTGACACGTTCAGGCAGCGCTTTGAAGCCTGCACGGCCTCAACAGGATTTGCTGCAATCTCTGCCGCTAAATTTTCTGCTTCGTCAAGCAGTTCCCCGGCAGGGTAGAGGTGATTTACAAGTTTGATCCTGAGAGCTTCGGCCGCGTCAATCCGGCGTCCGGTAAAGATAAGTTCTTTGGCCATTGCCGGTCCTATCAGTCGCGGCAGACGCTGAGTTCCGCCGCAGTCGGGCACTAGGCCAAAGGTCACTTCAGGTATGGAAAAAATGGCATCGTCTGAAGCCAGCCTTATATCGCAGGCAAGTGCCAGCTCAAAGCCCAGTCCGATGCAGCCTCCATTTACAGCTGCTATTACCGGGACAGGTAACTGTTCGAACATTGTAAATACCCTGCTTACATATTGCAGACTTTCAAAGCCGGGTCTGAAGGTTCGGTCTCCAAGAAAGATCCCTTCAGTAAGAGCCTTGTTGATATCAAGTCCCCCACAAAATGATTTTCCCGAGCCGGTGAGAATAACAACTTTTATTTTCGGATCGAGTTTAATCATATTTGCGGTTTCTTCCAGGGCTATCCACATTTCACCGTCAAAAGCATTGGCCTTTTCGGGCCGGTTCAGAGTTACGGTGGCTATCGTATCTTTGACACTTAATATGACCGGCTTGTTATCAGTCATAAATCTTCCCCCTGTTTCAAAATAACTCAAATTGGTGTCAGACACTAATTTGAGTTATTTGATCATTTATTCGTATATTTTCGGCTTTTACTGTGTCCCTTGTATCCTCCTCGGCTTTTGCTCCCCGCCTGTTTTTGGCGGTAACTGCCGCGTTCCTGTCTTGCTATCGGTCTTTTCTTGGGCGACCAGTTCTGGTCGGCTGTAATGCTGACAGGAGTCAGGTCGGGCTCCTTGGTAAGCAGCTTAAGCGCTGCTGCCAGAAGCGACGAAGCAGAAGCGCTTTCCAGCAATTCACGTGCTGCTTCCTTATAAAGCTGATGTTCACCTTCTTCAATAACCTGAAGCAGTTTCTCTGCGGTGAGACGCTGCTGGCCTCTGATTGTTTCGTCCAGGGTCGGTACCGATTGACGTACTATTTTTCTTCTGATAGTGCGCTCGATTAGTTCGAGGTGATCAAGTTCGCGGGGCAGCACAAAAGTTGTAGCCATGCCGGCACGGCCGACTCTGCCGGTACGGCCGATTCGGTGTACATAGCTGTCAGGATCCTGGGGGATATCAAAATTATATACATGGGTAACCGAGCCGATATCAAGACCCCGGGCTGCCACATCAGTTGCGACAAGTATTTCCGTCACCCCGTTTTTAAACTTGCGCATTACACTGTCTCTCTTTGATTGGGTTAAATCTCCATGGATAGCTTCAGCCGAGTAGCCTCGTTTACTCAGGGCTTCCAGTATTTCATCGACCCTGCGTTTAGTTCGGGCAAATATTATCGCTGCTTCAGGTGAATGAAGGTCGAGCAATCGACACAGGGCGTCAAATTTTTCTCTTTCATGTACCTGGTAATAGTGCTGTTCAGTGTTTGGTACGGTAATTTCTTTGGTTTTGATCCTGATGAACTCAGGTTCACGCATGTACCGGCGAGCCAAATCCTGAATCGGCTGCGGCATTGTTGCAGAAAAAAGCATTGTATGCCTGTCAGTGGGCGCTTCGGACAGGATATCTTCGATATCTTCCCTGAATCCCATGTTCAGCATTTCATCAGCTTCGTCCAGCACAACAACCGAAAGATTTTGCAGCCGAATAAGCTTTCTGCGCATGTGATCCATCAGGCGGCCCGGGGTAGCCACAATTATCTGTGGTTTGTTTTTCAGCGCTTTTATCTGACGTACGATCTCCTGCCCGCCATATATAGGAAGAGACTTTATTTTCTTATACTGGCCCAGAGTATTCAGCTCTTCGGCAACCTGAACGGCCAGTTCTCTTGTCGGGGTTATAACAAGCCCCTGAACAGGACCTTGTTCTGGACGACATCTCTCAATCATCGGAATACCGAAAGCAGCGGTTTTACCGGTGCCTGTCTGAGCCTGCCCGATTATATCACGGCCTTCCATGGCGATAGGAATAGCCAGTTCCTGAATTGCTGTAGCCTCTTCAAACCCCATACCAGTGGTAGCTCTGATTAATTCTTCACTTATTCCAAACTCGTAAAAAGTTGACATTAAATATTAAATCCCTTCAAATGCTGTATTTGTTGTTCATAATTTTACCGGCATGAATGTATAAAACTATCCGGTTTAATTTGTATGTATTTATAAAATAAGGGCATTTCCATAACGAACGGAAATACCCCCTGCTTCCATCGTTTTATCCACGCTTCTATCTCACGAATACCACATCAAACAATAACATATAATCGACAATAATGCAAGCAGGCTGAAAAATCAAATTTCAATGAAAAAAATACAGGTAAACAAAGTAGAATTGGCGAATAGTTTAATATTACTTTTTCAGGAGGGAACAAGGTGAAAAAGGCGATAAAATTGTGGTCGGAAGTCGGGCCTTTAAAAAAAGTGCTGCTGCACAGGCCAGGCCTTGAACTGGAAAATTTAACACCACGTTACCTGGAAGACTTACTTTTTGATGAGATTCCATGGCTGGCCAAAGCCCAGCTCGAGCATGACGGTTTTGCAGGTGCTCTGCAAAATAACGGAGTTGAGGTCTATTACGTTGGGAATATGTTAATGGATATCGTTCAGGATCCTGAAGTGAAAAGTGAACTGATTAAGCGGCATCTTAAGGCAAGCCCGCTTATTGAACCTGATGTACTTGATACAATTTACCAATACCTTAATGAGCTATCTTCCGAGGAACTTGTTTCGAAAATAATCGCCGGGCTTTCGAAACAGGAAGTACAGCACCTTAAAAAATATACTTCACTAAGCGATTTAACTCTGGACAGCTACCCCTTTTACCTGGCGCCCCTGCCGAATATGTATTTTACGAGGGATCACGGGTCAATGATCGGCAGCAAATTGCAGGTCAGCAGCATGTTTCTGCCCGCCCGCAGGCTGGAAACCATATTTCTGAGAATGATTCAGAAATACCATCCATTATTCAGGGATGTGGAACTTACCTTTCATGAGGAGATTCCTTACGGAGTTGAAGGCGGAGATATATTTGTTTTAAACAGTGAAACCCTTATAATTGGTTTGAGCGAGAGAACTACAGAAGAAGCAATTGAATGGATAGCGCACAAGTATATTATAGAGAAAGAACTGGTGAAGCAAATTATAGTAGTTCAGATTCCCTCAAGAAGAGCTTACATGCACCTGGACACTGTCTTTACAATGGTAGACATTGATAAATTCCTCATGTATCCAGGCGTAAAAGACCAGGTTAATATTTATTGGTTGGACAGAGGCACAAATAGCAGGGTCAATGCAACTAACGGATACAGTCTGCAGGGAGCATTAAGGAAAGCTCTGAACCTTAAAAATGTAGACATCATATATTCAGGAGCCAATGACGAAATCACGGCTGCCAGGGAGCAGTGGGGCGACAGCACCAACACCCTTGCTATTAAGCCGGGAACGGTAATTTGTTACGATCGGAATGAAGCAACTAACGACACTCTGCGAAAACATGGTGTCGATGTTATAGAAATTGACGGTTCTGAATTAGTGAGGGGGCGTGGCGGCCCCCGCTGTATGAGCATGCCGATGGATCGTGAAAGTCTTTAAAAGGCCAGTGTTCGGTTAAGTATTACAGTATTAGTGAAACGGGGGGTAACAAATGGAACGTGAATTGTCATTGGAATTTGTCCGGGTAACTGAAGCTGCGGCTCTTGCGTCGGGCCGTCTGATGGGTCGTGGTGATAAAGAAGCTGCAGATCAGGCTGCTGTAGATGCCATGCGTGCTGTATTTGACACTGTGCATATAAATGGAACTGTGGTGATTGGTGAGGGAGAGAAAGACGAGGCTCCCATGTTATATATAGGTGAAAAGGTTGGTATCGATGATAATCCCTCAGTTGATGTAGCCGTGGACCCGCTTGAAGGAACAAACCTTGTTGCCAGGGGCCTGCCAAATGCACTTTCGGTTATGGCGGTGGCGCCCAAGGGGCACCTTCTTCATGCTCCGGATGTTTTTTACATGGATAAGATCGCTGTTGGGCCTAAAGCCAGAGGTTGTATCAATCTTGATGCTTCGGTGGCAGATAATCTTAAGGAAGTGGCAAAGGCCCTTAAACGTGATGTGCCTGATTTAACGGCAATTATTCTTGACAGACCGCGGCACAAGCAGTTAATAGCTGAAATTCGTGAAGCCGGAGCCAGGGTTAAACTTATATCTGATGGTGATGTTTCCGCTGCAATTTCAACTGCGATAAACAATACCGGAGTAGATATACTATTTGGCATTGGCGGAGCGCCGGAAGGTGTTATCTCAGCAGTTGCTATGAAAATACTGGGAGGCGAAATTCAGGGTCGGCTTATCCCGAAGGATGAAGATTTAAACAGTATTTATTGCAAAGATCACCTCTGCTCAGGTAAGTTACTGCTCCTTGAAGATTTGGTTGAGGGTGACGATATCTTTTTTGCTGCCACTGGCATTACAGATGGCGATATGCTTCACGGGGTTCGTTATCGAGGCGCCACAGCAGATACTCATTCTCTTGTTATGCGTGGAATTACAAAAACAATCCGTAATATTTATGCTACCCATACTCTTGAAATGAAGCCTCATTTTGTTTCCAAAGAAGCGCTTAACCGCTAAAATAAGCCGCATCTACAAACATGTGGAAGAGACCTGTTTGCCTCCTCCACATTTAACTGACACTGCTTCGATTGTGTAACTCAGGAAGAGATTTAAGATCCTAAATAAGCTTATATATTTATCCCTGCCTGTCCTGCTCTACTTAACAATCATTATGTTGGTCTTAACAAGCTGCAATCTGCTATAATCCTTTTATCAAATTTTGTCAGGGAAGAAGGGTTATAAATGTGATGCCCTCATTTGCAGAAATCAAGGAAGCTGCAGTAAGAATTGATTCATATGTGCACCATACTCCTGTCTATACTTCTACTACGTTGAACAGTATTTGTCAGGCTGAGCTTTTTTTTAAAGCAGAGAATATGCAGAAGGTGGGAGCATTTAAGGCCAGGGGAGCGGTTAATGCTGTTTTCAGTCTGAATGAGAAAGAGGTCCGGCAGGGGGTTGCAACCCACTCCTCAGGTAATCATGCTGCGGCACTTGCCTATGCAGCAAGATGCCGAGGGATTAAAGCGTTTGTGGTTATGCCTGATAACGCTCCGGCTGTTAAGAAAACGGCAGTAGCCGGCTATGGCGCAGAAATAACCTACTGCGCCCCGACTCAGAAGGCTCGTGAAGAGGCATTGGATCAATTGATTAAGCGAACCGGTGCAATATTTATCCACCCCTATGACAATCATGCTGTCATCGCCGGCCAGGGCACAGCTGTACTTGAACTGTTGGAACAGGTACCGGATCTCGATACAGTTATAGCTCCGGTAGGCGGTGGTGGCCTTTTAAGCGGAACTGGTCTGGCAATCTCCGGACTCAAACCTGATCTGACTGTAATCGGAGCTGAACCACTTGAAGCAGATGATGCTTTCAGATCCCTGCAGGCAGGGAAAATCATTCCTGTTGAAAAACCGGATACTATCGCCGATGGGCTCAGGACATCGCTTGGCGAGTTAACGTTTCCCATCATAAAAAAGCATGTTGCAGCGATATTGACAGCAACGGAACCTGCAATTATCGAAGCAATGAGAATGATCTGGGAAAGAATGAAAATTATTGTCGAACCCTCTGCTGCAGTTACCTTAGCTGTGCTGCTGGCTAAACGCACTGAGATAAAGGGTTCCAAAATGGGGCTAATACTCTCGGGTGGAAATGCTGATCTTGACAACCTGCCCTGGTTAAAATAGGCTTTTATCTGTCAATTATTTCTGGTTGTTTAAATGAAATCACGTTAATTAAACTATTCAGGATAGGGTTATTGCTTTAAAAGGACAGGCGGTCACACATTTTGCACAGCCTTTGCAAACAGCTGAATTTGTCATGGGGAATCCGTATTTTTCTTCCTGCTCAATCAGCTTCAGTGGGCATGCCGGTATTGCAGTGCAATAACCGCTGTTGCAGAGGTCAGGTCGGCATTTCTGGTAATTTAGGGTTATCATTGAGTTTGGCATCTGGTTGCACCTCGTAACAAATTCATATCTTATATTCCAATATTATAATAATAGGATATAAATGAACATCTGTCAATATTTCAATGTATTATCACGTGCTAATCACATATATTATTTCGAAGTGCTTGACCTGGTTATGGTTATGTAGTAAAATTAAAACTGTATAAAACAGGTAGATTTAATCTTATTCATTTTCAATTAATTTGGAATGTGAATAAATTCTCTAACTGTTATTTTTATGAGGAGGTAATTTAATGAAAAAAGTATTATGGTTAGCCCTGGTGCTTACCCTGGCTCTGGTTATGATAGCCGGCTGCGGGGATGCGCCCGCCGGGGAAGCCCCGGAAGAAGCTCCGGAAGAAACCCCGGAAGAAGAAGTTGTTGAAACAGGATCATCAAGATTAGGTCTTGGAGTAGTTACATCTATCGCCAAGTCGAGAGATGCAGGCGATGATGTTACCGCTCAGGCCCAGGCCGATGTAGTTATGGCAGCAGTGCTTTTTGATGCTGAAGGCAGGGTTGTCAGTGTATCGATTAACAATGCTCAGACAAGAGTTGCATTTGATGAGGAAATGCAGGTTGCAACAGATCTCACTGCTCCGGTTCTGACCAAAGCCGAACTTGGCGATGATTATGGTATGAAACGTGTTTCTGAAATCGAAATGGAATGGTATGAGCAGATGGCTGAATTTGAAAGCTGGATGATCGGTCAGACTGTAGATGAAATCAAGAGCCTGCAGGTGAAGGTTGTTGACGATGCTCATCAGAACGTCCCTGATATTCCGGAACTTACTTCGCTGGTAACAATCACCGTTGAAGATTACATCGCAGCAGTTGAAAGTGCTTATAATAACTCTGTCGAAGTTGAAAACGCAGTAACAGCCGGTTTAGGCACAGATCTTTCAATTGCCAAATCCAGAGGCCTTGATGAAGATAATGATATTCTTCCCATGGCACAGATGGACAACACGATGGCTGCTGTTGCTTTTGATTCCAACGGTGTGATCGTCGGTGTATTGATTGATAATGCCCAGATCAGGGTTAATTATGATGCTGACGGCCAGGTAACTTCCGATCGCGCAGAAGCGCCGAAAACCAAAGTTCAGCTGGGCGATGATTACGGCATGAAACGTGTTTCTGAAATCGAAATGGAATGGTATGAACAAATGGTTGTTTTGGAAGACTGGATGGTAGGAAAGACTGTAGACGAAGTCTTGGGCCTCCAGGTTAAAGTGGTTGACGATGCTCACCAGAGCGTTCCCGATGTGCCGGAATTAACCTCTTCCGTAACGATTACTGTAGAGAGCTATCAGGCAGCAGTCGCGAAAGCTTTTGACAACGCCAGGTAAAAAACCGGATTGTCATGATCTTTAAATGCTCCCCTGCCTTTGGTGGGGGAGTGTTTCTTGATCATAGATGGTTGTCCACGAAGGGATAAAATATGAGAACAAGATTTGTGCTGCTGCTGATTGCTCTTTTTATAGTTGCCGGATGTACCAGCAATCCGCAGACAGAAAAAACAAGATATACAGAATCATTTTTTGATACATTCGATACACTGGTGCAGGTTGTAGCTTATACAGATAGCGAAGATGAGTTTGATCGTTATATGGAACTAATACATGCTCGATTTCTTGAGCTGCATAAGTTGTATAATATTTATTTAAGCTATGACGGTATCAATAATATTAAAACAATTAATGATAATGCCGGAATAAAACCGGTTCAGGTTGAACGTGAGATTATCGACCTGATCTTATATTCAAAGGACATGTATGCTCGCACAGGTGAGACAACTAATATTGCCATGGGTCCTGTGCTGAGAATCTGGCACTACTATCGCAGTGAGGCCGAATTAGATCCGGCTAACGCCATGCTGCCTCCTATGGCTGATCTCAGGGAAGCTGCAGAGCATACTGATATTGATCAGGTGATCGTTGATGCTGAAAACAACACAGTATATTTGCCCGATTCGCGGATGAGCCTTGACGTGGGTGCTGTAGCAAAAGGATTTGCAACTGAGCTGGTGGCGCTTGAAATGGAAGCGGCGGGTATGAACTCAGCTGTTCTCAGCCCTGGCGGAAATATCAGAACTATTGGTAAGCCACTTGATGGTGTCAGAGAAAAGTGGGGAATCGGAATTCAAAATCCCAGCGCTTCTATAGTATCGGATGAGGAAGAAAAACTGCTGGATGTTGTTTTTGTTCAGGAAGCAGCAGTCGTAAGCAGCGGCGACTACCAGCGTTATTATGTTGTGAACGGACAGGTTCTACATCATATTATAGATCCTGTAACCCTAATGCCCGGCGAATATTACAGGGCGCTGACAGTAGTAGCTGATGATGCGGCCCTGGCAGATTTTTTATCTACCGCGCTATTTTTGCTCCCCTTCGAAGAGAGCCTGGTTCTGGCGAATAGTTTTGATAATGTAGATGTTTACTGGGTATTTCATGATGGCCGTGTAGAAATCACCGATGGAATGAAAAATATGCTGCGCAGCTATGGAGTGTCAAATGAACTTGAACAATAAAAAGCCGCCTTTATTCAGGCGGCTTTGCATTAGTACGGCGGTTAAGGTTGCTGGCTAATCAGGCTTAACCGGCATCCCATTTACCTTCTTTGCGCAGCTCTTCCACGATCGACTCTGCCACCACTTTTAACTCTTTTTTATCAACTTTAGCTACCCTGGTCAGGGGGAACTCCCTGTCTTCAGGCCATATTTCCACATGCTGCGGGCGTTTGTAAGAAGCTATACCCTGGCAGTGCTTCATTATTTCATCTTCGGTGAGTGTTTCACCTTTTTTGGGTCGGATAAAAACAAATATCCCTTCGTCAAATATATTATGTTTGACACCTACAACATCAACAACATCGACCTTGGGGTGAGAGGCAATAAAATCTTGCACTTCGTCGGGAAAGACTTGGTAACCTTTCTGTTTGATAACAAACTTTTGTCTCCCCGCCAGATATAATGCCCGGTATGAACCCATATCCTTAAAGTAGCCCATATCGCCTGTGTAAAGCCATCCATCCCTGCTAATTGCCTTGTCTGTTGCTTCTGGCATGCCATAATAACCCTGAAATACAATCGGTCCGCTTACACATATTTCACCGATTTCCCCATCTGTAAGTTCTTCGCCGGCGGTGCCGTCTTCCAGAACAGGTTTGCGAATTGACACAGGAGCCAAGTCCTCAAAAGCGGTTCCAACCTGGCCGGCCATTTCTTCAACAGTGATTCCTCTAGGTGTAAAGGAATAAAAACCGGCGGTTTCTGTCATCCCTATTCCAGTCCCGAAATTGGGTGCCATTTCTGAAAGTTGTCTCAGGAAAACTGTATCAACTGCAGAGCCTCCATATATTGCGTAATTCAGGCTGTTTAAATCATAGTCTTTATATTCGGGAAGAGCCCATTCAATCCTGAATTGGGTGGGAATTTGACCAAAAATGTTTACTTTATGCTTTTCAATGGACTCAAGAGTAAGCTTTGGATCAAAAATACGCAGAATTACCGCAGTTCCGCCGAGATACAGGGTAGTCATTAACTGTTCTGTAATACAACCGACGTGGCTTGGAGGCAGATTTACCAACATCTTCATATTTTTCCCGTCAAGTTCAACCCCGCGTTTAAGAACTTCGTTTTGGACAATGATGTTTTCATGACACATGACAGCAGGTTTCGGCTCTCCTGTAGTTCCGGTTGTAAAAATGATCAGCGCCGGTGTTTTTGTATCAATTTTTGAATAAGCTTTTTCAAGATTGCGGGTAAAAATATTTTTTAGTTTTAGACCTAACAGTTTGCCTTTAGCCATCATATCGGTGATAGCGGTAGCTCCATCGATGATATCACCAGGCTCTGGATTAGGTGTAAATTGAACCAGGTGCTCTACAGAAGTGCAGTTATCCCGGACGGCTTTACCCATTTCACGAAAATCGATCAAAGGTGTTTTCCCAAGGAAGAAAAATGCTTTCGGTTTAATCTTTTCGAGATCACGAACGACCTCCATTTCTTTCAGGCGGACATCAAGAGGAGCCACGATAGCTCCAATTTTAAAGCAGGCATACATGAGTAACACATGCTCGGGAACAAGTACCAGCATCGTTGCAACCCGATCACCTTTTTTAATACCCATGTCGAGCAGGCGCAGAGCGAAGAAGTCGACCAGTGAATTAAATTTTTTATAAGTGATGGTTTTGTCATCTTCATGCTGGATTAAGGCCGGTTTTTCAGGTGATTCTTTGGCCCACTTCTCAATGTATGAATTTAGCAGCGGTAGCTTCCAACTAGTATCGTTCAAAGCGTTCCCTCCTGTTAAAATAAATTAGATGCTTTTGCTGTAATCTGCTTAATCTTTAATTTCTACTAAAGGGGGTTTAATCCTTCCCTTCAGTCTGGGTTGATGAAAATTGTGCTATTCGCAGGACATAAACCCTTCACTTACTGTTTCTTTTCCCTCCCTGTTCAGCACCCGGAAAAAGAGGTTACTACAGTTATCCTTTAGGCTTCTTCCGGTTAACTGGATCCGAATAAAACTGTCAGGGAGGACCATGCCTCTGAAGCGGCAGGCAATTGTTTTAATGCTAGATGGATTCGCCCCGTTTTCACGATTGACAAGTTCGCGAACGGCATGTGCAAGTGATGCAATACCATAATAAATAATATCCGGCAGGCCAACACTGAGAGCAAAGGCAGGCGAGGTATGTATGGGAAAAGGAACATTCGCGCATCCTTCATAAATATAGCAGGCTTCACGGGGAATAGGCACAGCAACCTCCCAAAGTACTGTATGATCAGTCGGGTTTGATGGTGTGATCGGCAATGATTCTAAGCTTCTACCCTGATCGGCACATTCTATTCCACGCAGCATCCCACCGATATATTCTGTAAAAAGTGGATCACCATTTTTATCTACAGCTGGTAGTTTAAATATAATGTGGGCTCCCCGTTTTTCCGGCAGGACAGCTGCCACCTCTCCGTTAATGATAACCTTATCCCCCGGTCTCAAAGGGCGGTGTAGTTCCAGATATTCAGAGTAATGGACAATATTAAAGATTATTTCAGGTGGATACCCGAGATCAATGTAGTCATAAATATTATTAAGAAGCGGCCAGGTTATAGCCGCGGCCAGGGTTGGCGGTGCAATTAGTCCATCCCGGCGCTGGTCGTCCAGATAAAAAGGATTGGGATCACTCACTGCTGCTGCATAATTGCAGATTTTCCGCTGATCTACAAAGGTGATAAACTCACTTAATTTTTTACCGACAATATCTGAATTAACCTTCATTCAAATCTCCTTTCTCAATAAGTTTTATTTACCGGCAAGGTTCATTGCCCTAAGCCCGGAAACGGCAGTAAATTCTTAATGTAGAGCTTTAGGGGTCATGATAGTAAGTTGCTATCAAATAGCTGAGTTTTTCAAAGGATTCCTTAATAAATGAGCCATAATTGAAGCTAATCCGCTTGTAGCATTGTTTCACAAGAATCGACGGCTTTGCCATATCTAATAATATCATATAAAATATAATTAACCAGGTTAAATGTTTATTATGGAAAGTATTGGCTGTGCCTGCAGGAAGGACTGCAGCCATCACAGCCTTTTTTGCAGTACAGAATATAAAATTGAAGGGATGGATTGTTATTTTCGGTTTAAAGATATTACCTTTGATCTTAGTAGTAATCGGTTTTACTGTTTTTCCGCTGCTCGGAGTTCTATACTTCCACACAAACGGCCTGATTGGCGGTTTTGGTGTAGGTCTTGTTATTGCGCTTGTGGTTAGTATGTTCAAGAAAGATTAGCAAAAGACTGACAGCATTGGGTAATAATTATTTTACTCTGCTGGTACACTTTCAGCCGGGTTAATCAAATATTATATCCTGACTGTATATGTTTTTTATATCGTCAGCTATAATATATGTATACCCGGTTTGTGTATTTTTTATAAAGAAAAAGGTGATAAACAGGTGGAAAAAGCTTTCGAAATCATGAAGCGACGCCGGTCAGTCCGGAGCTATAGCGATAAATCTATCGAAAGTCATCTTTTTAATGAGCTTGGAAAGTACTGTCACAGTATTGAATCCGGCCCCTTTGGTGTGGCAGTTCGTTTTAAGCTGCTGGATCTAAGCTTCCTTAGTAACGAAGAACTTCGGTCTCTTGGCACCTATGGCATTATCCGGGGAGCTCAGCACTATATACTGGGCGCTGTCAGAGAAGGTCCCGGGGCTCTCGAAGATTTTGGTTACTGCTTTGAAAAAATCATTCTTAAGGCAACTTCTATGGATCTTGGTACATGTTGGTTGGGTGGAACTTTTAGAAGAGGTTCATTTGCAGCAAAGATGAATTTAGGGGCAGATGAAATGCTTCCGGCAATAGCGCCTGTTGGATATCCGGCAGAGGAACAATCAACTGCTGATCGAGTTTTGCGGTTTGGTGCCGGTTCTAAGACAAGGAAACCATGGGATCAGTTATTTTTCTCTTCTGATGGGAAAACAGCGCTTGACAAAGAAGAGGCAGACAAGTTTCATGACGTATTAGAGGCTGTGCGCATCGGCCCTTCAGCATCAAACCGCCAACCCTGGAGAATAACCAGAAACTCTGGTGACTGTTATCATTTGTACTTAAAAGAAAATAAGCTTTACAACAGGATCATGGGTAAGTTCAGGATGCAGTTTATTGACATGGGAATAGCCATGTGTCACTTTGAATTAGCTGCCCGTGAATACAGGTTGCCCGGCAGATGGCAGGTTAATATGCCGGCTCCTCACTTGCCGGGTTTGCATCATATAGCTACATGGACAGTATGAATTTTTTCTTTAAATTTATCATTACCGCCGGGTTTAACTATCAGCAGGACTGAAGCGGGCGGTGAAATGCCGCATAATCTCGGTTTGGTAAGTTATTTTTAGTCCTTTGATCTTTTCTTTCCTTGCATTGATACTGCTGAAAGCGTTGGCCACAAGCTGCATATGCCTGTCGCTGTAGACTCTGCGCGGTATAGCGAGTCGTACCAGCTCCTGTGCAGGCTGTATTTCATTTCCGGTCTGGGGATCAACATATCCGAAAGCGCAGGTGCCGAGTTCTACTCCTCTAATTCCGGCCTCACGGTATAATTCAACTACCAGCGCCTGGGCTGGAAGTTTTGATTGCGGCAGGTGTGGTAAGTAACTTTTCGCATCGATGAAAACACCATGCCCTCCTGTCGGTTTAATGACAGGTACACCTAACTTTGTCAGTAGGTTTGCAAGATAATGAACCTGCCCGATACGATCTTCCAGGTAATCTTCCTCTATACCTTCTAAAAGTCCACGGGCAAGAGCTTCCAGATCACGGCCTGCCAGTCCGCCATATGTACGAAATCCCTCGTAACATATTTGAATCTGCACAGCTTTTTCATACCATTCTTCATTATTCTTAAAAGCTAAAAATCCCCCAATATTTACAAGTGCATCTTTTTTTGAGCTCATTGTACAGCCATCCGCATAAGAAAACATTTCACGGGCTATATCACGAATAGAGATATCTTTGTAAGCTATGTCCCTCTGCTTGATAAAATAGCAGTTTTCGGCAAAACGTGCGGCGTCGATAAAAAGGGGGCGCTGATATTTTTTTGCCAATTCTGAAGCTTTCCGAATGTTGTCCATAGCCACAGGTTGCCCGCCATTGCTGTTACAAGTAACTGTCATTATTATCATCGGTATTTCATCGCGGCTGCTTTCTGCAAGTTTCTTTTCAAGTTTTTCCAGGTTTATATTTCCTTTAAAAGGATAATTACTCTCAATTTTGAGACCTTCATCAATTACCAGGTTTACCGGCAGAGCTTTCCTCAGACGTATGTGCCCCTCTGTAGTATCAAAGTGCATATTGCCTGGAATTTCCTGGTTTTTTTGAACGAACATTGACATCAGAATATTTTCAGCTGCTCTGCCCTGGTGAGTCGGTACAATGTATTTATACCCGATTATTTCTTCCAATGTTTGCTGGAGGTTGAAGAAGTTTGAGCAGCCGGCATATGATTCATCGCCAAGCATCATACCGGCCCATTGGTTGGCGCTCATTGCTGATGTTCCACTGTCAGTTAAGAGGTCGATATAGACATCTTCTGCTTTTAAATTAAATACATTATAGCCAGCTGCTTCAATTAAGCGATTTCTTGTTTCACGGTCTTTTTGTCTGATTGGTTCGATCATCTTAATCCTGAACGGCTCGGCGTATTGATTCCTGCTCTTCAACAGAAAACCTCCCTCGGTTTAAACCTCTGTTAAAATGGGTTTGATGATTATTGTCCCTCAATTTCGGAGGGATAAAAGCTTAAATAGAGAATAACATAAAAATAACCGGATCGCTAAAAAAGGTGGAGCTGCAGATATGATTATTCGTTTATCAGAATGGCTCTAAAAGAGTTTATTATTCCATTATCATAAGCGTGCAAGTGGTTGATGTATTGATCATTGGTATTGAAATTATGGTACTGAAATTATTTGATCTTGAACAGGAGGGCTGATAATGTTTGTCGATAATGAAAGTTATCCGGGCGTATTAAGTGAGAGGATGGCTGTCGCCCGTGGTGAACAGCCTGCCGATCTGCTGCTTAAAAATGCCAGACTGATTAACTTTTTTACAGGGAAAGCAGCCAAGACCAATATTGCGCTTCATCAGGGCTACATAGCTGCTATAGGAGAAACATATAAAAGCGGTAATGAAATAATTGATTTAAACGGAGCTTATGTAGCACCCGGATTTATAGATGCTCACCTGCACATCGAGAGTACTCTGCTGTTTCCGCCGGAACTGGCGCGTATTTTAATTGTTAATGGTACGACTGCAGTAATAAATGATCCCCATGAAATTGGAAATGTCATGGGGATTAAGGGTGTAAAAATGATGCTCGATGCATCCAAAGACTTACCGGTAGATTTTTTCTTCACCGTGCCATCCTGTGTTCCCTCAACCGATATGGAAACAGCCGGTGGTAAGATTAATGCAGATCAAATTAGGGGTAAACTTAAACATCCCAGAGTGGTGGGGCTTGGAGAAATGATGAATTACCCCGGAGTAATTAATGCAGAAAAGTCAGTAATGAATAAGTTAGCTGCCGCACATGAGGTTGGCAAAGTTGTCGATGGGCATGCCCCCGGTTTAACGGGCAATGATTTGCAGGCTTACCTGTCCGCGGGTATCGGCACTGATCATGAATGTCTTACTGCAAACGAAGCTCTTGAGAAATTAAAATCCGGAATGAAGATTATAATCAGACATGGTTCAGCTTCGTCCAGCTTAGGGGAGCTTATACCCCTTGTTAATCAAACCAATGTAGACTCATTTATGTTTGGCAGTGATGATCGGGAGGCAGCTGAACTTTTGGGGAAAGGCCATCTCAATGATCTTCTGAAAAGAGCGGTATCAATGGGGGCAGATCCTTATCTGGCGATTAGGATTGCCACCTTTAACCCTGCCCGCCATTACCGTTTATTTGATCGAGGGCTAATCGCGCCCGGCTATACAGCAGATCTTGCTGTTATAAAAGATCTTAAGGATTTCGAAGTAGTGCTGGTTGTAAAAAACGGTAAGATCGTTTCCAGGCAGGGAAGGCCCGAATTTTCACAATCACGCTTTTTACCACCTGGTGAAGCGCTCAACTCGGTAAAAGTAAAACAACCGTTAACAGAAAGCGATTTTAAAATTTCGGTCAGATCTAAAACTATGCCTGTCATAGGAGTTGTGCCGGGCCAGCTCATAACAGAAAAATTATCTGTAAAGGTTGAACCGGGAAAAGATGGATCTCTGCGGGTTGATCCTGATTCCGGGTTGAATAAAATTGCGGTAATTGAAAGACACCATGCCAGCGGACGGATGGCAGTAGCCCTGGTGCAAGGTATAGGGCTTAAAGAGGGGGCGCTTGCATCAAGTGTTGCCCACGATTCTCATAATATAATCGTTGTAGGGGTTGAGGAGTCTGCGATGGCAGTTGCAGTAAACAAGCTGGCTGATGCAGGCGGAGGGTTTATAGCCGTTGGCGGCAGGGGAGAGATAAAATCATTCCTACCCCTTGAAATCGGAGGATTGATGTCGCTTAAAACGGCTGAAGAGGTGGCTGGTGAAATGGATTCTATCCTGAAAGCTGCTTCAGAACTGGGCGCAAAACTGCCTCATCCATTTCTGACACTCTCCTTTCTGGCTTTACCGGTGATCCCTTCACTGAAGATAACGGATCGCGGATTATTTGATGTTGACAACTTCAGCTTTTTATAGGAAGTGCGTGAAAATAAGTCGGCATATAGCCCTATAAGCTATACTATGATAAAATTAGCCATCGAGCTTACCGGGAGGGAATCTATTGGCAATTCGGCTTACTGTGCCAAACATATTATCAGCGTCCAGAATTATTTTGCTTCCAGTATTATTCCTGATGTTGCATTATGGATATGATCAGCTCTTTTTAATATCATACATCATTATTGGCTCTACCGATTTCTTTGATGGTTTAATAGCCCGCAGGTACAACCAGGTTTCGCATTTCGGCAAGGAACTTGACTCACTGGCGGATCTCTTTTTCTACATCTCTTCAGCGTACTTCCTGAGTCGATTACAACCGGAGGCTATAGCGGCTAACAGTGTCTATCTGATTATATTTTTTTCTATACTTGGTTTTTCTTTTATACTTTCAGGAATCCTCTTCAAACGTCCGGTTATGATGCATACTTTTATTTTACGATGGAATGCAGTCATGGTATACTTTGTCTTGGTTTCATCTTTCTTTTTTGATGTTACAATTTTTGTCCGTATTGTAGCCCTGATTTATATTGCAGGTTTCATTGAAGAGATTTTAATCTTTATCTTTTTCGGCAATGTTAATCCGGATACCAAGTCAATATTTCACCTGATTAGCGACGAGCACATACAGACCTGATATCATAAAAATATATCATTCTAAAGTTAATGGTCAGGGAAATATTTCTCTGGTTCGTCAAATTGTATTACAGAATTAAATGAAAGGAATTGAATAGATCATGGCAGAGCAATTACTTGAAGGTAAAAATGTCCTGGTGATGGGAGTGGCAAACAAGCGCAGCATTGCCTGGGCGATCGCAGTTTCTTTAAAAAAAGCCGGCGCCAACCTGGCTTTTACATATCAGAGTGAACGTTTTAAAGATAAGGTTGGGAAGATGGCAGAAGATCTTGAACCCGGAGCGCCTCTTATTCAATGTGATGTGGGCAATGATGCTGAAATAGATGAATTGGCGAAGTTTCTGGGTAATAATTGGACCAGGCTTGATGGTTTAGTTCACAGTCTTGCCTTCGCTAAGAAAGAAGAATTGACAGGAATGTTTGTCCATACTTCTCGTGAAGGATTTCTACTGGCCCAGGAAATCAGCGCGTATTCCCTGGTTGCAGTTACTAAAAGGCTTTACCCGATGTTTAGTGAGGGAGGGAGCATCATAACATTAACTTTCATGGGCTCTCAGCGTGTGGTAACCAACTATAACGTAATGGGAGTGGCAAAGGCTTCATTGGAAGCTTCCGTACGTTACCTGGCCAATGATCTTGGCCCACTGGGAATCCGCGTTAACGCCGTATCTGCAGGGCCAATTCGTACAGTATCGGCTAAAGGTGTCAGTGATTTTAACAGGATGCTTGATGGTATGGAACAAAAAAATCCATTGCGCCGCCTGGTTCCTGCTGAAGAAGTAGCAGGCTCTGCTCTCTTTCTTCTGAGCGATCTCTCAACTGCTGTCACCGGTAATGTTATTTTTGCCGATGGTGGCTATCACATTATGGGTGTCTAGGCTAACCTTTTTCGATGCTGTTGACTAGCGATGTTACATATTTTCCTCGGATAACTGTGTCACCGATGTTTATAACGGCTGTTTCATTGTTGCTGGAATAGATCAATACAGGATATACAATGCCCGATATCAGTTGTAATACTTTATAACTGACTGCAGTTTCATCTGTATCGCCGGTTAGCTTTTTTACTAGCGGTTTGATATCTGTTTCGAGAAGATGTAAATAGATGCTAAGGCCCGTATTCTCTTTTTCCAAAACCTGTGTTCCTATAAGATAAATAATACCAGGGTAATCAATCAGGTGCTTAATCAGGCTGTCTGCCCAGTTGATCAATCTTTCTCTTGTTGATTGGTCATAATTGTGAATATTGGTATAGATATGACGGATTTTTTCTATGAGCAGCATTTCAACTTCTTCAAGCAGTTTTTCCTTCGAGCCAAAATGATAGTTGACTGAAGCTATGTTAACGTCTGCCCTGGTGGCAATTTCCCTGATAGTCAGGTTCAGATTACGTTCTTTTCCGATTATTCCCGCTGCAGTTTCCAGTATTTTGGTTTTGGTCTCATTTCTGTCAGTGGCCATTAGAAATCGCCTCGCTTATTGGAATAGATTAACAAATTTTGCCAAAATATTTTCTGTCCATCTTTCGGAGGAATCTTGATTATTATCCACACTAACGGGACTGTCAATATTTACAATTTCTATCCTGGGAGTTTGGATAATAAAGCGGACTTCACTTGACCGGTTATGTTCATTATCAGCATATGAGCGGTAATCATCCGCCAGTTTTTTCATCAATTCAATTTTTGCCTTTCCTGCCCTGGATTCATTAATCCCTTCTATTAATCCTTCCTCCATCGCTTTTAAACCTTCTGAACGCAGGGCATTAATACCGTCAGTTAAACGTTTTTGTCCTGCTTCCATTTGATCTAAGGCTTCCGGAAGCATTTCAATTTCGGCCAGCATTGAGTCTGATTCAATAATAAATTGGTCTGCCATTTCAAGATATTCATTGAGCTTTGATATTTCTTGCCGGAAACTCTTAATTCGGTCGGGAATGTCGCCAGCCTTTAACAAGACGTTCAGTTCTTCCAGTGCGTTTAACCCCGGCATATAATTATTCAGCCAGTTTTGCTGGAATGAATCGAGGTTATTCTCCAGAGCAGAGAAACTTTGCCCGGCCAGGTAATTCTGATAGGATGCACTCTGCAATTCTTCTTCACGGACTATTAACAAGAGGCCTAATTCATGAAGTGGAGTGCCTGGCTCATTCTCTTTTATTAGTTTTTCTGCTTCAACATATATCTGACGTGATGATTTTTCCAGCCCGGAAAATATTTGGTTAAGTTCATTCAGCTGTATCCCCAGTTCTTCTGTTTCCGCTGCAGCCTGGTTAAGTTCAGAAGACAGTTCACTGGCATCAGGTATATTTTTAATTTCTGCAAGCAATAATTCCAGGTTGTCAATTGAGTTCAGCATTTCTTCAATATCCCTTGAGTCAAGCATACCCAGCAAATTTTCACGCTGAGCCTTATATTCTTCTATAACCGGGTAGAGGTCATCAAAACCAGAAGTCATGCGTTTGCTTTCATCATTAAATCTAATCAATCCCTGCAAGATACGATCTGCTCCTGCTGAAAGTTCCCCTAACCCTTCACTGAACATCCTTATCCCTTCAAGCATTTGAATGAGCATATCTTCAATATCCACATCCGGCACTGCCGGCATTTGAGGAATAATCATAAAAGTTATTCTCTCAAGTTCTATATCTATTCCATCCATGCTGATTATGATCTCATCTTCGGGGTAAGGAAAAACCATGAAATTTATGCTTGCTGTCTGACCCATTATCAGGCTCATGCCATTTCCGGGATCAATTTCGGAATATAGGTTCAGATCTGCATCAAGGGTTCCCTGCACAAGAAGTGGGACGTAGTTATCATCTTGTTTTGTCACCAGGTTGCCTTCATAATCATAATAACTTAGCGGTTCATTATAGCTCAGGTTGTTCTTAAATTTAATTAATAATTCGAGTCTTCCTGATTTGCCGGCAAGGTTTTCCGGTTCGATCTCTATGCCGTCTAGATAATAAGTGATTGTTATATCTACCGGCAGCTGCTGTTTAATTGTCCCCTCATAGTAGATATCTTCATTTTTAAGCAGCTGACTATCCCATATGATCCTGTTATCAATTATAGCAGGTTCATCTCCGGTAATCATATTTTCAACGGATGTATAAACTCCGTAATCGAAAACTGAATCTGCCCCGGGTATCTCCTGTCCGTAAATCCGGTTAACTATTCTCTGATCAAGTACTGCACCATAATGATCAAGCAAAACGTATACAGTTTCATTTTTTACTGCCGGGCTTTCATCTTCATTGGGATTTTCAGGTAAAACATTTTCTGCGAGAAAAGCGGGTCTGTAACTACCCTCCTGAGAAGCGCCCTGATCAGGAACTACTGAATAAGCTGCAGATCCCAGCGCAAACATCACAGTTATTATTATCGCTATTGAATAGTAGATTTTATTTTTCATCGATCTAATCCCTCCGGAGAGTTACTCATCTTTGATTTTATGTTGGGCCATTTAATTGTTGACTGGCCGATTAGTTTGTCGCAGACGATAAGAAGCGCCGGCAACAATGTAAACATTACGATCATGCTGATCATCGCGCCTCGTCCTATCAGCATGGTCATTTCACGGGTAGTTTTAATCCCTGCTATAACTGATATGCTGAAAGTGGCTGCAAAAAGTATTAATGCACTGGTCAGAATTGAACGACCGGTATCCTCAATTGTTTTTACTGCCGCCTTCAGTCTGCCGGGGAGCAGTTCCAAGTTTTCCCTGTACCTTAATGTATATAAAATCGCATAATCAACTGTTGCCCCGAGCTGAATCGCTCCAATTATAATTGGAGTCAGTGAAGAGACAGCCTGGTCCTGGTAGTAGAGAATACTTATATTAATCCATATCGCAAGTTGAACTGCCATAACCAGTACAACCGGTAGTGATAATGATTTAAGACTGATGCCGACTATTAATCCGATTGCAGCTAAAGAAACAAGGGCAACCCGTCCGGCGTCTATCCGAGACAGGGCAGCCATATCCCGGGTCATGGCTGTAGGTCCGGTAACGTAAAATTCCTCGTTCAAAGTATTAGTAACTTGCCGGATAAGATCTATGGTTTGAAATGACTCGGTTTCGCTGATTCCGGGAGACAGGAAAACTATTATGTTGCGGTAATTGCCCCCACTGAACTCGCTAATCAGTTCTTCAGGAATAATTATTTCCGGCAGGGCCTGGTCAACCTGTTCGGACACTGCGACTACAGAATCAACAAAGGTAATTTTATTCAACAGATCCACTAATTTGCGTTCTTCCCGTCGTCCATGGTCTGGAATAATCACATAGGCGATATCGACCGCCCCGTACTCACTCATTATTCTATTTGTATCAGCTACCGCCTTAGAGTTACGAGGCAGGTAGTTTTCATTTGAATAGTAATAGTCAACTTTTTGTTGTCCCAGGTAAGACGGCACTGCAATAATTAAAAATACGACCAGAAATAACCAGCGGTATTTTACCAGGTATTTCGATATCTTCCCGAAAGAGGGAAGCAGAATAGGATGTTTAAATCGTCTGCTGAAGGGGTAGATAAATATTATCATTCCCGGTAGCAGTGTCAATGTTACGATCAGGCTGATCACAATCCCCTTGCCCAGCACAAACCCCATATCACTGCCAATCCCGTTTTGCATAGCCATAAGAGCGGCAAAACCGCCTATCGTGGTTAATGCGCTAGACGCAACAGTGGTTGAAGTTTTATTGACCGTGGACATCATGGCCTCTTCGATATTTTTAAACTTTGGTTTTTCCTCTTCAAGTCGATGCATCAGGAAAATTGCATAGTCAAGAGAGATGCCTAACTGCATAACCGCTGCAATCGATGCTGTGAGAAAAGAAATTTCTCCCCTGAAGATATTACTGCCCATATTAATTATAATCGCGATACCGACGGCCAGCAGGAAAAGAATCGGATCCAGGTAAAGTGATGTTGAGATTGTCAGAACAAAGAGAATCATTACTACTGCTATTGCGGTATAAACTAAAATTTCTTCATCTATAGCTGATTGCATTTCAGTAAGAATGGGCGGTTCTCCGCCAAAATAGAGGTTTTCATCATTTCTGATCAACTCCTGTATTGATCTTACTGCGGCAGTTGTTTCAGGAGCGCGGGCATTGCCGCTAAATTGGATCTGTAACAATACTGTATCTTCGGTTGCAAACCGCGCCTGGATTAAAGGATCAGTAAATTGGATTGGTACATATAGATCTGAGTAATCTCCGAGCCACTTAACATCATCCACACCTCCAACATTGATCAAACTGACAATCAATGTTTCGATTTCATGGTTTTTTTTATCCCTGGCCATCAGAAGCCCCAGGCCGGATAAATCAAATTCCTCTTCGAGAATTTTTTCTCCCCGGCGCGAATTCATATTCTCCGGCATGTATGAGGCGAGGTCATAATTAACTCCGGTTGCCAGGTAACTTATTACTGCAGGTACTAATATAATTAAATAAAAGATCAGGATAGTTTTGCGATACCTGACCACAAATTGACCCAAGTCGAACATAATAGTGGTCTCCAACGTACAAATTAGTTATAATATTCAAATATGTATTTAAAATAATTGTTTAAATCTTTTGTTTCATTATACTCCGCTATACCTATAATGTCAACGGCAGGAATTTGTGTTGCCTGGAGAGAAATTAAGAACAAATTAATTCGGGGAGATGATCTTGTGATTGCTCTGGTTGCAGTGCTAAAAATTAAGCCGGGTATGGAAGGGAAAGTGGCACAGGCAAGCCTAAAAATGGCTGAAGCGGTCAGTAAAAATGAAAAGGAATGCCTCCTGTATGAACCATACATCCCGCTTGAGGAGTCCGGAGAATTGTATATCCTTGAAAAGTACACCAGTATCGAGGCATTAGAAACGCACCGGCACACCAACCACTATCTTGAATTTAAAGAAGCTGTCAAAGATTCGGTTGAAGGCCCTACACAGGTTACTTTATTAAAATCTGTTAATAAAAAAACTATCTAGATAAAATGCCTCCGCTTATAATATAAGGGGAGGCATTTTTAATGGATAATACATTTTATCTTCCCGGTTTGTTAATCAAAATCCTTTGCAGGAATTTTTGTGGAACACGGCACGCCTACCAGGCATTTTCCGCACTTAATTTACCAGGGTTATAATTCGTTCCGGCGGGAAATAAAGATAACATGGCTTTCCGGCCTCAAAACAGGGTGGTAACAGCGGCCTGGGTCTGCAGCTTTCCAGATGATATCTTTTATTATTATCTCTTTCTGCATAGTAATAGTAGTGTATGTTTGTTACTCCGACAACCTGGTGGCCTTCCCGACAGGGTATAGTGTTTTCAGTAGGCTCTTCGAAAATTTCTATATGTTCAGGCCTGATGCCCAATACTACCATCTGATCAACATATAGCTTTGCAGCAGAGTAATCTGTTGTTTTCAGCGAGGTGCCGAATTCCGGTATATAGATAATAGCACTATGATTGTCAGAACCGGTGACAATGCCATCAAAGAGGTTTTTAACACCCGTTAGTCTTGCCGCGGTTCGATTAACCGGTGAAGAAATGACCTCTTCGCGGTTATCACACTGAACGATGCGACCGTTGTCATATATAGCCAGGCGTGTTCCAAGTTTAAACCCCTGGGTGAGATCATGAGTGACAAAAAGTATATCGCCCAGGTAATATTGTTGAAGTGTAAGCAGCTCGAATTCAAGACGTTCTTTGCGGAAGGTATCAAGGGCGGAAAAAGGTTCATCTAAGAGCAGCGCTTCAGGTTCAGGAGCAATTGCCCTGGCCAAAGCCACTCTTTGCTGCTGCCCTGATGAAAGCTCAAAAGGGTAGCGGTTTTTAAGCGCAGGGATATGGATTATTTCAAGAAGATCATCCACACGTTTCTTAATTTGTTCTTTCGGTTTTCCCTGCATGCCGTAGGCAATATTATCGGCGACAGTCATGTGAGGAAAAAGGGCGTAGTTCTGAAAAACAAACCCAATCTTTCTCTTTTGGGGAGGTAAAAAAATATTATCTTGCGAAGAGAAAAGAGTGCATCCGTTAAGGCAAATTATACCCTGGTCGGGTTTTAACAAACCGGCGATACTGAGTAAAGTCATCGTTTTACCTGAGCCTGAAGGACCAAGCATCGATATAATCTCCCGATTGACAGAGAGGTCAATATCAAGCTGAAAACCGGGTAGAGTTTTTTTTATATTAATTTCCAGCAAGAGTGATACCCTCTCCCTTGTTATTTGCTTTATTCTTCCAGTAAGCCAGTAAAGCAAGTGATACAAAAGCAAAAGCAAGAACAATTAAAGTTAAAAGAAACGCTTCACCCATATGACCGGCCTGGATTTTAAAATAGATAGCGACCGGTATTGTTGTGGTTTTCCCCGGTATATTTCCAGCGAGCATTAAAGTGGCCCCGAATTCGCCCAAAGCTCTGGCAAAGGCTAAAACGGTTGCTGCCATTATTGACGGCCAGGAAAGCGGCAGGGTAACGGTCCAAAAGATTCGCCATTCTCCGGCGCCAAGAGTGCGGGCGGCATTTTCGATATTGATATCAACCTGTTCAAATCCCCCCCGGGCAGACATATACATGAGAGGAAAGGATACAATTACTGCAGCTATAACTGTTGCAGGCCATGAAAATATAATTGTGGTTCCCAGTAACTCTAAAATCTTGCCGAATGGGCCGTTTTTGCCGAAGAGCAGAAGCAGCCCGAACCCAACCACTGTTGGTGGCAGCACCAGGGGTAACAGAAATATCCCGTCAATAATACTTTTAAGTTTACCTGTGTAGCCTGACATCCACCGTGCTGCTGCCAACCCGAGGAAAAAGGTTATTACTGTAGCAGTCAGGACAGTTTTTAGTGATACATACAATGGTGATAAAAAGGTTTCAAGCATATCATTGATCTCCCAAGAATTACTCAGTAATTACAGTGAATCCGTGCTTTTCGAAAATCTCCCGGGCTGCTGCACTATACAAATAGTCTATGTATCTGATTGAAACCTCTATATTTTTACTTGAAGCGATAACAGCAATAGGATATATGATGTTATTGTTGATCTCGTCTGGAGCAGTTGCGACAATTCTCACTGCGTCAGATGAAGTTGTATCCGAGGCGAAAACAATTCCGGCGTCAACATCTCCACTTTCTACGTAGCTAAGCACCTGCATAACATTGCCGGCCAATAATAATTTTGATTGAATCTTTTCGTAAGAAATTCCAGTTAACTCAAATGTCTGGAGGGCGTAGTAGCCCGCTGGTACAAAATCCGGATCGCCGATGGAAATTCTTCTGAATTCGTCACTTACCAGGCTTTCAAAACCGGATACAATCAAATTGCTGCTGCGGGGAACAATCAAAACAATTTTATTTCTCAATAAGTTTCGGCGGGTTTCGGTTTTGATCATACCGTTTGCATCAAGGGAATCCATCTGTTTTGCTGCTGCAGAGATGAAAACATCTATAGGCGCGCCGTTTTCAATCTGTGTTTGAATGTCGCCAGAGGCTGCAAAGTGGGCCAGGACTTCAACATCGTTGTTGTTTTCCTTGAATAGCTTATTTATTTCTGTAATTGCATTGGTTAGGCTGGCAGCGGCAGAAACATTGATCGTGATCAAATCACCTGGCTTAGCGCAACCGTACATACCTGACTGAAGGTATAGTGCCGCTATGAAAAAAACTATGTAATATAGAAATCTTTTCAAGTTTGAATCTCCTTAGTCAAGTTTTGTTGCAGTGCTAACTGTTTAGTTGTATTAGAAAACTTTGAAATTCTCTAAAATCCTCCCTTGCCAAATGAGCAGTTTGGAAACACACAAGTTTCGCACTGGCGGCATAGTCCGCCGTGACCCAGGGCGGCTATATCGCCTGAGCTCACCTTTTGACCGGAAAGTAGGCGGGGGAAAATAATATCTAGCACAGTATTCTGATAATACATTGCGCAGGCAGGTAGACCGAGCACCGGTATACTACCTTTATAAGCAAGGAGAAACATTGCTCCCGGCAGGGCCGGGGCACCATATTTAATAATTTCTGCACCGGTTATTTTAATGCCCGTTGGTGTTACATCATCAGGATCGACCGACATGCCCCCGGTAATAATAATCATGTCGCATCCTGAAGCAATCAGCTTTACTATTGAAGCGGCAATTAGTTCAGCATCATCTGTGCAGAAACGAATTAAAGGATCATCAAGGTTATAGCGAGCTGCTTTTTCTGCCAGAACCGGTGCAAAACCGTCTCGGATTCTTCCTTCAAAAACTTCCCTGCCGGTAATAAGTCCGCCAATCTTAAACTGTCGGTATGGCAATATCTGAATTAATGGCTCACCGGTCGAGCATATTTCTTCAACCTGCTGAACTGTTGTTTCGCTGACAACAAGAGGGATAACTTTCGCTCCTGTAACTTTTTCACCCGCTTCTACCGGGGAGTTGTTGTGAAGAGTTGCAATAACCACATCTGGTACACTGTTAATTTTAAATAGGCGCTGGGCATCCACTTTAAGCAAACCCGCATGACTCGCTACCAGGTTGAGACGGCCTTCAGATGGATCAGATATTTCAAGGCCGGGTCCTGCAAGGGCGCTGGCAAGTCGCCTGCCTGCTTCATCTTCGTGTAGATCACCCTTTTCAAGTTCGAGAATGTAAATGTGGTTTTTCCCGAGTTTAAGCAGTGTTTCGACATCTTCACTTCGAATCCGGTGTCCCTTTTTAAACAGGGCTCCCTTGAAGACGCCTTTTTCAATTTTTGTAATGTCATGGCATAATAGGCGACCTACTGAATTTTCTGTTTCAAGTTGGTACATTTTCATCCGGTAGCACCTTCTTCATCTATTATTTCATGTCTCGTTCCTACCGGGCGTTATACTTTTATAAGTATAACGCCCGGGTAAATGAACCCTTTCCTGCAGGGAAAGGGCATTAGCACAAATCAATTATATTAATTGTCTATGAGTGATGTCAACCTTATTAGTAAAATAAATTATATTGAACAGGGGAGGCAAAAAAATTAATGTTTAAAATATACAGAAAATAATGTATAATGGTTCGAGTATATGCAATGCCTTCAGATCGACACACATAAAATCTAAGAGGGGGTGGCAAATATGTGGAGCTACGAAAAACCGGACAACCTTGTAGAGTGGTGGATCGAAAGCGAAAAGAAATATCAGGATACTGACTTATTTTTAGTGCATAATAATCGTGGCGGACTTGATTCGATCAGTTATGGAGATATTGGTGTCAGAATAGCCAATGTCAGGGGTGGATTGGCTGAGCATGGAGTTAAAGAAGGCGATACAGTCGGAATTATTTCAAATAACCGGCCTGAATGGGCGGTAATTGCTTTTGCTGTTTTTGGCAGGAATGCAAAATATGTTCCCATGTATGAAAAAGAACTTGAAAAAACCTGGAAATATATTATACGGGATAGCGGGTTGAAATTCCTCATCGTCTCAAATCATGAAATATATGAAAAAGTAAAAAACTTTCCCTTAGAGATACCTGCACTTCAGAAGATATATATTATCGAATCAGATGGGGAAAACAGCCTGGCATCACTTGAATTGCATGGTGAAAAAAATCCTGTAGAACCGCTAATACCAAATTATGACGACATTGCTGTATTAATCTATACCTCCGGAACGACAGCTGATCCAAAAGGAGTTTTACTCAGTCATGGTAACATTACATACAGTGCATTAACAGGTCTCAGGCTCTTTCCCGATCTAAGGGAAGGCCTGGTTGGTATTTCAATGCTGCCCTGGGCGCATTCTTATGCTATTACAGCGGAGCTCACATCATGGATACATTTCGGTGGCACTTTTGGTTTCATGCGGGATGTCAGCACTTTAGCCGAAGATATGCGGCTGATCAGACCACATTTTCTCGTCTCCGTGCCGCGTGTTTTTAATAAAGTTTATGATGTGATACAGATGAGAATGAGTGATGCAGGTGGAATGAAAAAGAAATTATTTGACGCCGCCTGTCTTACAGCAAAAAGAAAACGTGAGCTTGCCGATGCCGGAAAAATGAGCATGGCAGTGAATGTTAAGCACGCCATACTTGACAAGATTGTTTTTTCTAAGATAAGAGAAGTTGTTGGCGGTAGGATTATCGGCGCTATGACCGGAAGTGCAGTTATGAACAAAGAAATAGCCGAGTTTTTCTTTGATATCGGCATTTCAATCTACGACTGTTACGGGCTGACGGAAACAGCACCTGGTGTAAGTATGAACAGCCCTCTAGCCTGGAAGATTGGCAGTGTGGGAAAAGTTATGGAGGGTCAGAAAGTGGTAATTGATAAATCGGTTTCTGAAGAAGGCGCCGATGATGGCGAAATAATTGTTTACGGTCCCAATGTGATGAAGGGTTACCATAATAAACCGGAAGAGACGGCAGCCGTAATAATGTCCGACGGTGGTTTTCGCACAGGCGATCGTGGGCATCTTGATGAAGATGGTTTTCTCTGGATTACCGGCAGAATTAAAGAGCAGTATAAGCTTTCGAACGGTAAATATGTTTTTCCTGCTTCAATAGAGGAAGAAATAAAACTACTGCCCAAGGTTGCAAATGCCATGGTTTATGGTGACGGAAAGCCATATAATGTGTGCCTGATCTATCCTGATTTTGAAGTAGCATCACGTTGGGCGGCAGAAAAAGGGGTTTCAGATGATCCGCCTAATCTGTTGATGAACGAAGATTTCAAAGAAACCCTTGAGGATGAAATAAGAGATCATCTTAGTGAAACATTCGGGCGCTATGAAATTCCCGAGAAATTCTACTTGATCGGTGAAGATTTTACAGTTGACAATAAAATGCTGACCCAGACAATGAAATTAAAAAGACGGGCAGTCATCGAAAACTATTCCAAAGAGATAGCTGCTCTCTATAACTGAGATATAAATAAGCATAAAAGGAAAATATTTTTACATAAACGGATCAGGGAGTTATAGCCTTAGATCAAACAGCAGGCGGCACTATTGAAAGGTGCCTGTTGTTTTTTTATTAGCGTCTTTTATGGGCGCTGACTATTTATTATAATTAATCTTTGTGCAGGAATATTGACAAATAACGCGAAATATTTAAAATTAGGCGAAGAACGCAAATATCGTTTCATATATTGGTGGACTTCAAACTTTTCCAATGTAACTGAAAATTTATTTATTAAAGGAGCAGTGGTAAATGGCATCCTGGGTGTATGAAAAACCTGACAACCTTGTTGATTGGTGGATTGAAAGCGAAAAAAAGTTCAGCGATAATGTTTTATTTTGGGTGCATGACAGCGAGGGAGGGATAGCCCCTCTTAGTTATGGTGAAATCGGCAAGCGAATAAACAATGCCAGGGGAGGCCTGGCAAAACTCGGCATAGGAAAGGACGATGCTGTTGGGATAATAGCGCCAAACCGTCCTGAATGGGCAGTCCTGGCCTATGCAACCTATGGGCGTAATGCCCGGTTTATCCCAATGTATGAGAAGGAACTTACCCAGACCTGGAAATATATAATTGCGGACAGCGCTGTAAAATTCTTGATGGTATCGAGTCAGGATATTTACGATGAAGTCAAAGGCTTTTGCGATGAAATTGAAACACTGGAAAAGATATTTATTATTGATTCAGACAGCGAAATCAGTATGGCTGCACTTGAGAAAATTGGCGAAGAAGCACCGGTTGAACCTCTCATTCCTGTTTTCGATGATGTAGCAGTGCTGATCTATACATCAGGGACCACTGCCGAACCTAAAGGTGTTCTTCTGACACACGGCAACCTGACCTATTGTTCACGTGCCGGGTATCGACTATACCCTGATCTGGTTGAAAGCCAGGTTGGCATATCCATGTTGCCATGGGCCCATTCATATGCACTGAGCGCCGAGTTAAATAACTGGATTCAGTTTGGCGGGTCACTCGGATTTATGCGCGACGTCACCACTCTCGCTGAGGATTTAAAGATTATCAGGCCGACATACTTAATATCCGTACCAAGGGTATTTAACAAGATTTATGATGGCATACAGTTAAAAATGAGCGATGCCGGTGGATTGAAGAAAAAGCTATTTGACTTAGCCTGTGCCACAGCAAGGGAAAAGCGTGAACTTGCGGAAGAAGGCAGAACAAACGGTTTTCTCAATTTTAAACAAAAACTGCTTGATAAGATTGTCTTTTCTAAAGTACGTGAAGCGATGGGTGGCAGAGTTACTGGTGCTCTTACCGCCAGTGCCGCCATGAATAAAGAAATAGCAGAATTTTATTACGATATTGGTATTCCTATTTACGACTGTTACGGCCTTACTGAAACATCACCGGCTGTAACAATGAACAGCCCCAACGACTGGAGGATTGGCAGCGTGGGCAAGGTATTGGACGGGCAAAAAGTAGTCATTGATCGTACCGTATCGGAAGAGGGAGCCGAAGATGGTGAAATTATTGTTTACGGGCCGAATATCATGAAAGGTTATCACAACAAACCGGAAGAAACTGCTGCAGTGATCATGGCCGATGGTGGTTTTCGTACCGGTGACCGGGGCAGATTTGATGAAGACGGATTTTTATGGATTACCGGACGGATCAAGGAACAATACAAACTTACCAATGGAAAGTATGTCTTTCCCGCAGTAATTGAAGAGGAAGTTAAGCTTATGCCTTATGTTGCCAATGCCATGGTTTATGGAGATGGAAAACCCTATAACATCTGTCTGATTTTGCCCGATTTCGAGGTAACAGCCCGCTGGGCCGCTATAGAAAATGTATCTGCCGATCCAGATGATTTACTAAGTAATGAAAAGTTCAGAGATATGATGACAGAAGAGATTAAGGCTCACTTGCGGAATACTTTCGGAGGGTATGAAATACCAGAAAAATTCTTGTTTTTAAGGGAAGATTTTACGATTGAAAACAGGATGCTTACCCAGACCATGAAGCTTAAACGTCGTAACGTAATCGATACTTACGCTGACGATATTGAAAAACTTTATAGTTAAATATATAGATATTGATTTTAATAAAAAGAGCGGATATGTATTCTGATACCGCTCTTTTTGTGAGTTTGTTTATTTCTGGCGGTGCAAAGTTTTAAATGTCAAATCGAATAGCTGAATGGCAGACTGCTCGCTTATCAAATCTATTAAATTTTGTGTCTTACCCTGAAGCAGAAATATCAGGTTTTAAAAAGATCAGCACTATTCTTTTCTATACCCGCTGATCTGATTAAGAAAACGGACGTTGTTTTTTACATACTTGAGGTATTCGTCAATTTCTGTTTTCATTCTGCTGTCATCCCAACTGTAGTAGTCAGCCATTATTTCTGCCACAGCTGATGCAAGATCTGACTGCTTGTAATGCCAGATTGTCCATTGCGCTTCGGTGCGCCTGCACAAAATATCGATCAGTTTAGGGGCAAATTCATTGTCAAGGATATACTCAATTTCGGCTCTGCAGTGCGGGTATCCTTCCAGCAATGATTTGCCTTTATCGGGGCTGTTTTGTATCGCTTCAAGAATCTTAATCCCACCGCGTCCAAACTGGGTATAATAATATTCCAGTTGCACAGGGTGGGCAGCATTCCAGAGGTTTTTTACACTTAAGATCTGGTCGAATTCCTTCCTGGTTAAAGCGATTTTAAAAGGTTGTTTTGAAAAACCAGGCTTGCCATACTCCGCTTTTGTAAAGCTTTTGATGAGGTTATGTTTAACCAGGTAGAATAGAAGGTCTTCAGCCATACGCCGGTGAGTTGTTGATTTCCCTCCGGCTATTGCTACCACGCCCTCTTCCGTCTGAAAGATTTCATGTTTTCGTGATACGTCAGACTCGTGTCTGGCGTCCTCTTGCCTGATAAGTGGCCTGACTCCGGCATAAGCGCTGATTATGTCATCATCTTTAAGCTGCGCATGAGGAAAAATCCGGTTGACTGTTTTTAAAAGGTAATCGCAATCATGCCTTGTACACCAGGGTTCGTCCAGATTCTTCGATTCAGGAAAGTAGGCAGTGTCCGTGGTACCTATCACTGAAACACGCCCCCTGTGCAGAATGAAAAAAAAGCGCCCGTCATCAAGAGAAACCAGGCTGAAAGCATTACGAATGCCAAGTCTTTCGGCCGGTACGACAATGTGCACTCCCTTGGTCGGGTAGATTCTTGGATCCCACTTACCAAATGATGACAGCACTTCATCAGTCCATATACCCGCTGCAGAGACCACACAGGAACCTTTGATATCAAAAGACTCTCCGCTAAATTCATCCTGCACAGATACACCGGTAATCCGGCCTGTTGAATTTTTAATAAGTTTTTTCACAGCAGCATAATTAAGAGCGCATGACGGGTTTTTAGGTTTGCTGATACTTTCCTTGATAATTTCCAGGGTTACCCTTGCATCATCACAATTTGTATCATAATAGTAACCGGCAATAGTCATTTTCCCCAATTCAGGGTCTTCCAGGGTTATGGCAGGTTCGAATTCTTCAATAAACGAGGCGCTAAAAATTCGCCCCTTGCGGTAATTCTTAAACTCGCTGAAACAATCGGAAATGATAGTATACAGAAATACAGCAAGACGAACTTTCAGGGGTGTTGATTTACTTTTCTGGTAAGAGGGATAGACAAAACCGAGTGGCCTTACCATGTTTGGAAAATGGCAGCGCAGCCAGTTGCGTTCACTGGTAGATTCACGAACCAGCCCAAGCTCACCGGAGGCGAGGTAGCGTAGGCCGCCGTGAAAAAGCTTCGATGATCGTGAAGAAGTGCCGAAAGCAAAATCTTTTTTATCAAGCAGGCAGAACGAAATTCCTCTTAAAGCGCACTCACGGGCTATCCCTGCTCCGGTTATTCCTCCGCCGATTATTATTACTTCATAATTTCTGCCGGCGGTTGTGAGAATTAGATCATCCCGTTCTTTGGCACTCCAGTTACCAGCCATGAGATCACCTTTTTCATTTTTTATTGTATTTTAATCCCGGCACAGATCCATATATATATCATAGCCTGTCAGAGGTGCTGCCCATTATTGTCAACGGTAATCAGAGCTTGCATTTTGGCACCAAACAGCTGGATGCTTCACCCTATTTAGTCTAAATCGTAATCAGCAAATATATTCGCTGAATCCGGTACAAACATCGTCTCTTTTCGTTAATTATAGAAATAATTAAACAAAAGGGACTAAATTCCTTTATTTTACTCCACAAAAAGGATTGGATCCTGTAAACTGATATAAGCAAGATTAAATTTTGCCTCAGACCAGGGTAAACTTGTAAACAGGCAGCTTGAAGAGCTGACTGGATAACAACTGATTTATACTCTATATGTTATGAGGAAAGAGCGATGAAGATGGATATATGCGAGGCGAAAGAAAAAGTTATTCTGGCCGGGAAAAGGTTGATTGAAACAGGACTAATTGCCCGTACCTGGGGTAATGTCAGCTGTCGGATAGATCATAACAGGTTTGTTATTACGCCCAGCGGACGCGCTTATGAAACCCTGACGCCTCAAGAAATTGTTACAGTAAACATTAATGATGGAAGCTATAAGGGAGGCATTGAACCTTCCTCAGAAAAAGGAGTCCATGCAGCTGCTTACAGCCAGCGTAAAGATATTAATTTTATTATCCATACCCATCAGCTTAATGCATCAGCTCTCAGTCCCCTTGGGCTAGATATAAATGTTATATCTTCGGAAGCATTAGATTTGTTGGGTGGGAATATTATATCTGTCCCTTATGGCTTGCCGGGGACAAAGGCTCTAATAAGAAATTTTGCAGCGGTCCTTGCTGCTGCATCCGATATTAAAGCCTTCCTGTTGAAAGCTCACGGCGCTTTATGCCTTGGCGGGGACGATAATGAAGCATTCAAAGTTGCATTAACGACAGAGAAGATCTGTTACGATTACCTGGTAAACCGTTATCTGGAGGTTAGCGGCAGCAGCAGTTTTGATCCCGTTGAGATGAGCGATTACTATGTAAGCCGTTATGGGAAACCGGGATTTACAACCAGTTCACAGGTAAATATCCCTTTGTACGATAGTGTTAAGGAAGGTAACAGAATAGCTTTTTATCGCGCAGATGGAGTTACTAAAGCATCCGGAAAGTATAACTCTGAACCAATAGATGCAGTCAGGCTTTGCCCTGATAAACCTGATTTAAACAATATTGCAGAAAGCAATGCAGCAGCCATTCACCGCGAGATCTACAATAAACGAAATGATCTGGGCGCAATAGTGCACACTGTGCTACCTGATGTTTTAGCTATTTCCCGGGCCGGGAGAAACATATATCCCATGGTTGATGATTTCGCCCAGATTATCGGAATAAATTCCAGGATAGCTTTTCCCGACTACACAGCCGCTCCTGAAAAGGTGGCCGGAGAGATTCTCAGCAAGATGAAGGGCCGTGACGCAGTAATTATATCCGGTAACGGCGCTCTCTGCTGCGGCCCCAATATCACTGATGCCACTGCTGCTGTAATGATCTTCGAGAAGAACTGCAGAGCTGTAATTGCCTCGAAATATTTTGAACTGGGAAAACCAATTAAACCCCATGAATGTCTCCTGATGCGCTATATTTACCTCAAACGCTATTCGAAAAAAGCAACCTCTGTAAAATAACTCAAATTTGTGTCAGACACCTTTTTGAGTTACTCGTGAGACGACTATACTTAAATTATGTAATAAATATTTCATAAAACATATGTTGAAATATTTACATCATTATGTTATATTGTATGAAAAGTTTCTTTTTTCTTCACGCACTCAACTCTTATGAAGGTGGGCGCGAATGGCATTATATAAATATTTCATAAAAAGACTTGCTCTTACCCTGCCAACACTAATTGGTGTGAGCATAATTGTGTTTTTGTTGATTCATATGATTCCCGGTGATCCGGTTGATATCATGTTGGGCGACAGAGTAACAGATGCTTCACGGCTTGCCCTGGAAGAGAGACTCGGGCTTAACCAACCCCTGCATATTCAATACTGGAATTGGTTTTCAAATGCTGTTAAGGGTGATTTCGGTATTTCAATCAGAAGTAATCAACCCGTTATTGAGGAGATAATGAGCAGGTTGCCGGCCACTGTGGAGTTAACAGTGGTTGCTTTATTTATAGCAGTGGTATTTGGGATAATTTTTGGGGTAAGCGCTGCGCGATACAGAAATACAACAATCGATTATTCAATGATCGGGTTTTCATTGCTTGGGGTATCAATTCCAATATTTTGGCTGGGAATGATGCTCATTTTTTTCTTTTCAGTTATACTTGGCTGGCTTCCGGTTTCAGGGCGATTAGCGATGGGTATTGCGATTCCCCAGGTGACCGGACTTTACCTGGTTGATGCTCTTTTCGCCGGTAACATTAGTTATTTTTGGGATGCCCTTAAGCATCTCGCTTTGCCTGCGTTTTCTCTTGCTACAGTTTCGCTGGCTCTTATTGTCAGGGTTACCCGCTCGAGTATGCTTGATGTTCTCAGCGAAGATTATATTCGGACTGCACGGGCAAAAGGTGTGCGGGAGAATAAAGTAGTGTTCACGCATGCATTGAAAAATGCCATGATTCCAGTAGTAACTGTGATTGGGCTGCAGTTGGCTAAACTGATGGGTGGTGCTATTCTGACCGAGACTGTTTTTTCCTGGCCTGGTATTGGTCGGCTTTTGGTAACCGCTATTAGTGTTCGTGACTACCCTGTTGTACAGGGGGTAGTTTTTTTTGTTGCATTCGCTTTTATTGCAATAAATATTGTGGTTGATCTTTTCTATGCCTACCTGGATCCACGTATTCGTTATGAATAATAAGGAGCGGTAAGCTATTGAACAGTGAATTCAAACAGGTTGTCAAAGTATACAAGAAAAACAAACTGGCAGTAGTTGCATTTTTTATCGCTGCGGTGCTTATGATCCTGGCAGTGATCGGTCCTTACCTGGCGCCTTATGATCCTGTTGAGATCAATTTACAGGCACGCTTTGAGCCTGGCTTTTGGGAGGGTAATACTGATCATATTCTTGGTACTGACAATCTGGGCCGAGACATTTATTCGCGTATTCTTCATGGAACCGGCATTTCACTGAAAGTAGGGTACGCAGTAATAGCAATAACTGCTGTTGCAGGTCTGTTTATCGGTTTGGTGTCCGGTTATTTCGGTGGAGTGGTAGATATTGTAATTATGCGTTTTATTGATATCCTGCTAGCCTTTCCTCCTTTGCTGCTTGCCCTGGTAATAGCAGCGACATTGGGAACCGGTATTGAGAAGGCGATGCTGGCTATTGCTATCATCTACATCCCCAGTCTGGCTCGTATTGTCCGCGGCTCTGTCCTCACGGTAAAAGAAATGCCTTATGTTGAGGCCTCCAGGGCAATGGGCGCTGGAAATATATGGATAATTACTGGCCATGTTTTTCCTAATGTTGTAACGCCGGTTATTGTCTATTTGACTCTTCTTTTGGGGGATGCAATTTTGTATACGGCAGCACTTGGTTTTCTCGGAGTCGGCATCGACCCCACAACTCCGGAATGGGGTGCAATGCTCAGCAGCGGGAAAGATTTTTTAATTCTCGGGAAATGGTGGATTACCGTTTTTCCCGGCATTATGATATTTCTCGCAGTTCTTTCCTTTAATCTCTTTGGTGATGGATTACGTGAAGCGGTTGATTCAAAATTAAGATTGTAAGAGAGCTAAATGGAAAGGGGTTTGCTTTTGCCCGGTTCACCGTTACTTGAAGTCAATAATCTAAGAGTTGAATTTACAACTGATCGGTCAAAAATCCTCGCTGTAGACGGAGTCGATATCAGCCTGGAGAGAGGTAAAACCCTCGGACTAGTCGGCGAATCCGGCTGTGGGAAAAGCGTCACTGCCCTGGCTGTAATGGGTTTGCTTCCCCGGCATGCTTCTATCAGCGGAGAGGTAATTTTTAAAGATCGCAATTTGCTGAAACTCAGAAGAGGAGAAATTGTAAAAATCCGGGGTAATCAGATTTCAATGATCTTTCAGGAACCTATGACTTCCCTGAACCCGGTTTTTAATATTGAATATCAACTGGCAGAGGTTTTTAAACTTCACCGGGGAAAGAGCGGTAAAGAGGTACGGTCAGAAATTGTTGACCTGCTTCGGACAGTAGGCATTCCGAATCCTGAAAGACGGATGAAAGATTACCCTCACCAGCTTAGCGGCGGAATGCGTCAGAGAGTGATGATCGCTATGGCCATGGCTTGCGAGCCGGATATCCTGATTGCCGATGAACCTACAACAGCTCTTGATGTTACGATTCAGGCTCAAATTCTGGAACTGATGAAAGAGTTGCAGCGAATTCATGATACCGGCCTGCTGATGATCACTCATGATCTTGGTGTTATCGCCCAGGTTGCAGAAAATGTAGCTGTTATGTATGCCGGTCATATCATGGAATATTCAGGAGTGAGAGATATTTTTTCAGATCCCCTTCATCCATATACCAGGGGTCTGTTAAATACCATCCCCCGGATTTCGAAAAAAAGAACAAGGCTTGAAGAGATTAAGGGAACAGTGCCTCATATGTCAAATGTACCCCCGGGATGCCGTTTTCACGAGCGCTGCAGTGAGCGTCTGGCGCGCTGTTCAGAAGAAACGCCGCCATTAAGCAATGTTAATGGCAGAACAGTCCGCTGCTGGTTATATAAGTAAGTTTTGGAGAGATGAAAATGGAACCTCTGATTACAGTCAGAAATCTTAAAATGCATTATCCAATCAAGAAGGTAGACAGCTTTACAAAGTATGACCTTTTAAAAGCTGTGGATGGAATCAGTTTTGATCTTTTTGAGGGAGAAACTCTTGGGTTAGTCGGGGAATCGGGCTGCGGCAAATCTACAACCCGTAAACTTTTATTGAATGTAGAACCGCCCACTTCCGGAGAGGTGTGCTACAGGGGAGACAATATTTATGAAATGGATCCAACCGCTTTAAAAGAATACCGGCGTAATGTACAGGCTGTTTATCAGGACCCCTATTCCTCTTTAAATCCCAAATGGAAAGTATTAAAACTCGTCTCCGAGCCATTAATCATCCATAAAATAGGTAACAGGAAAAGCAGGGAAGAAAAAGTGAGGGAATTATTATCACTGGTCGGCTTAAGAGAGCAGTATATTGACAGTTTTGCTCATGAGTTCAGCGGCGGTCAGAGACAGAGGATAAGTATAGCCCGCGCTCTGGCCCTTGATCCGCAGGTTATTATAGCCGATGAGCCTGTATCGGCGCTTGATGTCTCAATTCAAGCCCAGGTGATCAATTTATTCAAAGATTTAAAAGATAGGCTTAATCTCACATATATTTTCATATCTCATGATCTAAATGTTGTTAAACATATAAGCGATCGTGTTGCCGTGATGTATCTCGGTAAAATAGTTGAAATAGCTTCAGGCGATAACCTTTTTGATTATCCTAAACACCCTTACACCAAAGCTTTGATTAAGTCTATTCCGGTCGCTGATCCCGAAGAAAAAACAGCTGCAGCGGTTCTCAGAGGTGAAATTCCCAGCCCGATTGATCCTCCCCCGGGCTGTGCATTTCACACCAGGTGTCCGGAGATAATGGATAAATGCAGAGTAATAAGCCCGGATATGATTAATCTATCAGTGGGACACCAGGTGGCCTGCCATCTTTATACCGGGGATAACAAAAATGTATAGGGGGGATCGATACGTATTCAGATAGAGCTAAGATCTGAATCAAGGCTTTTGAAGATCGGAA